>NZ_NHML01000058.1:0-21116 GCF_002165735.1 Rhodococcus sp. NCIMB 12038
CCCTCGGCGCCCGCACCGACGTCAACGACGCCGTCCACAGCTACGGCGGCATCGTCCTCCACGACGTCATCAACAACACCTTCGCCAAGAAAGCCGTCGAGAAGGGCGCCGACGGACTCATCGCCGTCGCCGCAGGCGCCGGCGGACACGCAGGCACCCTCTCCCCCTTCGCACTCCTCCAGGAAATCCGCGAATGGTTCGACGGCCCGGTCCTGCTGTCCGGCTCCATCGCCCACGGCCGCTCCGTCCTCGCCGCCCAGGCCGCGGGCGCCGACCTCGCCTACATCGGCTCCGCCTTCATCGCCACCGAAGAAGCCACCGCCGACCAGCGCTACAAGCAGATGATCGTCGACTCCACCGCATCCGACATCGTCTACTCCAACCTCTTCACCGGAGTACACGGCAACTACCTCCGCGGCAGCATCGAAGCCGCCGGACTCGACCCCAACAACCTCGCCGTCTCCGACCCGACCGCCATGAACTTCGGCGTCGGCGAAGACGCCGACACCGCCGCGAAGTCCGAAGCCAAACCCTGGCGCGACATCTGGGGAGCCGGACAGGGCATCGGCGCCATCGACGCCGTCGTCCCGGCAGCACAGATCGTCGAACGCCTCAGCCGTGAGTACGCGGACGCGAAGGCCCGCCTGGGATAGGCGCTACGCGCTCGTGCGCCTTTCTGGTAGCGGGAACAACCAGAAAGGCGCACGGGCGGCGAAGCCGCCTACCCGGCCGCGATGTCGCGACCGATGATTTCCTTCATGATCTCGGTGGTTCCGCCGTAGATCGTCTGGATCCGGCTGTCGACGTACGCACGGCCGATGGGGTACTCCATCATGTAGCCGTAGCCGCCGTGCAATTGGACGCAGCGGTCGATGACGCGCTTCTGCAGTTCACTGGCCCACCACTTGCCCTTCGACGCGTCGACGGCGGTGAGTTCGCCTGCGTTCGATGCGAGTACGCAACGGTCGATGTGGGATTCGGTCACCTCGATCTCGGTGAGCATCTCCGCCAGCGCGAACCGAGTGTTCTGCAAATCCCCGATCGGCTTGCCGAAAGCCTTCCGCTCGAACACGTAGTCCCGGGTCCACTGATAGGCGGCCTTCGCGGCGGTGATCGCGTTGACCGCGATCGAGATACGTTCGAGGGGGAGGTTTTCCATGAGATGGACGAAGCCGCGCCCCTCGGTGCCGAGCAGGTTGGCCGTGGGCACCCGCACGTCCTCGAACACGAGTTCCGCCGTGTCCTGACCGGCCAGGCCGACCTTGTGCAGCTTGCGGCCCCGGCTGAAGCCGGGCATGCCCCGCTCCACGACGAAGAGCGAGAACCCCTTGGAACCGGCGTTCGGGTCGGTGCGGGCGACGACGATGACGAGGTCGGAGTGGATGCCGTTGGTAATGAACGTCTTCTGGCCGTTGATCACCCACTCGTCGCCGTCCCGCACCGCGGTGGTCTTGACGCCCTGCAGGTCGCTGCCGGCGCCCGGCTCGGTCATCGCGATCGCGCCGATCAGCTTCCCTGCGGCCATGCCGGGCAGCCACCGCTGCTTCTGCTCGTCGGTGCCGAGGTTTACGATGTACGGGATGACGATGTCGTCGTGCACGCTCAGGCCCGACCCGAATGACGTCGTCGCGGTGCGGGCGATTTCCTCGGCGACGACGTACCGGAAGCGGAAGTCGGTGACACCGGAGCCGCCGAACTCCTCCGGCACGGCGAGTCCGACGATCCCCGACTTTCCGGCGGCCAGCCACGCCGCGCGGTCGATCAGCCGGTCGGCTTCCCACTGCTCGTAGTGCGGTTCGATCTCGCGGGCGAGGAACTCGCGCACCGTTTCCCGGTACGCTTCGTGATCCTTCTCGAAGATGTTGCGCTGCATGACTTCTCTCCTACGATCGGATCAGGCGCTGACGGGAACCGACAGGCCGGCGAGGCGTTCCGCGATCAGCGCCTCCGCCTCGGCGACGATGCGTTCGACGAGTTCACCGGCGGTCGGGATGTCGTGGATGATGCCCTGGACGGTGCCGGCGGTCCAGATGCCCGCCTCGGGGTCGCCGTTCTCGAACACGGTGCGCCCGCGGGCACCGGCGACGAGTTCCCGGACGTCCTCGAATTTGCCTCCGCGGTCGAGGATCTCGACGACCTCCCGGCTCACGGTGTTGCTCGCGACGCGGGCGGTGTTGCGCAGCGGCCGGAAGATCAACTCGGTGTCGGTCTCCTTGGCGGCGACGATCGCTTCCTTGATGTTCTGGTGGATCGGCGATTCGGCGGTGCACATGAAGCGGGTGCCCATGTTGATCCCGTCGGCGCCGAGCGCGAGGGCCGCGACCAGCCCACGCCCGTCCGCGAATCCGCCCGACGCGACCATCGGGATGGTGATCTGTTCGGCGGCGGCGGCGATGAGCACCAGCCCGGGGATGTCGTCCTCGCCGGGGTGGCCGGCGCATTCGAAGCCGTCGATGCTGATGCCGTCGACGCCGCTGTCCTGGGCCTTGATCGCGTGCCGCACGCTGGTGCACTTGTGCAGCACCTTCACGCCCGCGGCGTGGAAGTCGGGCAGGTGCGGCGCGGGGTTGGAGCCGGCGGTCTCGACGATCTTGACGCCGGACTCGATGATGACCTGCCGGTACTCCTCGTACGGCGGCGGCGTGATCGCCGGAAGGATCGTCAGATTCACGCCGAAGGGCTGGTCGGTGAGTTCGCGGGTGCGGGCGATCTCGTTGGCGAGGTCCTCCGGGGTCGGCTGGGTCAGTGCGGTCAGCAGACCCAGCGCACCGGCGTTGGCGACGGCGGCGACGAGTTCGGCGCGACCGACCCACTGCATGCCGCCCTGCACGATCGGGTGGCGGACGCCGAAGGTCTTGGTGAATGCGGTGGAGAGCAAGGCACGGCTCCTCTGGGGAAACGGTTCAGTGAGCGGGTAGATACCCGACGGTGTGGAGAGCGATGTCGACGTAGCGGCCTGCGACCTGCTCGGGAGTCAGTGCTCCGCCGAGCTGGTACCACCGCGGAATCGACTGGAACATCCCGAGGAGCGCGCGCACGGTCTCGGGGACGTCCCCGCTGTGGAACACGCCGCGGGCGACGCCGTCGGCGACGAGGTCGACCATCATCAATTCGAGTCGCTTGCGGGTCGCGGCGTAGCGACTGCGGCTGTCGGCCGAGACGTGCCGCAACTCGGTGTCGAGGGAGACGTGGCGCACCCGGTGCGTCATGTACAGGACGATCGCCTCGACGACGTTGGCGAATTGCGCCACCACGTCGTCGCCGGCCTCGCGGGCGGCTGCCTCGGCGCGTTCGTTCAGTTCGCGCATCTGCAGTTCGAACAGGGCCACGAGAACGGCTTCCTTGCTCTCGTGGTGGTAGTACAGGGCGGGGACGGTCACCCCGACACGACGGGCGATCTGCCGCACCGTCGTGCCGTGGTAACCGTTCTCGTTGAACAGATCCAGTGCCTGCTCGAGGATGGGCGTCAGCGTCAGGGCCTCGAAGGTCCGCCAGTCGGCGTACGCCGTCTCGGTGGTGGCAGGCCCGTCCTCGCGCAGAGTCACAGGTCGCCGATCAGCGCGGTGCCATGCGGATGGCGCCGTCGAGACGGATGGTCTCACCGTTGAGCATCGGGTTCGACACGATGTGCGCGGCGAGGGCGCCGTACTCCGACGGGTCGCCGAGACGCGAGGGGTGCGGCACCTGGCCACCGAGCGACTGCTGCGCGGCCTCCGGCAGCGACCCGAGCAGCGGCGTCTTGAACAGTCCGGGAGCGATCGTGTTGACGCGGATCAGCAGCGAGGCGAGGTCGCGCGCGATCGGCAGGGTCATGCCGACGACGCCGCCCTTGGACGCGGAGTACGCGGCCTGACCGATCTGGCCGTCGTACGCGGCGACGGAGGCGGTGTTGATGATGACGCCGCGTTCGCCCTCGATCGGCTCAGTTTTCGAGATGCGCTCGGCGGCAAGGCGGGTCACGTTGAACGTGCCGATCAGGTTGACTGTGACGATCTTGGTGAAGTCGGCCAGCGGGAACGCACCGTTCTTGTTCACGGTCTTGATGGCGTTGCCGATGCCGGCGCAGTTCACGGCGACCCGCAGCGGTCCGAGCGATTCCGCGACGTCGAGTGCGGCGGCCACGTCGGCCTCGCTGGTGACGTCGCCTGCGGCGAACCGCACGCGGTCGCCGAGTTCCTTGGCGACGGTCTCACCGTCGGAGGACGGCAGGTCGATGATGACGACGCTGGCGCCGTCGGCGAGCAGTGCCTTGGTGGTGGCGAGGCCGAGGCCGGAGGCACCGCCGGTGACGAGTGCGACGCTGTCGTTGACGATCATGTCTTACCTTTCGGAAGCAGGTTTTCGGGAAAGTGTGGGTCAGATGCGTTCGATGATGGTGGCGTTGGCCATGCCCGCGCCCTCGCACATGGTCTGCAGGCCGTAGCGTCCGCCGGTGGCCTCGAGGTTGTTGACCAGGGTGCTCAGCAGGCGGGTACCCGACGATCCGAGCGCGTGCCCGAGCGAGATGGCGCCGCCCCACGGGTTGAGCTTGGCCGGGTCGGCCCCGAACTCGTGCGCCCACGCCAGCGGCACCGGCGCGAACGCCTCGTTGACCTCGTACGCGTCGATGTCGTCGATGCTCAGCCCCGACTTGGCGAGGATCTTCTTCGTCGCCGGGATCGGCGCCGTGAGCATGAACACCGGGTCGTCACCGGCGACGGCGAACGAGTGGAACCGGGCCCGCGGGGTCAGACCCAGCTTCGACGCCATCTCCTCGCTCATGATCAGCGCCGCGGACGCACCGTCGGTCAGCGGGGACGAGTTGCCGGGGGTGATGTGCCACTGCGCCTCGGGGAACCGGGCCGCGTACTTCTCCGAGTAGAACGACGACTTCAGCCCGGACAGTCCCTCGGCGGTGGTCGTGGCGCGCACCGTCTCGTCGACGGTGTGCGTAACCGTCTCCCCGGCGGCGTTGGTCACGTCGATCGGGATGATCTCCCTGGCGAACAACCCCTTCGACGCGGCGTCGGCGGCACGCTGATGCGACTGCGCGGAGAACGCGTCGAGGGTGTCGCGGTCGAACTTCCACTTGGCGGCGATCAGTTCCGCGGAAATACCCTGGTTGACAAGGCCTTCCGGGTAGCGTGCGGCGATGCCCGGACCGGACGCGTCCTGACCGAGGGTGGTCGTCCCCATCGGAACACGCGACATCGACTCGACACCCGCCGCGATCACGATGTCGTAGGCGCCGGCGATCACGCCCTGCGCCGCGAAGTGCGCCGCCTGCTGGCTCGAGCCGCACTGGCGGTCGACGGTGGTCGCCGGAACCGAATCCGGGAACCCGGCCGACAACACTGCCGTCCGGGTGATATTGAGGGCCTGCTCGCCAGCCTGGCCGACACAGCCGCCGATGACGTCGTCGACCAGCACGGGGTCGATGCCGTTCCGTTCGACGATGGTGCGCAGCACGTGCGCGAGCAGTTCCACCGGGTGCGTACCCGACAGCGCACCGCCGGGTTTGCCCTTGCCGGAGGCGAGGCGGACTACGTCCACGATGACAGCGTTGGTCATGATGTTCCCTTCGATTGTGTGGCTCCGCCACCCGTGAGTACTTGTTAACCGCCCGCGGTTAACAAGTACTCACGGGTCAGCGGCCCTGCCAGACCGGTTGCCGCTTCTCGGCGAATGCCGTCGGCCCTTCCTTGGCGTCCGCGCTGGTGAAAATGGTGGCGATGGCGGCGGTGTTCGCCTCCCATGCCCCGTTGCCCCAGTCGGGTTCGGTTGCGGTGCGGTGGATCATGGCCTTCGATTCGCGCACCGACAGCGGTGCGTTGGCGGCGATCTGCTCGGCGAGTTCGAGCGCGACCTCGAGGGCGGTGCCCGCCGGGGCGACCCGGTTGACGAGGCCCAGTTCCTTGCCCTGCGCCGCGGTGATCGGTTCGCCGGTCAGCGCGATCTCCAGCGCGATCTTCTTGGGGATCTGCTGCTGCAGGCGGATCACGCCGCCCGCGGCGGCGAACAGTCCGCGCTTGACCTCGGGGAGCCCGAGTTTCGCTTCCTCGTCGACGACTGCGAGGTCACTGGCGAGCACCAGTTCGGTGCCGCCGCCGAGGGCGAAGCCGTTGACCGCGGCGATGGTCGGCTTGCTGATCCAGTGTTGCGCGTATCCGGCGAAGCCCCATTCGGGGTGCCCGTCCGCAGCGATGTTCCCGCCCGTGGAGAGGGCCTTGAGGTCGGCGCCGGCGCAGAACGCGCGGCCGGACCCGGTCACCACGACCACCCGTACGTCGGGGTCGTTCTCGGCCTGCTCGAGCAGATTGCCCACGGCGGTCGACAACGCGCCGTTCACCGCATTGAGCGCTTTGGGGCGGTTCAGCGTGATGATGCCGATGCCGCCGCGCCGCTCCCACAGTGCGGCTGCCTCCGTCGTCTCCGTCTGTTCTGGCACGTCTCATCCTCCGACTCGGCCTGATTACTGATCGCTCGTTAAAGTTAGTACCACGCCGCCGAGCGCAGGGTCAATGGCCGACTTTATCTAGCGCCCGTTCAGTAGCGTCTGGTATGGATAGTCAGGGACCGACGGAGGAGACCACCACGTGTATGCCCAGCAACTGACCAGCGCTTCCGGCCCTTCCGGAGTGCAGCTCGCCGAGATCGACGAACCCGACGGAACCGGACGCGTCGTCGTCGATCTGCACGCCGCCGGCGTCGCCTTTCCCGACCTGCTGCAGACCACCGGCAGCTATCAGGTCGTCCGCGACATGCCCTTCGTGCTGGGGCTCGAGGGTGCGGGCGTCGTCCGCAGCGCCCCCGCGGACAGCGGCATCCGGGCGGGACAGCGGGTGGCCGTCCTCCCAGCGGACGGGGCGTGGCAGCAGACGGTCGCGGTGGAACCCGACTCGGTGTTCCCCCTCCCCGACTCGGTGTCGCTCGAAGCGGGCGCCGGATTCCTGCTGAACTACCTCACCGTGCACTTCGCTCTCGACGAGCGTGCCCGCTACCGCGCAGGCGAGACGGTGCTGGTGCACGGCGCCGCCGGCGGTGTCGGGGTGGCCGCGCTGCAGGTCGCGGCCGCGCTGGGGCTCGAGACGATCGCCGTGGTCAGCACGGAGGAGAAGGCCGGCATCGCGAAGGCCAACCGCGCCGATCACGTCGTCCTCGTGGACGGGTGGAAGGACCGGGTCCGCGACCTCACCGACGGCCGCGGCGTGGACATCATCCTCGACCCCGTGGGCGGCGACCGGTTCACCGACAGTCTGCGCAGCCTCGCACCCAACGGCCGGCTCGTGGTCCTCGGTTTCACCGGCGGCGAGATCCCCACCGTCAAGGTCAATCGGCTTCTGCTGCGTAACATCTCGGTCCTCGGCGCGGGATGGGGCGAGTACGTGCGCACCCATCCCGGTTACACGGGCCGGCAATGGGCGGCCCTGAGCCCGCTCCTCGAATCCGGCGCGCTCCGGATCACCGAACCCACCGTCTACTCGTTCGAACACGCCAGTGACGCACTGCGGACACTCGAAACCCGTTCCGCCACCGGCAAGATCGCCCTCTCCGTCCGCCCTTCCTGACTAAGGATCCTCATGAGCTCCGACATTCCCGGCGTGCACACGACTGTCGACAACGGCGTCCTCCGCGTCACCATCGACCGCTCGTCCCGCATGAACGCCGTCACCACCGAGTCCCTCGACGCCATCGCCGACGCCTTCGGCAAGCACGCGGGTGACGCGGAGGCGCGGGTCGCAATCCTCACCGGCGCCGGTCGCGCCTTCTGCACGGGTGCGGATCTGGGTGGTCTCGACACCTCCGCACCGCCGTCGTCCGCGACGATCGACGCCGCGAACCGCGCGGCGGCCGCGATCCGCGCGTTCCCCCGGCCCGTGATCGGTGCGGTCAACGGTCCCGCGGCGGGCGTCGGGGTCTCGCTCGCCCTGGCCTGCGACCTCACGATCGCCACCGAGACGAGCTATTTCCTGCTCGCCTTCACGAAGGTCGGCCTGATGCCGGACGGCGGCGCCACCGCTCTGGTCGCCGCGTCGATCGGCCGCGCCCGCGCGCTGAAGATGGCGCTCCTGGCCGAACGGCTGCCCGCGCGTGAGGCTCTCGCGGCCGGGTTGATCGCCGACGTGTACCCCGACGACGAGTTCGCCGCGACCGTCGACGCCCTCGCCCGACGTCTCGCCGACGGACCGTCGGAGGCCTTCCACTTCACCAAGGACGCCGTCAACGACGCGACGCTCGTCGAACTCGACAACGCGTTCGCCCGCGAGCGTTCGGGCCAGATCGATCTCCTCGCAGCCCCCGACTTCCAGGAGGGCGTCGCGGCGTTCCTGGAAAAGCGTCCCGCAGTGTTCGGTCGGGTCTGAGGACGCCGCCGTGACAGCGGACGTCACCGTGACAGCGCCGTCGCACGCTCAGCCGTTCGCCTCGCGGCGGACGCACTGGGCCAATCATGTTGCCCGGCATGCCTTTGCGAAACCCGATGCGGTGGCGCTCCGGTTCCGGGGCGCCTCGACCACCTGGCGTGAACTCGACGACCGCAGCGCGCGAACCGCGGCGGTGCTCGCCGCCCGCGGTGTCGCTCGCGGCGACCGCGTCGTGCTGGTGCTCACCAACCGCCCCGAGTTCCTCGAGGTGATACTCGCCGCGACGCGCCTGGGTGCGATCGCTGTCCCCGTCAATTTCCGGCTGAGTCCCGGCGAGGTGACATTCATCGTCGCCGACAGCGACGCCGCCGTCGTGGTCGTCGAGGATTCACTCGTCGACCTCGCCGCCGAGGTCGACGACGCCGTGCATGTGCTCGTCGTCGGCGACGCCGCCGACGACGTCTCACTCGAGAAGGCTTTGCGCGCAGCCGATCCCGATGTTCCGATCGCGGACGTGCCGGAGGACTCCCCCGCCGCCATCATGTACACGTCCGGCACCACCGGACGCCCGAAGGGCGCGGTGCTGTCGCACCTGAATCTGCAGGCGCAGGCGCTGACCCTCATCCGGGGATGGCGACTGTTCGACACCGAATCCGAGATCAATCTGGTCTCGTCGCCGCTGTTCCACATCGCCGCCCTCGGCAGCGTCGGGCCGTTCCTGCTGATCGGCGCGACCGTCGTGATCCATCCGACCGGTGCGTTCGACGCGACGGAGGTACTCGACGCGCTCGAGCGCGAGCGGGTGACCAGTGTGTTCATGGTGCCCACCCAGTGGCAGGCCATCCTCGACGACGCCGTTCCCGCGGGCCGGGATCTGGCCCTGCGGGTGCTGGGATGGGGCGCCGCGCCTGCCACCCCGACACTCCTCGACCGCCTGAACGCCGCGTTCCCCGACGCCGCGATCGTGGCCTTCTTCGGGCAGACCGAAATGTCGCCGGTGACGTGCATGCTCGACGGCAAGGATGCCGTGCGCAAGATCGGGTCGGTCGGGAAGCCGATCGACACGGTCGCGATGCGCGTGGTCGACGAGGCGATGAACGACGTGGCGCAGGGTGAGATCGGTGAGATCGTCTACCGCGGGCCGGGACTCATGGAGGGGTACTGGCGCAACCCGGAGGCCACCGCGGACGCGTTCGACGGCGGCTGGTTCCACTCCGGCGATCTGGTGCGCGTGGATTCCGAGGGCTTCGTGTACGTGGTGGACCGCAAGAAGGACATGATCATCTCGGGCGGGGAGAACATCTACTGCGCCGAGGTCGAGAATGCACTCGCCGCCCACCCGGACATCGTCGACGTCGCGGTGATCGGGCGGGCCGACGAGCGGTGGGGCGAGGTTCCCGTCGCGGTCGTGGTCCCGCGGGCCGGGGCCGCGCTCGGCGTCGACGCCCTCGCGGACTGGCTCGACGGCCGGGTCGCCCGGTACAAGCGGCCCAGGTTCGTCGAGATTCTCCCCCAACTGCCCCGCAACGCTAGCGGCAAGGTCGTCAAAGGCGTTCTGCGCGAGCAGTTCGGCGCGCTGAGCAGTTAACCGGCTTGCGGCCGGAGGTGGCGGACGAAAAAATCGGTCTCGTCCGCGACCACCCGCTCGAACAGTTCACCGAAGTAGGGGTCGAAGTGCCCGCCCGGGTACACGTGCACCTCGGCGTCGGGGGTCCTGGCCGCGGCCTTCTGCGCACGGCGGGTGAACGTGACGACGTCGTTGTCGGCGATGGCGAAGAAGACGGGGCAGGCGATCTTCGCGACCGTCCTCGTCGGCCGGTACAGCGCCGCCTGCAACGCCACCCGTCCCGGGGTTTCGTTGCGCCACGTCGAACCGGGCGGATCCATCGCGTGATACCCCGCCTCCGCGTCGGGTGAGGTCATGGCCGCGAACGAGCCCGGCGGCCCGACGACCGGGAACATGTGCGGCGGCCGGTGTCGCAGTTGGGCGTACCGGTCGCGCAGGTAGGCGACCGCCATGCGGCCGAGCCCGGCCGGCCCGAGTCGCGGGAGGTTGGTCAGCCCGTCGACGTACGGAACCTGCGACACGACCGCGGCGACGCGACGGTCCCGCGCTGCCGTGGTCAGGACGAGCCCGCCGGACAGTGACGTCCCCCAGAGCGCGACCCGGCCGGGGTCGATGTCCGGGCGGGTGCACACGTACGCGACGGCGCTGTCCCAGTCGTCGAGCTGACTGTCGATGTCGAGCAGTTGCCGGGGTTCGCCCTCGCTGGCGCCGAAGTGCCGGTAGTCGAACACCAGCGCCGCGATTCCCGCGGCCGCGAACCGCGCCGCGAAGGCGTCGAGTCGCTGCTCGCGCACTCCGCTCCAGCCGTGCGCGAGCACCACACAGGGTGCCGGCGTACGTATTTCGGATCGGCGACGGTACAGCCAGGCGGCGCAGCGCTGCCCTCGCGAGGTGAACGAGACGTCCTCGCGGCGGACGTCAGGGCACGACCGACCAGCTTCGACGGGTGTCGGCCGAGGATTCATGGAGGCGCCTCCGAGAGGTGTGGACACCGTTCAGTCTCGGGCCCTTCGGAGACCTGCGACAGGCACCCTAGGGTGACGAATCCGCACCCCAGGGTGGAAGATCAGCTCTCGAGGGCGACTCTCATGCGCTCGAGGGTCTGCCGCATCCCGTCCTGCATCAGCCGGTCGCGGTTGCTGCCCAGCACCTTCGATTTCTGCACCAGTCGCACCCACCATACGGGCGTCGCGTAGATCTCCCGGGTCTCGGTGACGAGAGTGCCGGAGCCGGAGGGTTCGAGGTTATACGTCCAGCGCGCCTTCGGTTCGTCCGCCTCGAACGAGAACCTCTGTTCCGGAACGACATCCACGACGGTGCAGTGCGTCTTCCAGCGCACCGGCCCGTGCCGGTTGGCGCCGACGAACCGGGACCCCACCGTGACCGGGGTGCCCGACGTCCAGCGCGCCCCGGTGTTCTCGGGACTGAACCGGCCCATGCCCTCGACGTCGGTCACCACACCCCACACCTCGCCGGGCGGGACGTCGATCAGGATGCTCGCGCGGTCCACCTCTAACGGCCCGGAATCCACTGCAGCGCCTTCACGAAGGGCGGCATGATCTTGGCCCATACCTTCGGCGACAGTCCCCGCGGACCGCCGAGGTTGAGGACGCGGGTAGTCGCGATGGTCTGCGGCTCGGTGTACTTGAGGAGCCCGTCCTCGCCGTGGCGGCGCCCGACACCGGACACCCCCATGCCGCCCATCGGCGCTCCGGTGCTGCCCCACGCCGGTGCGTAACCCTCGTCGACGTTGACGGTTCCGGCATGGATCCGTGCGGCGATGGCCTCGCCCTCCGCCTTGGTTCCCGCCCACACGCTGGCGTTCAGGCCGTACTCGGTGTCGTTGGCGCGTTCGACGGCCTCGTCGACGTCGGCGACGGGGTAGATCGAGACCAGCGGCCCGAACGTCTCGTCGCGGTAGCACTCGGCGTCTTCCGGGACACCGGTCAGGACGGTCGGCTCGTAGAACAGCGGTCCGAGGTCGGGGCGTGCCTTGCCGCCCGCGACCACGGTGGCGCCCTTGACGACGGCGTCGTCGACGTGGCTGGACACGGCCTTGACCTGGTCCTCGGACACGAGGCTGCCCATTTCGATGCCGAAGTCGTAGCCGGCGCCGAGCTTCATGTTGCGGACGCGTTCGCCGAACATCCGGGTGAATTCGGGTGCGATGGATTCCTCGACGTAGATCCGCTCGATGGAGATGCACAGCTGCCCGGAGTTGGAGTAGCAGGCGCGCACGGCGGCGTCGGTGACCTCACGGAGGTTCGCGCCTGCGGTGACGATCATCGGGTTCTTGCCGCCGAGTTCTGCGGAGAAGCCGATGAGACGACGACCGGCCTGCTCGGCGAGGAGCTGACCCGTCGCCGAGGACCCGGTGAACATCAGGTACTCGGTGTTCTCGACGAGGGCGGTGCCGACCACCGAGCCCGGTCCGGGGACGACGGCGAACAGATCGCGCGGCAGCCCGGCCTGGTACAGCAGATCGACGCAGGCCAGGGCGCAGTACGGGGTCTGACTGTCGGGCTTGAGGACGACGGCGTTGCCGGCGAGGAGCGCGGCGACGGCGTCCGACACCGCGAGGGTCATGGGGTAGTTCCACGGCGAGATGACGCCGACGACGCCCTTCGGCTGGTACCGCACCACCGTCTTGGTGAGGCCGGGCAGCATGCCGGAGATGCGGCGGGGACGCAGCAGCTTGGGGGCGACGCGCGCGTAGTGGCGGGCGGTCATCGAGATGTCGAGGACCTCTTCCTGCGCGGCGGCGCGGGACTTGCCCGTCTCGGCCTGCGCCATGTCCATCAGGGCGTTGCGGTTCTCGAGCACCAGGTCGCGGTAGCGGTGGAAGATCGCGGCGCGTTCCGTGACAGGGCGGGCGGCCCATTGCTTCTGCGCCACCCGGGCCCGCGCGATCGCGGCCTCGGCATCCTGGGCGGTGCCGACGGGGACGGTGGCCAGTTCCTTGCCCGTGAACGCCTCGACGACGGACCGCGTCGGGCGATCCGCGGCGTCCGGGATGGCGATGAGGTCGGCGAGCCGCGCGAACGTGGCGGCGGTCGGAACAGGCATTTCGTACCCCTACTGGTTAGTAGTTTTCGCGGTTACACATAACTTACCCGTTCGGTGGGCTGAGTCACAGGGCGGATGGATCAGTGCCGCTCCTCGAGCCCGACCGCCTCCCGCAGCTTTTCCTCCGCCTTCCTCAGTTCGGGGTCGTCCTGGGCAGAGGAGTCGAGCAGCGCGGCGAGGGCCTCGGCGATGACGTTGAGTTTCTCCTGCAGCGCCTCGGCCGATCGCCTGGCCGCGTTCTCGAGCAGAACCACGAGCAGCAGCGTGAACACGGCGCCGACAGTATGGATGGCGATCTGCCACTCGTGGAGGTCCTTCCACAGCGGAATGCTGACGACCCACAGGACCACGACGCCGGCGCAGATCCCGAAGAACGGCGCCTGGCTGACCCGGAGTTCGATCTGCTCGACGAACTTGTCGAACGTCGACCGTTGATCGGTGCGCTGCTCGCGTGCAGCCTTCGCACTGCGTTCCATCTTCGGAGTCTAGGCTCAGCTGCCACTCCCGATATGCCCGTTTCGGCCGATACGCCCGTAGTGGCGGCAACCAGCCAATCATCGGGAAGTGATTGACATCACATCACCGATCGAAGACACTAACCGGCACGCGACAACTTGAAGTTGGCGTCATGTTCTAGTCCAGCGCAGACCTACCTCGAGGAGTGATCGGATGACTTCATCCGCGGTGCAGCCGAGTAAGGACACAGCCGTCTCACGCACGCGTGCACATCGGAAACTGCTTGCGGCGGGACTGGTCGGCAGCTCGATCGAGTGGTACGACTTCTTCCTGTACGGAACCGCTGCGGCACTGGTCTTTCCCCACGTCTTCTTCCCCGGCGCGTCGGCGTTGGTGGGCACCCTGCTCTCGTTCAGCACGTTCTGGGCCGGCTTCCTCGCCCGCCCGCTCGGGGGCCTCGTCGCCGGTCACTTCGGCGACAAGTACGGCCGCAAACCGGCGGTCGTGACCTGCCTGCTGTTCATGGGACTGGCGACGTTCCTCATCGGCTGCCTGCCCGGCGCCGCGACCATCGGGATAGCGGCTCCGATCCTGCTGGTGGTCCTGCGGTTTGTCCAGGGCCTCGCGTGCGGTGGTCAGTGGGGTGGGATCGTGCTGCTGCTGACCGAATCGGCCAGTCCCAAGCGCCGCGGATTCTCCGGCACCTTCGGGCAGATGGGTGTCTCGTTCGGTGTGCTG
The DNA here is from genome assembly GCF_002165735.1 of Rhodococcus sp. NCIMB 12038. Classification (NCBI taxonomy): domain Bacteria; kingdom Bacillati; phylum Actinomycetota; class Actinomycetes; order Mycobacteriales; family Nocardiaceae; genus Rhodococcus; species Rhodococcus sp. NCIMB 12038. Next base: position 14,170 of record NZ_NHML01000058.1, read on the forward strand.
CTCGGCAACCTCGTGTTCCTCGGCGCCACCGCCGCGATCTCGAACGAGGCGTTCCTCAGCTGGGGCTGGCGGATCCCGTTCCTCGCCAGCGCACTGCTGTTCCCGGTGGTGCTCTACATCCAGACCAAGGTCGAGGACACCCCTGAGTTCCGGGACCTGCAGGACCAGGCGCAGAAGAAGAACGAGACCGTCGTCCGCGCACCGCTGACCCAGGCGATCAGGGACCACTGGCGCAAGATCCTGCTCGGCTGTGGACTGCTCGCGGCCACCAACTCCCTGTTCTACATCTCCATCGCCGGGGTGCTCAGCTACGGCACCGCGGAACTAGGAATGAAACGCAATGACCTGCTCGCGATCTCGTTGCTCAGCGCGGCACTCACGGTCGGGGTGGTGCTGTGGTCCGGGCACATGTCCGACAAGATTGGGCGCAGGCCGATGATCCTGATCGGTGCGGCGATGATCATCGTCTGGGCGTTCCCGTACTTCTGGCTGATCAACACCCGGAACTTGGTGCTGTTCTTCGTCGCCGTCACGGTCGGTAGCGTCTTCCAGTCCATGACGTACGGGCCGATCGCCGCCTACATGGGAGAGTTGTTCGCTCCCAACGTTCGGTACTCCGCCGCCTCGCTGGCATACCAGCTGGCCGCGATCACGGTGAGCGGCGGCACCCCGTTCATCATGACCGCGCTGATCGCCAAGACCGGGACCACCACGTTCGTCGCGGTCTTCGTCGCGCTGATGGGGCTGGTCACGTTCCTGTGCGCGTGGAAGCTCCGCGAGACCAATACCGCCGAGGTCCGCAACGATCCGGCCGCCGTGCCCGGCGCCCAGTTCTACTAGACACCCCGCCGTTTCACGACGCGCTCATGCCCAGTTCGCGGTCCGGGTGAATCCCTCCGGGCGTTCCGCCTGCAGCCGGAGCAGCTCACCGCGGACCCCGGCGTCCAGTGCGGCGTCGAGGACCGTCCATGCCAGCGCCGTCGCACCGTCGATGATCGCCGTGTCGGCGGCGGGAGTCGCCGCGGCGTCTGCGAAGTCGGCGTTGTGCGGGATCGCAGTGCTCCCGAGGACGGCGATCCCGGGGTGGATGGACGGCACGACCTGGGACACGTTGCCCATGTCGCTGGACCCGCCGCCCAGTGCGGCGGATGTCAGTTCGCGACCGGTGGCCTGCAGGTTCCGGTCCCAGATGTCCGCAAGCACCGGGTTCTGCACCATCGGCGCGTACGGCGGTTCCGTTGCTGCATACGCCCACTCGCATCCCGTCGCGATCGCACCCGCCTCGAAGCAGGCGAGCACGCGCGCTTTCACCTCACGCCAATCGTCGATCTCCGGTGCCCGCACCTCGACCTGCACGACCGTCCTGGCCGGGATGATGTTGGTGACGTCGCCGCCGTGCGAGACGAACGCGTTGACGCGGGTCTTCGCCCGGAACTGCTGGCGGACCAGCCCGATGGCGTTCAGCGCGATCGTCGCAGCGGCCCCGGCGTTGATCCCGTGCTCGGGTGCGCCGGCAGCGTGTGCGGCGCGGCCGGTGAATGTGACCTCGAACCGGTCGACCGCCTGCATCCACAGTGAGGCACAGGGCATGTCCGTGCCCGACGTGCCGTGGACCATCAGCGACAGCGCCGCGTCCTCCCACGCGCCGGCTTCGAGCATGGGAATCTTGCCGCCGCCGTGCTCCTCGGCGGGTGTGCCCAGCAGCTTGATCCGGAGTCCGGCCTCGTCGGCGACGGCCGCGAGCGCGAGGGCGGTGCCGACCCCGGCGGCCGCGATCATGTTGTGCCCGCACGCGTGCCCGACCTCGGGCAGTGCGTCGTATTCGGCGCAGATCGCGACGGTGAGGTCGCCGCTGCCGTAGGTCGCCTCGACTGCCGTGTCGAGTCCGTAGACGCCGACGGTGGTGTCGAAGCCGGCGTTCCGGAGCGTGTCGCCGACGAGGGCGGCCGCGTGGTGCTCCTCGAACGCGATCTCGGGGGTGCCGTGAATACGATGGCTGAGCGCGAGCAGCTCCTGCTCGTTGTTCCGGATGATCTGCGCTGCAGCGTCCTTCAGCGCGACCGTACGTGCGTCGGTGGTGTCGCCTACAGGGGTGGCGAGAGTCATGAGCGGGTGCCTTCCTGGTGAATGTGAACGACGGTCACTGCGCGACAGCGACGATTTCGCGCAGAGGCGGCGCGACGATCCCGTCGGGAAGCGGTGAGTCGTAGGGGGTTTGCTTCGTGCGGGTGCTGAACTCCTTACGCGCCGACGCCAGCAGTTCGGCGTCCGTCAGGAGATCCACCGCGGTCGAGGCCATGATCTTCGCGGCGTGGATCATCCCCTTGTGCGCGGCCGGCAGCTTGCCCTGCGCGACCATCTGCCACGAGTGGGCGGCCGTGCCGACACCGACGCAGGCCGTGGCGCACTGCACGAGCGGCGTCACCCAGCTGACGTCGCCGAGGTCGCTGGAGCCGGTCATCGTCGGCCGCAGGGAGCGCGCGTCGAACGTGACGATCCCGGTGTGCAGAGCTCTTCCGTCGCTGTCGAATTCACCACCGAGCGTGCTCGCCGTGCGTCCCGACGCCGTCCTGGTGGTGAACGCCTCCGCGGACGCGAGATCGGTGTCGTCGAACGGCACCGGCCCGAGCTCGCGGAGCCGCTCCTGCATCGAATCCTCGAGGACGACGTTGGGCAGGATGTCCGAGCATCCGCCGTCGATCTCGATCTCGACCGTCGTCTCCGTCATCAGGGCGGCGCCCTCGGCGATCTTCGTCACGCGGGCGAACAGCTCGCGCATGCCGGCCACGTCGGGCGAGCGCACCAGGTAGTAGGCCTCGGCGGACGCCTGCACGACGTTCGGCGAGCGGCCGCCGGCGTCGAGGATCGCGTAGTGGATCCGGCAGTCCGACGGCATGTGCTCACGCAGGAAGTTCGTGCCCACGTTCATCAGTTCGAGGGCGTCGAGTGCACTGCGGCCACGTTCGGGGGACACCCCGGCGTGCGCGGCGATGCCGGTGAACCGGACGTACGCCTGAACGTAGGCGAGGGTCCGGATCCGTTGCACGGTGGTGGTGTCGCCGGGGTGCCAGGACACGGCGGCGTCGACGTCGTCGAAGGCACCTTCCTTCACCATGAACGTCTTTCCGGCGGCTGCCTCCTCGGCGGGACAGCCGTAGTAGCGGACGGTTCCGGGCAGGCCGTTCGCGTCGAGGTAGCGCTTGACGGCGGTCGCGGCGAGGAGTGAACCGCCGCCCAGCAGGTGGTGGCCGCAGCCCTGTCCGTTACCGGACTCGTTGCCGGGTTCCGGTTCCGGCACGGCACTTCCCGCCTTCTGGCTCAGCCCGGCGAGGGCGTCGTACTCGCCGACGATCGCGATCACCGGCTGCCCGTCTCCCGCTTCGGCGCTGAATGCGGTCGGGATTCCCGCCACCGACCGGGTGACGGTGAAGCCCTCTGCCTCGGCAGCAGCGATCTGCGCATCGACGGACGCGTGCTCTTCCCAACGCAATTCGGGGTTGTCCCAGATGGCATCACTCAACGCGGCGTACTGCGGGCCGAGCTCGTCGATGGTGCCGAGGAGTTGTGGATCGACAGACACTTCGATGTCCTTTCGTTCGGTGTCGCGGGTTCAGACGTGTACTTGCTCGCCGTCGGCGAGCGTGGGCTTGTCGTTCTCGGCGGTCGTCGCGGGAGATCGGAGTTTGCGCGCCAGGAGGGCCGTGACGACGCACAGTGCCGCGCAGACTGCCCAGACCACGTGATAGGCGCTCGCGGAGGGGATCTGCTTGCCGCCGGCGGTCAGTGCCGGGGTGACCATCGTCGACATCACGAGCGCGAACAAGGCACCGGACACCGCCCCCGCCGCGGTGCGGGACGTGTTGTAGAGGCCGGACGCGATGCCGACCGAATCCGGCGGCGCCTGCTGCACGATGACGGTGGGCAGCACCCCGACCACCACTCCGCCGCCGAGGCCCGCGACGACGAGCCACAGGGCGAACAGCGGGGCGCTGCCCGGAACGACGATCATCAGTCCGTAGGCCGCCGCCGAGAGCAGCGCACCCAGGGCGAGGGATCCGGGGACGGTGAGGACGGATCGGGCGAGCCGGTCGCTCACGGACGCGCCGACGAACATCGCGAGCGCAAACAACGCCAGGATCAGGCCGGTCACCGACGCGGTGACCCCCATCCCGTAGCCGTTGGTCTCCGGCATCGCACGCAGAAAGAGCGCGCACGGGGTCTGGACACCGAACAGCTGGGCGCCGAACAGCAACGCCATCAACATCGGTACCCGCATCCCTCGCCCGATGATGTCGAGGTCCACGAGGGGGTGTCGGACGCGTCGTTCCACGAACACCCACACGAGAAGAACCGCGGCCCCGACGCCGATGGCCGCCCACGTCAGCGCGCTCGTCCAACCCCAGGCGCTCGCATTGGACACACCGCCGAGCACGCCGAGCAGGCCCACCGTGAGCAGGACGGCACCGGCCCAGTCGACGGTTCCTTCCTTCCGCACCGTTGTCTCCGGGACGAGGAAATAGACGACGGGCAGGCAGAGCGTCATGAGCACGGCGGGTACGAGCAGGACCAGCCCGACATTGTCGACGACGGAGTCGAGGAGGAAGCCTGAGAGCAGGCCACCGACGGCGGCGCCCAGCGTCAGCGACCCGACGAGCCGGCCGATGCTCCGGCCGGCCGTGGCCGCGTTGCGGTCCCGCACGATCGCGAATTCGAGCGGCAGGAACGCCGCGAGCGGTGCCTGCAGCGCCCGGCCGACGAGCAGCAATTCGTAGGACGGCGCGAACGCGACGAGGTACGAACCGAGCGCGACGGAAGCGGTGGCGAGAACGAGAAGGCGTTTGTGCCCGAAGAGGTCGCCGAGCTTGGCGATCAGCGGCACGCAGGCCGCCGTTCCCAGCAGGTACATGGCGCTCACCCAGTTCAATGCGGCGGACGACGCGTCGAAGCGCTCGCCGATGGCGGGCAGCAACGGCGAGAACCAGCCCTGCAGCAACCCGCTCGCGAACTCCATGACCACGAGGAACCCGACCGCTGCGGTGGCAGCGTCGCCTCCCCGGATGTGGGGCGAAGTACTCATGTCGACTCCAAGAGGACGAGTGGAATGTGACTTATGGAAGAGTGCCGCCGCGTGAATTCCGTCGTGTAAATTTGCAGCATTCTCGGCATCGAAGGGCGAACCATGCAGGATTACGAGCCGGATGACGTCGACTTCTCACTCATACATGCACTGCAAATCGAGCCTCGGGCATCGTGGAAGGCGCTCGCGCCCGCACTGGCCGTCGACCCCGTGACGTTGTCGAGGCGGTACCAGCGGCTCCGCGACGCCGGCCTGATCTGGATCACCGGATACGACGCCGGGACGCCCGGGCGTGGCGCGCTGATCGAAATCGAATGCGCACCCGGACAATCCGTTGCCACAGCGGAGGCCATCTCCGAAGACCCGATGGTTGCGAGCATCGATTTCACGGCGGGCGGACGCGACCTGCTGCTCACCCTGATGGCCGAGGATTCGGCGGACACGTCACGATTCCTGCTCCACCGTCTCGGGGAGTATCCGGCGATCCGGCGAGCCCGGACACACCTCATCACGGAGGTGCTGTTCGAGGCCGGGAACTGGCGGCTGCGGACCCTGTCGGCGGAGCAGGTCGCCAAGGTTCCAGCAGCCCGACCGCCGCGGCCCCGCGCAGCGCGGACGGTCGCGCCCGGTCTCAAGCGACTGATCCATCACGAACTGGGCATCGACGGCCGCACACCGACCACGGCGATCGCGGAACGCGCCGGCGTCAGCAATCAGCGCATCACCGACGCGATCGCGACGATGCGACGGGACGGCTCCCTCCGGCTGCGCACCGACATCGCCCGCACCTACTCGGAGTGGCCGATCTACGCCTGGTACTTCATGCAAGTTCCCGCACCCCTGGTCGAACGGCTCAGAACGTCACTGGGCCGGATCGAGGAAGTGCGGCTGGCGGTGCTCGTTGCCAGCGAATACAACCTGATCATGGCCGTCTGGTTGCGCACCCTCAACGACGTCCACCGGTTCGAACTGCTCCTGGAGAAACTGCTGCCCGGGTCGCGGGTGGCGGACCGATCGGTGGTCATGCAGATCGGCAAACACCTCGGGCACATCCTGGACGACCGCGGACGCGCGACGGGTCCGGTGGTGTCCATGATTTCACCCGCCCCGACGTGACGGCGGGCCCCAATTCTCAGACGGTCCTCAGAAGAATCACAACTCGTGCCCCTAACGTGTCCCCGGCATACCCACCGACATTGGAGGACTCGTCATGAACGTTTCACGAGCACGTCTGCACCTCGGCATCGCGGCGGCCGGCACCCTTGCAGCCGCCGTGCTGGTACCGGGGATCGCCTCCGCGGATCCGGCCGACTCAGACTCCGCCCGCCTCGTGAACAGCACCTGCAGCTTCACCCAGATCGATGCGGCGATGCACGACGTGACCCCGCAGCTCGCCGCACGCCTGGATCAGGCACCCGAGCGCAAGGCTCAGCTGTCGGACTTCTTCTCGAAGTCTCCTGCCGATCGTCAGGCCGTCCTCGACGCGCACCCGCAGCTGAAGAGCCGGCTGGAGACCGTCCCGACCGAGGGTCCGGCTGTCGAGTGGCGCGCGAAGGCGCTGACGATCGCCGACACCTGCGGCAACTACTGACGAACGCGCGGCACGGTCGACAAGGATCGTGCCGCAACGGTTTTCGCTGCGCCATCGGCAAAACTGTTGTGAAATGCCGAAAGCCCCCCAACAAGGTTGGGGGGCTTTCGGTAACGGATGTTCGGCGGTGTCCTACTCTCCCACACCCTGTCGGGTGCAGTACCATCGGCGCTGGAGGGCTTAGCTTCCGGGTTCGGAATGGGACCGGGCGTTTCCCCTCCGCTATGGCCGCCGTAACTCTATGAAACTGTCACACACATGCTCCGCATGTGAATCGAG
>NZ_NHML01000011.1:0-293135 GCF_002165735.1 Rhodococcus sp. NCIMB 12038
GCCGAGGGTGTACATGCAGGTGTCCAGGTCCGGGCAGATCCGCAACCCGTGCATCCACACATCGTCACCGACATTGACCACCGCCGTGATCCGATGCGCAGAATCCGAACCCGAACCCGCGCCGTCCGGTGCATCAACGCCGAGAAGCCGCCGCACCCCTTGCAGGAACCGGGCCCCACCGACCCCGCCAACCAATACAGTCACGTTCACTCAGACCTCGGCTGGAGTGCTTGCCGTAACGGTGGTCTGGTCGTTTTCGGTCTTGCGCGCCGCCAACGCGACGCAGCAGAGCAGTGCGGCGAACACCCCGATCCCCGAGAGAACGGAGAAGATGACGATCGACGGTCGGCCCGCCAGAAGGCCGCCCAGGATCGGTCCACAGACACCACCGATCCGGCCCACTCCGCCAACGAATCCGAGCACGCTGGTGCGGATATCGACGGGGAAGTAGGTGGCCACGTAGCCGAAGACGATCGGTTGTGTTCCGCCCGTCCCCGCCCCGGCGAGGAACAGGAAGACGTAGAGAACGGGCGACGGCAGGTGTACCGCGAGGGTCATGACCGCGACCGCGCCGACCGTGAATGCGGCGAGAACTGCGCGACGTTCTCCGAACTTGTCCGCAATCCAAGAGCCTCCGGACGCACCGGTGGCGGCTCCGAGGCTGAAGATCACCAGAAAGACCAATGCGGATCCGAGGGAGTAACCGCTGGCTTTCATGATCTGCGGCAACCAGGTGAGCAGTCCGTACCACTGGATCTGGCCACAGAAGGTCAGCGCGGTGAACACTGCCAGCGCTCCCCATCCGGTGGGTCCGAGATTCTTGAAGGCGACGCGCAAGGTGGGGCGGGTGGCCTCGCCGTCCGAACGCAGAGCGTTCGGCGTGGGCACCCACCGCTTCAGCTTCACCGCGGCGATCGGGACCACGGTCAGCAGGGGGAAAGCGCCCCCAACGAAGAAGACGCCGCGCCAGCCCAGCACGTCGAGGAAGGCCAGGGCGGTGAGAGCGGCAAGGACGCCACCAATGGGTATGCCGGCCAGGATCACACCGTTGAGGAAGTTCTTCCGGTCTGCCGGTGCGACGCTCATCGTCACCGCGACCGCGGTGGGCACGACCCCGCCGAGGCCGAACCCTGCGAAGAACCGGGCGGCACCCAGCAGTTCGGCGGTGGGTGCCAGGGCGCACAGCATCATGCCGACGGAGAACCAGCTGACGCAGAGCAGGAACAACCGCCGCACACCGTATCGGTCGGCGAGCACTCCGGCGGCGATGGATCCGATGCCCATCCCCAGGATCGCCGCACTGGCGATCACTCCGACCTGCGCGGTCGTCAGACCCCAATCTGCGTAGTGGAGCAGGTTCGGCGTCGCGGCACCGAAGATGGCGAGGTCGTAGCCGTCAGCGGCTATCGCGAGAAATGCCAGGGCGGCGACGCCCACATATGCAGGAAAGCTGAGCCGATTGTTCATGTGTCTCCTCGAAGAAAGTAAGGGAGCCGCTCTGAATACTGTTGGAGAATCGACCATCGAGCACAATCCCACTCAGGCCGACCGAGAACACAGCGAGACACGCGATCGATGCTCGCGAGGCCTCGCTGGAGAAGAATGAAAATCAGTGCGCCGAAACGAAAGTCAGGACGCCACCGAGGACGAGTCGAATTGCTGCCGGGCCGACACCTGATCGAACGGCTGACCCAGACTGCGGAGCACGGAGCCCAGCGCAGCACCGGGATGTCCCAGAGCGGCGTCCAGTAGGTCGTCGAGATCGTCGACGTCCCGCCGCAGGGACTCGATGTTCGGGTCGAGCGTCTCCGCCGCCCCCGAGCCCAGGTGCGCCAGCCGCGAGCGCTCCCCGAATCTCGGATCGAGGTCGACACCCTCGGAGGCCGTCAGAAGACTTGTTCCCTCGCGTCTTCGGTCCGCCACGAATGTGCGCTCGTGCCGTCCGGCCACTTTCAGCGCGACGTCCAGGTCCTCGCTGCGCAGGCTCGGAAGGTCGGCAGGCAGCCCCGCCAGCCGGCAGCGCGGCCACCACTCGCGGGCTAGGCGCCCACCTTCGCGCAGGGCGGCGTTCATGCCCGGCGTGCCCGGCAGCACGAGTGGGATGACACCCGGTGACCGCACGTGGGCCGCGTCCTGAATCCGGTCGACGACAACGAGCACCGTGTCCACCTGCGAGGCAGCCCGAACCGCGGACACGGTGTCTCGGAACATTGCGCGCACCACCGCCTGCCGGGCCTCCGGCCGGAGCAGGAGCCGCGATTTCGCGGACGTGATGTTCCGCTGGGGAATCACGGCCACCCACGGCCCGCGCGGGCCTCGACTCCGCGTTCCACCGCTCACTGGCCGACCATCCCGACGGCGAGCGGCAGCACGGACCTCGCCTTGTCGTCGAACCGTTCGGCGGCCGCGGTTCGCTCGGCGTCGACGGCTTCGTATGTGGTGGTGCGTTGCCGGGCCGGCCTGCCTGCCGCCGCGGCCATGTTCGTGATGTCGGCGATGGTCTTCATCGATCCGTTCGTCGAACCGGCCATCCTGCTGATGGTTTCCTCCATCAGGGTGCCGCCGAGGTCGTTGACGCCACCGCGAAGCAGTTCCACGCATTCGTCCGGACCGAGCTTGACCCACGAACACTGGATGTTGTCGATCTGACCGTGCAACATCAACCGCGCCAATGCGTGTACCGCACGGTTGTCCCGGCGGGTCGGGCCCGGCCTCGCCAGACCGGCGAGGTAGATGGGCGAGCTCTGGTGCACGAACGGCAGCGGAACGAATTCCGTGAAGCCGCCCGTCTCCCGCTGGATGTCCAGCAGGACGCGGAGGTGGCCGACCCAGTGCCGGGGCTCGTCCACGTGACCGTACATCATCGTCGAGGTGGTGCGGATCCCCAATTCGTGTGCGGTCTTGACCACCCGAATCCACTCGGATGCCGGCAGTTTGCCCTTGGTGAGCACCCACCGGATCTCGTCGTCGAGGATCTCGGCGGCGGTGCCCGGCACGGAATCGAGCCCGGCGTTGCGCGCCTCGGTCAGCCACTCGGCCACCGAGATGCCCATGCGCGACGCCCCGCTCACGATCTCCATCGGCGAGAACGCATGGAGGTGGATCTCCGGGGCCCGGCGTTTCGTCTCGGCTGCCAGATCCAGATGGATGGTGCTGGGGAGACCGGGATCGATCCCGCCCTGCATGCAGATCTCGGTGGCGCCGACGTCCCAGGCCTGGGCGATCCGGTCCCCCACCTCGGAGACGGAGAGCCGGTACGAATCGGCGTCGCTCGCGCGCTGCGCGAACGCGCAGAAACGACAGCCCGTGTAGCAGACGTTGCTGAAGTTCACGTTCCGGTTGACGACATAGGTCACCGCGTCGCCCACCGTCGACTGCCGGACCTGATCCGCCAAGGCGCACAGGGCATCCAGATCGGCACCGTCGCAGTGGATGAGCGCCAGGGCCTCGTCGTCGCTGAGGCCCGCGGGGTCACGCTCGGCCGTGCGCAAGGCGGCGAGCACCTCACCGCCCAGGCGAGGATGCGCGCCGGCCGCCGCGCGTGCGTTCATCTCCTCACCGAGCACCGTCCAGTCACCGAACGCGTTTGCGAAGTCACTGCGGGTATCGGTACGACGCCCTTCCGCGTCGATCTCGAGGTGCAGATCGGTTCGGCCACTGGACTCTACGGGCGCAGCATCCTGCCACGGCCTGCCCTCCGGCAGCACGTCCGCGGCCAGACCGGTCTCCGGGTCGGCGAGCGCCAGCAGGTGCGGCCGGACCCGGGCGTCGATCCACGGATCTCCCGCGAGGACGTACTGCGGTTGGACGGCGAGGCGTTCCCGGAGTTCGAAACCGGCGGCAGCACTCAGTTCGCGGAGTCTGTCGATCTCCGGCCAGGGCCGTTCGGGGTTCACGTGGTCGGGGGTCAGCGGGGACACTCCGCCCCAGTCGTCGATGCCCGCGGCCAACAGCCGGCGCAGCTCGCCGGGCTCCGACAGGTTGGGTGGGGCCTGGAGACGCATCGAAGGCCCGAGCAGGATGCGGGCCACTGCGATCGTGGCCAGGTACTCCTCGTGGTCTGCATCGTCGGCGGACCGCATCGCGGTGTCGGGCTTGGCACGGAAGTTCTGGACGATCACTTCCTGGATCGAGCCGTACTGCTTTGCGATCCGGCGGATCTGGAGGATGGACTCCACCCGGTCGGCGTACGACTCGCCGATCCCCACGAGGATCCCGGTCGTGAAGGGGATGTTGGTGCGGGACGCGTCCTCGATGCAGGCCAGGCGAACGGCGGGATCCTTGTCCGGGGAGCCGTAGTGGCAGCCTCCGGGCTCGGCCCACAGCGAGCGGGCGGTGGTCTCGAGCATCAGTCCCATGGAGCCGGCGACCGGCTTGAGGCGCTGAAGTTCGGCCCAGCTCATGACTCCGGGGTTCAGATGGGGCACCAGGCCGGTCTCCTCGAGTACCAGCACGGCCATGGCCCGCACGTAGGACAGCGTGTCGGCGTAGCCCCGCGATTCGAGCCAGTCGCGGGCGGCGTCCCACCGATCCTCGGGCCGGTCACCCAGCGTGAAAAGCGCTTCCTTGCAGCCCATCCGGGCGCCCGCGCGCGCGATCTCGAGGACCTGGTCCGGAGAGAGGAAGGGGTCGTCGACCCGTCCGGGTGTCGTCGCGAAGGTGCAGTAGTGGCAGCGGTCCCGGCACAGGCGGGTCAGCGGTATGAACACTTTCCGGCTGTAGGTCACCACCCCCGGGCGGCCGGCGTCGAACAGGCCCGCCGACCGGACGGCCGCCGCGGCCTCGCACAGTCGGTCGAGGTCGGCACCGCGGGCGCCCAGGAGGGCCTCGGCTTCACCGGCGTCGATCGTCTTGGCGGAGCTCACCCGCGCGAGTGCGCGGCTCACACTCGTCATTTGTTCACTCCGATTCCTAAGCCCATGGAGCGGGCGATGAAGTCGAGCTGCACCGAGGGCGGCCCGGCGACGACACGGGCGATGATCCCGTCGGAGTGGTGCATCGGGAGGGCGTGGTCGCGCACGTAACCGTAGGCACCCTGGATCTGCATCGCCAGCGCGGAGGCCTCTGCGTAGAGCTGACCGGAGAGGAACTTCGCCATGGTGCTCTCCACCTCGCACGGGAGGCCCGCGTCGAAGAGGTCGGCCGAACGGCGCACGGCACACCGGGCCGCGTCGAGCCTGACGAACATCTCGGCGAGGGGCAGCGTCACGCCCTGGTAGCTCGACAGCGCCTTGCCGAACTGTTCGCGATCGTTGGCGTAGAGAACGGTCATGTCGAGCACCGCGGCCACACTGCCGAGGAAGCCGGAGCTGATCATGATCCGCTCGAGCACCAGGCGTTCCTTCAGGATCTGCCATCCCTCACCGGGCTCGCCGAGCACCGCCGTCGCCGGGAGCGCGACGTCGCGCAGGAAGACCTCGTAGATGCCGCTGATGTTGCGTCCCAGCGCGGGCATGCGGCGGACCTCGACACCCGGATGGTCGACCGGGACGAGAAATACGCCGAGCTGGTCGCGCTTACGGCCACCGCCGCCCACTCTGGCGACGAGTTCCATCACCGCGCCGGGCAGGCCCGCGCCTTCGCAGTAGGTCTTCTGGCCGTTGAGAACCCAACCGTCCCCGACCTTCTCGGCACGCGTGGCAACGCTCGCCGCGTCGGAGCCCACGTCGGGTTCGCTGACCGCGATCGACAGGCGCGCGTCGCCCGCCAGCACCGGCGCGCCGTACGTCTCCTGCTGTTCGGGAGTGCCCCAGCGGTGGATGTCGCGCAGCCCGCTGAGGTTCAGGTTGAACAGGGCCACGAGGTCGGAGCTGGCCCGGCCGATCTCCTCGCAGAGCGTGATCAGCAGACCGGCCGTCCCCTCGACGGCCTCGGAGCCGGCCACCACGTCGTACCAGCCGAGGCGGGCGATCTCGCGGTACAGCTGCTCGGGATACGAGCCCGCCTCGTCCCAGATTCGCACGTCGTGCGCGGGAGCGTGCCGGGCCAGGAATGCCCGGGCCGTGGTGCGCAGGTGCGCCTGCTCTTCGCTCTGAATGTGGATGCTGGTGGTCATGACTGCCTTTCGAGGGTGTTCGGTAGAGAGGTCCGCTTCCAGGCGGACAGGCCTGCTTTGAGATCGCGCAACAGCTCGGGCGGAAGTGCCGCGAGTCGGGCGGCCGTCTCGCGCGCCTTCTCGTCGAGCGAGGTCTCGGGAACGACGTCGACCAGACCGAGCCCGGCGAGGTCGTCGGCGGCGAAGCGCTCCCCCAGCGCCAGGAGCCGCAGCGCCCGCGCCGGACCGACCGCGGCCTCCAGCCTGCGCACCGTGCTGTCGGGTGGGGGGAAACCGAGTGGGAGCTCGGGGAATCGGAACGACGCGGCAGGCGAGGCCAGGACGATGTCCGCGGCCGCGGCGACGGCCCATCCGGCACCGACCGCGGCGCCCTGGACCGCGACCACCGCCGCCGGGTAGCCGCCCAGCAGGTCGAGACTTTCCTCGATCAGGCGACGCCGGAGACCCGGGTGGCCGCTCGCGGTGCCGTCGTCCGACCGCACGTCGGCTCCCGCGCAGAACGCGGACCCTTCGGCCCGCACGAGAACGACACCGGCACCCGCGCGTATCCCCGCGGCGAGTCCGGCGACGAACGCCTGCAGCAGCGGCACGTCGAGGGCGTTGCGTGCCTCGGGACGGTTGAGCGTCAGGACGACCAGACCGTCGAGGTGCTCGGCCGGGCACAGATCCCGCGTCTCTTCCACGTGCGCGCTCATCCGAGTTCCGGCAGGACCTGGGAGGTGAGCAGTTCGACTGCCTCGCGGGGGTCGGGGCCGACCGGGGCGCCGATGTAGGCCTCGGTGAATCCGGCGTCTTCCGCGTATTCGAGCAACTCGGCCAGCGCCTCGATGCAGTCGCCGGGCGTGCCCGAGACGACGAGCTGGTCCGCGACTTCCTGCGGGAGGAGGTCGGCGGCGGCGTCGACGCCGTCGCCGGCCTTGAGTGCCGCCCGGGTGGCGGCGTAGTCGGAGGGCTCGAAGCCCACCTGGTGGAGGTTCTCCGGGGGCTGCTGGCTGACGATCAGGGTGGCCTGTCGTCGTGCGGCCGCGCAGGCGCTGTCCCGGTCGGCGGACACGGACAGGTTCACGCCGTAGATCCGGGTGAATTCCCCCCGCAGGCTGCGCTTGCGGCCCCGGTCGATCGCGTCGAGGTTGCTCACCGCGTCGAACTGGCCGCTGCGGAAGGCCGCGAGGCTGTGGGCCGGGAAATTGCTGGCGCAGATGACGCCGTCGGCAAGCTCGCCTGCCATCTCCAGCACGCGGGGCCCGGCGCCGGCGACCAACACGCGCACGTCGGCTTTGCTCGTCCAGGAGACGACGCCCGGGCGTCCTCACGCAATCCGAGGGCTGCACAGGTCCGCGGGTAGTCCCCCATGCGGATCGCGTCGCCCTCCCAGAGAATCCGGCACATCGTGATGAACTCGGCCACGTATTCCGTCGGATTCTGCCGCGACATGAGCGCACTCACCAGCCCACCGCCGGTACCGATTCCCATGCTGACCCGACGTCCTTCGGGCATGAACTCCGCGAGGGTCGCCATGCTGGACGCCATCTCGAGGGGGTTGCGTCCGAAGGGGAACGTGACCGCCGTGCCGACGCCCGCGCCGGTGCGCGCAGCGATGGCGCCGAGGAGAACCGCAACGCCTCGCGACTGGAGTTGGTCGCTGAGCCAGACGGTCTCGAAACTCCGGGCAGCGATCTCTGCCACTTCCACCATCTGTGGCCCGTCAGCCCAGCCGTGAAGCTGGATTCCTTTGATCATGGTGCTTCTTTTCATGATATTGAACTCGAATCACTATATGGAACAGATTAGGGGCAGAGTGCGGCGACGGTCAAGAGTCGGGCCCAACCTCTTCGGGCGCCGCTCAGGGCCGGGCGTACGCCGGAGTGACCAGGAACGTGCTTCGAATCTCCGAGATGAGCGGCCCGTCGCTCTCCGTGCGCGCCTTCACCGCGAGCCACCGAGGATCGGTCTGGAACCGCGCCCAGTGCGCGTCCGCAGCCTCGGCGTCGGGGAAGGCCACCAGGTACACGATCCGGCCGCGGTTGCCCGCCTCGTGCCAGAAGCCGTCGACCTGCAGCCCGAATTCCGCGAACAGAGCCAGGGTCTCGTCGGCGAACCTGCGATGCAGGTCGTCGGCGCGGCCCGGTAGAGCGATGTACTCACGCAGCTCGTGGATCATGAACAACCCCGTTCACAGCGAGACCGGAGTGCGTCTTGTAGCGCTTGTTGACGTTGATGAGGACGGCGGTCAACGGTTCGAGCTGCCGCGCCACCCGCAGTACCCCACCGTCGATGCCGGGCCGACCGGTGATCGCGACTGCGAGCCGCGCCACCTCGTCCTTGGCGGTCCGATCGTCGCCGCACACGAGCACATCCTCTTGGACGAGGCCTTCGTGCTCCCAGAGCGTGACCGCCGACAGGTGGTGGAACGCAGCCACCACGGTGGCGTCGGGCACCAGGTCCCGCAACTGCTCGGCAGCACTGCCCTCCTCGACGTCCAGACCGTAGGCCCCAGCCTTGTCGAAGCCGAGCGGGTTCACACAGCTGACCAGGAGCTTGCCCGCGAAGAAGGGTGCCAATTCGGAGACCAGCTCACGATGGCCCTTGTACGGGACGGCCAGCAGGACGATGGGACAGTCGGCGGCGGCCGACGCGTTGTCGGCGGCGCTGACTCGGGCGCCGTCACCGGCGCGCCTGCGCACCTCGGCTGCCGCCTCCTCGGCGCGTTCGATCGAACGCGATCCGATCACGACGTGCCTGCCGGCCGCTGCGAAGCGGTACGCCAGCCCCTTTCCCTGGGGCCCGGTGCCGCCGACGACGGCGATCTTGTTGCTGGTCATCTATGTCTCCTACGAACAGTGGGACGGGGATACCTCGGGCGCGTGGCGCCGGAGGTGGGCAGCCGACCATCGAGGGTCGACTCGGAGCGGCAGGCCCCGGGTGGGGTCGCCGCATGAAGAAAAGTGCGGGTCGGTCAGCCGCGTCCGGCGTCGAGGTCGGGCGCCCCGGCGGGCGTCGGGTAGTCCTCGGGGATGTGTCCGCCGATGCGCGAGCTGATCTCCCGTGACGCCGTGACGAGGTAGTCGGCGATTCCGGCCACGCTTTCGGCCGTCAGGTCGTCACCAATGCCGAGCAGGGCGATGAACAGGCACGGCCCGCCGTCCCGGTCGAATACCGGGACCCCCAGGACATTGAGTTCGGGGCGATACTCGCCGTAGATCACGCCGTAGCCCTGCGCCCGGAGCTGCTTCAGTTCGGCGTCGGGATACTCGATCGGCTTCGGGCGTCCCCGCCCCGGCCATGCTGCCGCCAAGCGGCTGATCAACGGGGCAGTGCGGTCGAAGCGCGAACCGACCTCGATGGTGACCTTGACGGCTTTGCGGCTCTCGATCTTCGCGATCGCCGTGAAGTGACCGTCCGGCATCGGCTGGATGGCCAGGCAGGCCAGCTCGGTCCGCTCGGCCAACCACTCCATGTACGTCCGCGACGCGGCGACCGCCGACGTTCGCGCGATCGCCGCGACCCCGAATTCCACGAGCAACGGGCCGAGGTTGTACCGGCGCGTCTCCTGGTCGTACACGACGAGACCCTCGACCACCATGGTCCGGAGCAGGACCGACGCCGTGCTCTTCGCCAGGGCGCAGCGCTTGGCCAGCTCGGTGAGCGTGGCACCGGCAGACTGCTGGACCAGTGTCTCGAGCACGCGGGTGGCGCGCGAGACAGCGGGGACCAACTGTTCTCCGGTTTGCTCGCCCCGCTCGTCGGTCGTGCCGCTTCCCGGGACTTCTGCCTTGGTCAAGGTTCCTACCTTCGTCGTGCGAATGCTGTCAGCCGACCGTAGCGGCCTGCCCCAGCAGTTCGGCGAAATGGAACAGCGTGCCGTCGGGATCGCGGGCGAAAAGCAGCCGCCAGCCGTTGACTCCGTCCGGACCCATGATGGTCTGTGGCGAGTGCAGGAACTCGACACCGTCGTCCGTCAGCCGTGCGTATTCGGCGTCGATGTCGTCGGTGAGGATCGAGAATCGGCACAGGCCCGGGTGCACGAGGTCGCTCTGCGCCCGCCCCTCGGAGCGTGCATCCCGCCACTCGATGAGGTCGAGCATGGCCTCGTCCGGGGAGTCGTTCAGGCGCATGTGCGCGAAGCGGAGCTTGCTGGCCCCTTCGACCATGAATGCTCGCGCGAGGTTGCTGTCGTCGATCTCTTTGTCCTGCGCTACCTGGAAGCCGATTCGCTGATAGAAGTCGATCGATTTGTCCATGCCGGTCACGTTGATGCCGACGTGCCAGAATTTTCGCATTGCTTCGTCCTTCGTGTTCGTCTAGCTCGGTCGATGAATGGCGCTCCGCGGGTCCGCGGGTTTCGCCGGGTGCTCAGGCCGGGGGCCGCACCAACTCGCGGCGCCGGACCTTTCCGGTCTCGGTGCGCGGCAACGCTGCGACCGCCTCGATCTCACGGGGCCGGGCGTGCGGACCCACCGCCGCCGTGACGAGTTCGCGGAGCTGTGCCGCGATCTCCTCGGTGAGTTCTCCGCCGGCGAGGTGCACGAACGCCTTGACCTGTTGCCCCATCTCCCGGTCGGGCAGCCCCACCGCTGCCGCGTCCAGGACCTGCGGATGACGCTTCAGGGCCTCTTCGATCTCGGCCGGGCCGATGCGGTAGCCGCGACTCTTGATCACGTCGTCGGCGCGGCCGAGGTACTCCAGCCGGCGCCCGTGTGCGAGCCGCGCCAGATCGCCCGTCCGGTGCCAGCCCCCCGCAGGGGGGACCGCCCGAGCCGAAGTCGAGTCCCAATAGCCGAGGAGTGCAACCGGATCCGGCAGTTCGAGCGCGATCTCACCGACCTCACCGGGTGCGACGCGGGCGCCGTCGTCGTCCAGAATTGCGATGCGGTGCCCGGGATACGGGGCGCCCATGGTTGCGTCGTCGACCGATCCGAGGACCGCGGAGTCGCCGATGAGGGCGTTGGCCTCGGTCTGGCCGTAAGCCTTGTTGACGCAGTCGCTGAGGTGGCTGCGGGCCCAGCCGAGTTCCGCCGCACCGGCGGGCTCTCCCCCGGTCACGACCGCGCGGAGGCGTTGCCGGGCCGATTCCCCGTGCTCGGCGAACATTCGCAGCACCGACGCGGGCAGGAAGGCGGTCGTCACGCCGAAGCGGGCCATCATGTCCAGAGTGGCGGCGGCGTCGAAACGCTGTGGCCGATGAGCCACGACGGGGACGCCGAACGACCACGGGACCAGCAGCCCGAGCATCAGCCCGCCGATCCAGCCCCAGTCCGCGGTGCCGAAATACACGTCCCCGGGCCTGAACAGCTCGAAGGCGTAGTCGACCCCCGCGTGCCCGAGCAGGGCACGGTGGGCGTGGACGATGCCTTTCGGAGGACCGCTGGTGCCCGACGTGTACATCAGTAGCGCAGGGTCCGAGGCCCGTCCGGGCACCGGGGCCAGCGGGTCGACCCGGCCGGCGAGGTCCCCGAGCCGCGGACCACGCGCACCGTCCACCGTAAGTACGTCGACGTCGTGCAGCGAGCACCCCGTCGACTCGAGCCGGTCGACGCCAGGACCGTCCGTGACCAGCACAGTCGCACCCGAGTCGGCGAGCCGGTGCGCCACCGAGTTACCGGTGAGCAGTCGCGGGACGGGCACGAGGACGGCCCCGGCGACCAGCACCCCGAACACCACCTCGGCGGCCTCGACCGACGGGTCGAGGTACAGAACCACACGGTCACCGGGCTCGACCCCGCGGGAGCGGAGAACACCCGCGATGCGTCCGGCGGCGCGCTGCACCTGACCGAACGTCACCTCCTCGGGCGCGTGGGTCCCCTCGCGCAGCACGGCCACGGCGTCGGGATCGCGGGAGAAGAGGGCGTCCTCGGTGATCGTGTAGTCCGCCGCCGGCTCCCAGTCCTGAACATGGCGGGCGTCGATGAGCCGTCCCACGATCTGTGGCCGGGACGACCCGGAGGTCAATCCAGGCGTGCCCATATGCTCTTCTCCTTGGTGAAGCTCTCGATCGCGGCCTGGCCGAGGTCGCTGCCGTAGCCGCTCTGTCCGAAGCCGCGGTACGGCGACGCGGGGTTGAGCACTCCCCAGGTGTTGATCCACACGTTGCCGGCGTCGAGGGTCTGCGCGAACCTCAGTGCGCGGCCGACGTCACGGGTGAAGACGCCCGCGGCCAGCCCGTAGATGGTGTCGTTGGCGAGGGTGATCGCCTCGTCCTCGCCCTCGAACGGCAGCACCGACAGCACGGGTCCGAAAATCTCCTCCCGGGCGATGCGCATGTCCGCGGTGACGCCGGCGAACATCGTCGGACGGTAGTAGAAGCCCTGCTCCGCGGCTCCGTCCGGCGACTGGCCGCCGCCGCAGATCAGCTTGGCACCCTCCTCGGTTCCGGCGACGACGTACGAGTGGACCGATTCCCGTTGCGCGGCACTGACCAACGGGCCGATCTCGGTTTCGGGGTCGAGGGGGTCGCCCACCCGGGCGGCCTCGACCCGTTTCTGGACGAGTTCGATCACCTCGTCATAGATGGGCCGCTCGACGAGCAACCGGCTCGCAGCCGTGCACGTCTCGCCCTGGTTGCCGTACATCGCCTGGAAGACCACGCCGGCGACTGCCTTCGGGGACGAGTCGCCGAACGCCACGAGCGCCGACTTGCCGCCGAGCTCGAGCGACGTCGTGATGAGGCGGTCGGCCGCCATCCGGCCGATCTGCTGCCCGACCTCGGTCGAGCCCGTGAACGTCACCTTGCCGACCAGTGGGTGCTGCACCAATGCGTTACCCGCCACCGAGCCACGCCCGGGCAGGACGTTGACCAGCCCGGGCGGCAACCCGGCCTGCAGGGCCAGCTCGCCGAGTGCCACGGGGACGAGCGGGGCGAGCTGCGCAGGCTTCAGCACGATGGCGTTACCCATCGCGAGGGCCGGTGCGATCTTCCAGACCGCCTGCACCGCAGGGAAATTCCACGGTGTGATGGCACCCACCACGCCGATCGGCTCACGCAAGGTGTAGTTGAGGAACCGGCCGGGAGCCGGCGTCGTGCGACCCTCGATCTTCGTCACGAGGCCCGCGAAGTACTCGAGGGTCTCGATCATGATCGGAAGGTCGACGCCCAACGACTCTCGGATGGGCTTGCCCATGTCCCGGCTCTGCAGCTGGGCGAGCTCGATCTTGTGTTCCTCGATCAGCGCGGCGTAGCGGAACATGAGTCGGGTCCGCTGAGCGGGACGCATGCGCTGCCACGCCTTGGCCGCGACCTTCGCGGACTCGACGGCGCGAGCGACGTCCTGAACCGTCGCCTCGGCCACGGTGGCCAGGTGCGACCCGTCGGCCGGGTTGATCGAGTCGAAGGTCGCCCCGGTCGACGACGGGCTCAGTTGGTCGCCGATGACGAGGGGAACTGTCGAGGTGAGTGCCTGCACAATTCTCGTCCTTTCTTCCGCCGGGCCCTCAGGCCAGGTTGTGTGCGGTGGGGAGGACGGCGTCAGCGAGTTCCGCGAGCTCCTCCATGGTTGCTTCGAGCGTGTCGTGTTCGAACGACGTGTCGCAGATGAAATGGGTGACGCCGAGGTCGCCGTACGCTTCGATCGTCTCGGCGTTGTACGGCGCCGTCCGCAAAGGCCTTGCGGTGAGCGTGATTTCACTCATGTCGCGGCCAGCCTCCTCCACGTACTGCTGCAGGGTAGCCAGGTAGCCGGCGTACTCGTCCGGCGCGATCGCAAGGGGGTGCCAGCCGTCGCCGATGGCAGCGATGCGGCGCAGCGAGGCAGTGCTGTATCCCGCGAACCAGACGGGGATCGTGCCACGCACCGGCTTCGGGTACATCTTGAAGTCGTGGAGCTGATAGAAGTCGCCGTCGAAGTCGACCTCGTCTTCCTTCCACATGTGCCGCATCGCGTTGACCATCTCCGTGGTCCGCTTGCCGCGGTCCTTGAAGGGCGCTCCCAGCAGTTCGAACTGCTCCTTCATCCAGCCCACTCCGATGGCGACCGAAAGCCGGCCGCGCGACATCACGTCGATGCTCACCAGTGTCTTCGCCGTCTGGACGAGGGGACGCCACGGCAGGATCAGACAGGACGTGCCGAGCTCGATCCGCTCGGTGGCCGCCGCCGCCCACGTCAACGACGTGAGGCAGTCGAGGTACGGCGTGGCGGGATCCCACAGGAACTTGCCGTCCGCGGTGTACGGGTACGGCGTATCGACTCGGGTCGGCAGCGCGACGTGATCAGTCATCCAGAGGGAGTCGAAGCCGATCTTCTCCGCGTACCGCGACACCTCGGTGATCGCCTCGGGCCCTGCCCACGGTCCCGCTCCCGGGATCCTGATTCCGACCTTCATTGATGCTTCCTTTCGCCGTGTTCGGTGATCATCGGACGACCATGTCGGCCCGGAGGGCCGCGATCCGGTCGTCCTGGTAGCCGAGATCCCTGAGAATCTCGGTGGTGTGCTCGCCCAGCGATGTCGGTGGGCGACGCACGTGGCCCGGGGTGCCCGAGAGCTTGACCGGGAGGCCCGGGACCCGCATCGGTCCGAGTTCGTCGTGGTCGATGTCGACAACGAGGTCCAGGGCCTGGATCTGGGGATGGGTGACGGCCTCGTCGTACGCGAGGACCGGGGCGCAGATGATGTCGTGGGCGGAGAGCAACTCGACCACGTCGTCACGATCGCGGGCGGCGAACCAGGGCGCGAAGGCGGAGTCGAGAGCCTCGCGGTGCTCCAAGCGGGACGCGGCGTCCGCGAAGCGCGGATCGTCGACGAGGGCCTCGACACCCATCGCCCGGGTCAGCTTGACGAAGTGGCGGTCGTTGAAAGCGACCAGGTGAACGGCGCCACCGCCACGGGTCGCATAGGCGTTGTACGGCGCGTAGAAATTGCTGCCGTTGCCTACCTTGCCCTGAATGTAGTCGGCGAGGAGGTACTGCCCCAGCCACGGAGTCTGCAGATGGAACAACGCCCCGACCAGGGACACCGAGCCGGTCTGCCCCTCCCCCGTGCGCTGTTTCGCGAAGAGTGCGACGAGGGCGGCGATCGCGACCAGGTAGCCCGCGGCGCTGTCGGCGACGGGCGGACCGGCCTTGAGCGGCTTCCCGGAGCGTTCACCGGTGGCCTCCATGAGGCCGGTGAGCGCCTGTGCGACCGGGTCCATGGCGGGACGGCCCGCGAGGGGACCGCTGTCGCCGTACCCGCTGACATTGAGGCAGATCAGGTGCGGGTGCCGTTCGCGAAGCTCGTCGGCGGTCAGCCCGAATCGCTCACGCACCCCGGGCAGCATGTTCTCGATGAGAACGTCCGCCGTCGAGCAGAGTTCGTGGAACAGCTCGAGACCTGCGGCCGTACGAAGGTCGAGCGCGACAGCGCGCTTGTTCCGGTTGACGCCCGAGTAGACGCCGCTCATGCCGTCCCGTCCCGGTCCGAACGTCCGCGACTCGTCACCACCGATCGGCTCGACCTTGATGACGTCGGCGCCGAAGTCGGCGAGCAGCGACGCGCCCAACGGGCCGGCCACCATCGTCGCGGCGTCGATCACTTTGATGCCCGACAACGCTCCGCTATTTCCGGTGAACCCCATCATAAGCTCCGTTCATTATCCTGAACTCACATCATTATTTGGAACTCCACGGACGTTACGAGCACCGTCACCCGCTGTCAAGAGGGGATTTGCCGCCGATCGGCGGGCCGAGGGCGCGACTCGGCCCCACCACGGCACCACCACGGCACCACTGGAAGAACCCGGATGCCGCGAGAGGCGGCCGGTCAGTCGCCGGTCTGCTCCACGACCCAGGCCGCGACCTGTGCGCGCGAGGTGAAGCCCAGTTTCGCCAGGATGTGCTCTACGTGACCCTGCGCGGTGCGCGGCGAGATCACCAGGCGGTCGGCGATGGCCTGATTGGTCAGGCCTTCGGCGATGAGGTCGGCGACCTGGCGTTCCCGCTTGGTCAGACGCGTCGACGGGCCGGTGCCGTGCGCGGACGTGCCTGCCGGCTGTTCGCGGAGCGCGTAGGCGATCGCCGCGTCGAAGCCGAGTTGCTCACCTCTACGGTGGGCGGCACCGAATGCCTTGTCCCCGAGCTTTTTCCGGCCACTTTTCGTGCATTCTTCATGGTAGACAAGCAAATCGGAATAGATCACCACTGCGCTTCCCACCGATCGCGCCAGCCCCTCCGCGGCTCCGAGCAGCACGGCGGCCCTCGGTTCGTCGTGGAGTCCGCAGGCGATCCAGGCGAGGGCCTCGAGACCTGACGCGGCGACGCGTGGGCCGCGCACCTGCCGGGTCAGCTCCAGCGACTGCTCGAGCACTCGGACGGCGCGATCGTCATCGCCCTGTCGCCACACGGCAATCCCCAACGCCCACAGCGAATGTGATCGATACATCTTCTCGCCGTGGAGCTCCGTGATCGCAAGGACACGCTCGAGGTAGTCGATCGCCGGGTCCGTCAAGTCGCGGAGCCCGTACGCCAGCCCCAACGGGTACAGGACGGCGACTTCGAGCGTGCGATCGCCGCGTTCGGCGAACACCGCGAGAGCGGTTTCCAGGTGCGAGGACGCAGATTCCAGTTCGCCGCTGTAGAGGGCCAGCATGCCCTCGGCATAGGCAGCGAGAGAGCGCATCATGGGGTCGCTGGTGTGCGCGGTGAGAGTCCGCGCCTTCGCCACGAGTGCGGCGCCGGCCTGCAGGTCGCCCTGCACATTGGCCATCATGCCGGCGCGCTGGAGTGCCTTGACCCACTCGACCGTCGGCGGACCACTCTGCCGGGCGAGCAATTGCGCGAACCAGCGCCGCCCCTCGCCGTACAGACCCTGGGAGCCCCAGAACAAGAACACTGCCGATGCGGTGCGCAATGCTGCGACGGGATCGTCGTCGGCACCGAATTCGAGGGCCTCCCGCAGGTTCGGTTGCTCACGTTTCAACCTGCGGATCCACTCCAGCTGATGAGCACTGACCCACTCGGCCTCCGCCGCGAGCGCCAACGCCTCGTACCAATCCCGGTGACGGCGACGCAAAGTCACGGTCTCACCGGTCTGCTCGAGCTTCTCGCAACCGTATTCGCGGAGCGTCTCGAGCATCCGGAACCGCACCACCGACCCGTGCCCCTCCCGGATCAGAATCGACTTCTCCACCAGCGAGGTCAGCGTGTCCAGCAATTCGTCCGGGCCCAGTCCGTCGCCACACACCTGCTCCGCCGCATCGAGTTCGAAGCTCCCCGCGAAGACCGACAGCCGTCCCCACACCAATTGCTCACCGGCAGTGCATAGTTCGAAACTCCAGTCGATCGACAACCGCAGGGTCTGCTGCCGCGTCGGCGCACCCCGGCTGCCGCGCGACAGCAACGAATAGCGGTCGGTCAACCGCTGCAGGATCTGCTCGGGCGACATCGCCCGCAACCGGGCCGCGGCCAGNTCGATCGGCAACGGCAACCCGTCGAGNCGATTACAGATCCCCGCCACCGCCGCCGCGTTGTCCTCCGTCAGCTCGAACCCGGGAACCGCGGCCGCGCCGCGTTCGACGAACAACGACACCGCCTCGTATTTGCGCACACTCCGTAGGGACGGCTTCCGGTCGGGCTCCGGCACGGCCAGCGGCGGCACCCGCAACACCGCCTCCCCGCCGATGACCAGGGGTTCGCGGCTGGTGGCCAGAATTCGCAGCCCCGGGCACACTCGCAACAGCGTCTCGGTCAGCTCGGCCACGGCGTCCACCAGGTGCTCGCAGTTGTCGAGGACCAGCAGCAATTCTCTGGAGGCGAGGAACTCGATCAGCACCTCGCGGAGCGGCCGCGCCGAATGGTCCCGCACACCCACGGCCGCGGCCACCGCGTCGACCAGCGAAGACGCCTCACGCACCTCGCCCAACTCGACCAGCCGCACCCCGTCGCCGTACTCGCGTCGCACCGCCGCGGCGACCCGCATGGCCAGCCGGGTCTTGCCGACTCCGCCGATTCCGGTCAATGTCACCAGCCGCGACCCGGCGAGCAGATTCTTCGCCTCGGTGAGCTCATTCCGGCGGCCGACGAAACTGGTCAGTTCCAGGGGAAGATTNCGCCCGCCATTCCGCGCGGACGTCGCGGAAGTGCCCGTGGATCGAAACCGGCCGGACACCGGCTGTCCGTCGTTCCCCTGCGCATCGGATTCCATGCGGAGTGCCATGTCGTCGACCGGAAAACCGTGATCGGCTTGGATCTGGCGCAGTTCCTCCCCGAAGTCGGCGGCCGTCGCCGGACGCTCGCCGGGGCTTCGGGACATCGCCCGGGNGATCGCGTCGGACACGTCGTCGGGGATCCCGTGCTCACGAAGGTCGGGCACCGGCTGCGTGGTGATCCGCAGGAACTGCGCGACCACCTGCTCCCCACTGCCGCGTTCGAACGCTGCATGGCCGGTGAGGGCACTGAACAGGGTGGCCCCGAGACCGTAGACGTCGGCGGCCGGGCTCGGCGGATCGCCCTCGAGCACCTCCGGTGCCGTATAGGCCGGCGAGCCNGTGACGACACCCGTCGCGGTCTCGAAACCGCCGGAGATGTGCGCGATGCCGAAATCGGTCAANGCCGGCTCGCCGTAATCGGTGAGCAGAATGTTCGCGGGTTTGACGTCGCGGTGCAGGATCCCGAGCCGGTGCGCGGTCTCCACCGCACCGGCCATCTTCACCCCCAGCCGCAANACTCTGTCCAATTCGAGAGGGCCGTCCCGACGAACCCGGACCTCCAGCGAATCCTGCGGGTGATACGGCATCACGATGTACGGAAGGTCGCTGTCGGTGGCCCCGACCTGCAATACGCCCACGATGTTCGGGTGACCGGTCAGCCGGCCCATCGCCCGCTGCTCCCGGAAGAACCTGGCCCGGTTCTCCTCGTCGAGATCGACGGTCAGCACCTTCACCGCCACCGTGCGATCGAGGTCCGCCTGAATGCATCGGTACACCACGCCGAAGCCGCCGCGCCCGATCTCCCGGGCGTCGTCGAAACCCNCCGCACTCAGCTCCGACGCCACGACGGGAACGACCTGCCGCTGCGTGTCGAGCGGATCGGCTTCACCCATCGGACGGTCTACTCACCCCGTCGGCTGATGGTCCCGAACACTGGTCCCGACGGCACGACCAGCGCAAAAACGATCGTGGGCTCACCTCTCGATAGCGTGCACTCCAGGATATAGCCGCAGACCCTGCGCGCGGGAGCATGTGAACGCCCTCGGATGCGCCGGTCCTTCGCGGATCACAGTGCGCCCACACACCCCGCGACGACGGTCGCACACGACTCGGGTCGGCCACCTGATTTCACGAGCACGCTGAGTCCGATCACCGACGCGAGCAATTGACGAGCCGCAAGGTCAGCAGGCCGGTCCGCTCCGAACTCCCCGGACCGCTGTCCCTGCTCGATCGCGGCCCTGAAGATGCCTTCGATCCGGGTGAACAGCTCGTCCGCGATGCGGTTCACCTCGTCGTCGACGGTGCCGAGTTCGGCCGCGGCATTGACCATGACACACCCTCGCCGGTGCTCCCCGACCCCTGCGAGTACCGCCATCGCCGTCTCGAGGCGGGGCCCCACCGGGCCGGGCGCGGCGAACAGATCGTCGAGGTACGCGAGCCGCATCTCGGTGTAACGCCGAAGCGCTTGCAGGAACAAGTCGTGCTTACTTCCGAATGTGTTGTACAGGCTGCCTTTGCCGATCCCCATCTGACCGGCGAGCTCCTGGGGCGTCGTCGCGGCGTACCCCTGAAGCCAGAACAGGTCCATCGCCTTGTCGATCGCCGCATCCGCCTCGAAGAGCCTTGGTCTAGCCACCGAAGTAGGTTACTCGCGATTGCTATTTGACCTCAAGGTCAAATAGCAATACGGTAACTCTCGCCCATATTGGACCTATAGGTCAATAACGGGGTACGCCGTCTCAGGAAGGAAGGCATTTTCCTTGTCCAATCACCGCCCGAGCACTGCCCGTGAGTCCCGCGTCCGCGCCCACCGACCGTTGAACCTGTTCGCGATCCCCCCGGGTCTGGCCGGACTGGCCCAGGCCTGGTCGGTCGCCACGACCGCGCTCGGCACCCCGTTCGCGCTGACCCAGGCGTTCTGGCTGGTCGCAGCGTTCGCCTGGATCTGGACCGCCACCGCACACACGCATCGCGCCAGGCGCGCCGAGCACGGGATTTCACAACAGCTCACACACTTCATCCACGGCCCACTCGCGGCCCTACTTCCGATCTCGGCGATGCTGCTCGGAGCAAACCTGCACCGCACGTTCCCGATCGCCGGCACGGCCCTGACCCTGCTCGCCATCACGGCCGGCGCGGTGTTCGGGGCATGGATGCTGAGCTTCTGGATGAGCGGAGAGATGGCGCTCGAATCCGTACACGGCGGCTACTACCTCCCCCTCAGCGCGGCCGGCCTCGTCGGGGCGCTTGCCGCAGCCCAGATCGGTCTCGACTGGCTCGCCGTCGGAAGCTTCGCGGTCGGCCTGTTCTTCTGGGTGATCATTTCCGTGTTCCTGTTCCTCAGGCTCGCGCTGCGCCCCACCATGCCCGCGCCCCTGACCCCGACACTCGCGATCATGATCGCGCCGCCGGCAGTCGGCTCGGCAGCATGGCTGACCATCTCGCACGGGCGACCCGACGCCCTGTTCGTGGCGCTCACCGCCGTCACGGCGTTCATGGTCATGGTCCAGGCGCCGCTGCTGACGCGCTACCGCGCCCTGTCGTTCTCGCACGGCTTCTGGTCGTTCACCTTCCCGGCGGCGAGTGTCGTCGCCCTCACCATCACGTGGCTTCACCTCGTACGGCCCCTTGCCTGGCAGCCCCTCACGGCCGGACTGCTCGGCGCCGCGACGCTCCTCGTGGTGACGATCGCGACGAAATCGATCCTGTTGACCTACAAGAGTGCTCAGAAGATTCGATGAGGGGTGCTTGACAGCTTCCGCCCCGGATCACTATGTTCAGCTTGTTCCAAATATCGAATTGGCTTCAGCATAGTGAACACAATGGCTGACCGGACTCGCCGAGTAAGGAACGGGAATGATTCTGCTGGGGTATCGCGATCACAACGTCCACGAATTGGTGTGCCACGAGATCGCCGCACGAGCGGGCTACTACGACCGTCTGGGCATCGACGTGAAAGCGGTGTCCGGCGCGGACCATCCAGAAGCAGCACTGTCTGCGGGGCTCGGCGGCTCGCTGGTCGAAACCCTTCGGGGGCAACGCCGATGGAAAGTTGCGCTCGTCCACACCCTCCACCCGTTGTTCTGGATCTGGACACGAAAAGGGAGCACACGATCAACCGGGCCGTCCGTCGTGGCCGGCCACCCGGAGGGATCGATCGTGTGCGCTTTCACCCAGCGGATGCTGAGTTATCGCTGGGCGGGCCGCGACGCCCCGTCGATGCTGCGCTTCCCCGCCGGAAGCACGGGCGATCGGCAGCGACTGGAGGCACTGAGATCCGGGGAAGCCGACGCCGCCGTTCTGGGGTCCGCCTTCGCTCCCGGCACCCTGTCACGGCTCGGGCTCGCCGAATCATTGTTCTTCGGTGTCGCCCAGAGGTTCCCCACCGCAGGTGTCGCAGTCGACGTCGACAAGACCGAGATCGACCATCCGTCGGTACGAAAGGTCGTCGCCGCACAGACGGCAGCGATCGCCAAGGTCAGAAGCAGAGATCCCGTGGCGCTCGACGCCGTGGCGTCGCTGCTCCACGACAACGTCGGGACAGATGCGCAGCGCTTGCTGGCCGACTACCTGTCCCCTCAGTACGGCCCCGATCCACGGGACGTCCGCACCGCTGGCGCAGATGCGATCGAATGGCTTGCAGGCGTGTTGAATACAGGCGGCAACACCGCCGCGGACTTCTACGAGGCGGTTCAATGAGCACTTCCCGACGCGAGCAACTGGTCGTGCACGCGCTGTCCGGGCCCCACGGCACGTCGGTCACCGCGCGGACGCACGAGGTGACGATCGACGAAACCACGCGGTACGGCGGACACGATGCCGGCGCAAACCCGGTGGAGCACATGCTCGCCGGCATCGCAGCCGCCTCACTCGTGGTGCTTCGACTCCTCGGCGAGGTCGTGATAGCCGAGTCCGCCGCGCTCACCGTGTCCGCGACCTTGAACGTCGATCGCGTCATGGGAGCCGACGACGGCGCCGTCATCGAGCTGATCCGCCTGGACTGGGAAGTGGCGAACGCAGCACACGCCGAGCGCCTGTGCGCCGCGCTTCCCGACCTCGCGAGGCGCCGCCCCGGGCAAGCACTGATCGACGCCGCAGCCGCCGTCGCGGAAGAGGTGTCCGTCCGCGAATCGGCGACCGCGGGGGTGTGATCGTCCATCGGTTACAGGTGCTCGGTGGTGCGTTTACCGATGGTCGTGCTGAGCGCGTCGAGTTCGGCGAGCACGTTGGTGGCGGCCCATATCTGATTACGCCTGCTCTCGGACAGGACCTCGAGCACTCCCGCCGCGGTGAGCCGTCCCAGAGCGCGGTATGTGCTGGCGCCGGTGGTGCCGGTGATCTGCTGGGCGGTATCGGCATTCAGGATCGGGACGTCCAACAGCGCGTCGATGATCTTCTCGTCGGCGGAGTTGCTGCGCGGCTTGGCCACCTGCCGCCAGTGGTCCGGGAGTTCGGCCAGAGCGCGGGCGGAGTCCTGCGCGGCCTCGCTGGAAACGATCGCGGCACTCGCGACGTACGCGACGAACTCGTCGGCCTCACCCGCACGGTAGCGGGCCAGCTGGTCGAAGTAGCGGCGGGTGTCCGCGAGCATCACCGACGCCAACGGGACGGTGACGCGGCGCGTCAGGCCGCGGCGCCGAAGAATCGCGCTGATCAGGGCTCGGCCGATGCGGCCGTTGCCGTCGATGAACGGATGGATGGACTCGAACTGAGCGTGCGCGATCGCCGCTTGCGCGAGAATCGGCAGATCGGTGCGGTTCGCGAATTCCACTAGATCCGCCATCAGATCGTCAACCAGTTCCGGTGGCGGCGGCACGTACAGCGCGTCGATCGGGGTGTAATCGCTGCCACCGATCCAATTCTGCACATCGCGGACCTTGCCGGAGTCGCGAGCGGTGTAGTAGTCCGGTGCCATCAACAGCCGGTGCGCACTCAGCAGAGTCTCAAGCGTGATCGGGCCACCGCCGGCGGCGTCGACCATCGCAATCAATGCCTTGACCGCGGCGAGCTGAGACTTGGCCTCGTCATTCGCCTTACCACCGGCCAGCGCCTTGCCGAACGCCCGCCAGCCCGCGTCGATGTGCTCGATCTTCGACGACGCTACCGACTCGCTGCGCAGCAGAAAATCCGACAGCGGCACCAGGTGCTCGCCGAAACCCGCTTCGAGGCGGGCAACGGAGATGACCGCCTCCTCGTGCACGCGAGCGACAGCACCGACCAGGTCGCAGTGGAGGGAACCGATCATCGGCGGAATCGAAACGTCGACCGACTCCAGAGTGCGGTCGGCGCGCGAACCCTGCCGATGACGCGGGTTCCACTCTCGGGACTCTCTGCGATGCGGCGGCCAGATCACAACCATCTCCTCGCTCGAGGACAAAAGTAAGACAACGGCGACCTTAACTTACTTTTAGCATCTCAAACGTAGTTATAGGCGTCGTTAGTGTATCGAGCACCCTCAAAAGCCGGATGATGCCGCACCCAACAGCTCCGCCAGTTCGTCGAGCGACCACGGCGGCTCGGCCTCGTGGTCGCGGTAGGCCAGCAGTGCCGGAGTCGGGCGGTCGAATCTGCCGACGAAGCAACCTGATCCGGCGAAGATTCCCCCGGTGATGCCTGGGGCGAGGTCGCTGGCGAGGAAGACGTACAGCTGGGCGACGTAGTCGGCGGGTGCGGGATGCAGCGAGCCGTATCGCGTTGCGTACGCACGCCAGACCCCGGCACCGAAACGGGCCTTGCCCCACCCTCCGCGAATCGTTCACGCCTGGTCCGTGTCGATGGCGGTTGAGAGGGGACCAGCAGCCACCTTCGGCAGAGGAACCTACGGTGACCTCGCCTAGTCTGCCAGTACGCGAGCCTCGCAGGACAGTTCGGCTTGCGCGACTCGACACACCAAGCTCCTATATACCATTCTATATAGGTTGATCGATAACTAATATTGGACGTGATGTGAGGCTCAGGGTTACAAATGAGACGCACACCACCTAGCTGAACAGAACGGCTGTCTTCCACAGCTCCCCCTTGGCCCTGGCGGCACCCCTGTCCAGGATTTGCCTAAGGCAGTCAGCTTCAGTCATCAGAATGGAGAGATCGGCCTCATGACAACAGTCGACTCAACGAAACCACGTGGACCCGGCAGGACTCGAATGCTGGTTGGGGCGGGGTTCGGCAACTTCATCGAATGGTACGACTTTGCTGCATACGGATTCGTTGCGGTGTTCATCGGCAAGGCGTTCTTCCCCAACGCGAGTGAGGCTGCGCAGCTCCTCAGCAGTTTCGCCGTGTTCGGTGTGAGCTTCTTCGTTCGCCCCCTCGGCGGGGTCTTCTTCGGCCCCCTTTGCGACCGCGTCGGCCGTAAGCGCGTCCTTGTGCTGGTGCTCTCCATCATGGCCGTGACGACTTTCTGCATCGGCATCCTGCCCAGCTACGCTCGAATCGGCATCCTCGCGCCGATCCTGTTGGTACTACTCAGGTGCATCCAGGGCTTTTCTGCCGGCGGTGAGTTCGGGACCAACACCACATTCATCGCAGAGCATGCTTCGCCGAAGCGCCGAGGATTGAGCGCCAGCCTTGTGCCGGCGTCTGCAACACTCGGAGTGCTCGTGGGCGGTGTCGTCGTGTTCGCCTTGGAATCGTTCCTCGGGTCGACGGCTATGCAGGATTGGGGGTGGCGAATTCCCTTCCTCATCGCAGGGCCACTTGGCCTGATCGGTCTCTACATTCGGCTCGCGCTGGAGGACACCCCCGCCTTCAAGGCGCTCGAGGCCAGCAGTGAGGTCGAGAGCAAACCACTGGTAGCGGTCCTGGCTTACAAGCGAGGCCTGAGTATCACTGCCGCCGTGACCGTGCTGTACGGCGTCAGCTACTACTTCCTCATGACCTACATGGCCACCTTCCTGTCAAAGGTTGTGGGCTTCAGCTCCACCACCGCACTGCTCGCGGTCCTGTTGGGTGGAGCGGTCGCACTCGTCGTACTCCCGATTGCTGGAGCGCTTTCCGACCGCTACGGGCGAAAAGCCGTGCTCGTGACCTCGGCAGTGGCACACATCCTTCTCGCGGTCCCGATCTTCATGCTCCTCGGCACTGGAAGCCTTGCGGCCGCTATTCTCGGCACAGCCCTCATGGCGGTGATCATGGCTCCCTTCGTCGCCGTTTCAGTTGCTCTGATGGCCGAGCTTTTCCCGGACTCGGTGCGCGCCACCGGCGTTTCACTCGGATTCAACCTTCCCATCGCGATCTTCGGCGGGATGGCACCCTTCATTGCAACGTTCCTGATCAACCGCACCGGCATCAACTTCATGCCCTCGATCTATCTTGTTGCCGTGTCGGTTGTCGCACTGATCGGTGTGCTGTTCCTGCGTCCGGCCGACCTACACGGAGTAACCGCTCCCCCAAAAGCGCCTTCTGAGACGAAGCCCGAGCCATCGGCACCTGTTGGGTCTTAGCGCACCGCAATGCGCTCGTCCTGATCGAGTGCGCGGAGGGTGGATCGGAAGAGATATCGTGACCGAGAGTCACATCGTCTCCTCCGGTCCACCCTCGCTGCTTTCATTCTGGTTTCCGGTCGCCGGTGATACGCCCGATGCCAGCATGGCCTGCTCCAGGCGATCTATGAACCTCATCGCCACCGGTGAAAGGTGCCGAGTCGCCAACCGCGCCAGACACAGCTTCTGAAAGACGGTTGGTTCCGTGAGTCCGCGAGTTTCGACCCCGCTGAATTCGAGCATCGGGACAGCCTGTGACGGCAAAACCGATACACCGAGCCCCGCCGAGACCAGGCCCGCGATCGACTGGATGCTGCTTGCTTCGACGTAGGAGGTAACGTGGGCGTCGATGAGGGTGAAGGCTCGGTCCAACAACGGTTGCACCCCGCCGTGCCTGATGGTCACCAACGGCTCGGCGGCGAGCTGACGCCACGTCACTCGATCGAGTTTGGTCAACGCATGGTTGGGCGGCAGTACCGCGACCAACGGGTTGGATACCAATTCGCGGATCTGAACCTCACTTGGGATACCCCCGATCGAAGTGATCCCGAGGTCAGCCTCCCCTGAAAGCAGATCTGCAATCACATCGCTGGCGATCCGGTCCCGCAGCTGGATCTGGACGCCCCGGTTCTCGTCCAAGAACTCCGAGACAATCGGAGGGAGCGTCACGGCCGATACCGACGGAAGAGCCGAGATGATCAGCTCGCCGGTGTCCCCGGCGAGAAAACTGTCGAAGTCGCGTGCCGCACTGGCCTGCGCATCGAGAATCGACCGGGCCAGAGCCTGAAAGCGCGCGCCGGCCGGTGTCAACGCCACATTGCGTGTGTCTCGGTCGAGAAGGCCTACACCCAAACGCTTTTCGATGTCCCGGACGGTGACACTGACCGCTGACTGCGCAGTGTGGAGATCCGCGGCCGCCTTGGTGAAACTCAAATGCTCGGCGACCGCGACGTAGGTGGTCAGTTGGCGGTATGTCAAAGCTTCTATACCCATAACTATATTAGTTTATCGCAAATCAATATTGGACGCATTACAAATTTAGCGGGATGCTGAGAACAGCATCACAACGATCGAAGTAGAAGACGGCCCCGCAGCCGCCGATCGATCCTCGAACACACCGATCGGCCCGTTGGCCCAACTTCTCCCGTCAGACAGGAGTTTTCGCATGTCGACCGAGTCCACCGAACGCACCGGCCCGCTCACCGGGGTCAAGATCGTCGAGTTCGCACAGGTAATCGCGGGCCCGCTGGCCGGGACGCTGATGGCCGACCTCGGCGCCGACGTCGTCCATGTCGAATCACCGATCGGCGGTGACAGCGCTCGCTACATGGGACCGGAGAAGGACGGTCACCACCTCTGGTGGAAGGTGCTCGGCCGCAACAAGCGTTCTGTCACTTTGGATCTTCGGGTCGACGACGGTAAGGCGCTTGCTCATCGGCTGGTGCAATGGGCGGATGTCGTCATCGTGACCTTCCGGGCGGACACCGTGGTCAAGTACGGCCTCGACTGGGACAGCATCCAGAAGATCAACCCCTCGGCGACGCTCCTGCAGATCTCCGGTTACGGCGCGCGATCGAGCAAGAAGAACTCGCCCGGTTTCGGAAAGATGGGTGAAGCCCGCAGCGGTGTCGTCAACCTGACCGGATTCGAGGACGGCCCGCCGGTGCACACGGGATTCTCGCACGGCGACGCCATCTCGGGCCTCATGGGTGCATTCGCCGTCACCGCGGCCTTGAACAAGCGTGAGCGCGATCCTCAGCGCCGCGGCGAATGGATCGACCTCGCGCTCTCGGACACGTTGCTGCGCTTGATCGAGTGGCAGATCATCCTCCGGGACCAGCTCGACATCATTCCCGAGCGCGCAGGCAACCAACTCGCTGTGGCGCCGGCGGCCGTCGTCAACGTCTACCGTGCTGCCGACGGCGGCTGGATCACCGTCACGTCCGGCACTCCCCGCTCGGTGATGAACATCGCCACACTTCTCGGGTTCGACGCGCAGGAATTCGCCACCAATGCGGCTCAGATCGCCGGCAGGCAGAAGCTCGACGACGGCCTTCGCGAATGGATGTCCCGGCACGATACGGCAGAGTGCCTCGCGCAGATGGAGGCCACCGGCGTCGTGGGCTCGAAGGTCTTCAACGTCGACGACATCCTCGCCGACCCGATCTTCAAGGAACGTGAGCTGATCGCCACAGTTCCCGATGCCGACCTCGGTGAGGTGCGCATGCAGGGAGTCATTCCCCAGATCGTGACCAATCCGGGAACGGTGTGGCGGACCGGACCAGAGCTTGGTGCCGACAACGCACTGGTTTACGGACAGTGGCTCGGTCTCGACGAGGCCGCGCTTGCCGATCTCACCGAGGCGAAGGTGATCTGAGGTGACGACGACTGCGGTGCGAGGCGGCGAACTGGCCCAGATGGTCGAAGCCGCAATCGGCCCCTCGCCCTGGTTCACCGTGGAGCAGATCCGGGTCGACACATTCGCTGACGCCACCGACGACTGGCAGTGGATCCACACCGACTCCGCCCGCGCCGTGAACGGACCCTACGGGGCCACCATCGCTCACGGATACCTGACTATGGCGCTCGTCCCCCGGCTTCTCGCCCAGACCATGGCCATCACCGACGAGGCGCGGGGAACGAACTACGGCGTCGACCGAGCCCGGTTCACAAACCCGGTCCGGGTGGGCGACGAGATCCGCCTCCGCGGAACTCTGTCGAGCGTCTCCGTCCGTCCCGACGGCGGTGTCAAATACTCCGTGGACGCCACCATCGACATCCGCGGCTGCGACCGGCCGGCGCTGGTCGGAACCTTTACCTACCTGACTTACCCGGGAGACCGTGATGAGTGACGTCGACGGCGCAGTTGCCCACCGCTGGGACACGCCCGACGACCCCGCCCGCACGATGTTGGACGTGTGGCTCGCGACTGCACTGCGCTGCGCGGACCAGCCTGCGGTGATCTTCGGTGACCGGACGATCTCCTTCGCTGAGATCGACCGGCTCTCCGACGTCCTGGCCGTCGGGCTGCAGGCACAGGGTATGGCCGTCGGGGACTCGCTCGGTGTGTATTTGCAGAACGATCCCCAGTGGGTGGTAGCGCTCGTCGCCGCCTGGAAGATCGGTGCTGTCACGGTAGCGATCAACCCGATGTACCGCGAACGGGAACTCGAACACATCCTCGAGGATTCACGGGCGAAGGTACTGATCTGCCTGAACGAACTCGTCGATGTCGTCGAACAGGTCCGCGACCGGACGTGCCTCCGACGCGTCATCACGACCCATCCGGGCGACATTTCGCCGTCGCTCGGCGACGACGCGATATCAGATGACCGCGCCGAGAGGCGACGGCGAGCCGATCATTTGGCCTGGACCGACCTTCTCGCCTTGTACGAAGGACACACTCCCGCTCCGTTCGTGGCTTCGCCCGAGCACGTTGCGGTACTGACCTATACGTCCGGCACCACCGGTGCGTCCAAAGGCGCGATGAACCTGCACCGGAACATGGTGCACAGCGCGTGGGTCTACTCGTCCTGGTTCGATCTCGACGACTCGGACGTGGTGCTCGGGATGGCACCGCTGTTCCACATCACGGGCATGGTGGCCGGAGTCGCGGTCATGATGCACTCCGGAGTCCCGCTGGTTCTCCTGCACAGATTCTCGGCACTGGCGGCGCTGTCGGCGATCGCACGCACGAAGGCGACGTTCGCCGTCGGCACCAGCACCGCCTTCATCGCGATGATCGACGCCCATGACGGCCAAGGTGATCTCTCCAGCTTCCGGAAAGTGGCATCGGGTGGTGCGCCGCTGAGCCCGGCACTGGTGGCACGCGCCCAGGATGAGTTGGGACTGAACATATCCGGGGTATATGGGCTGACCGAGACCACCTCGCCCACGCACCTCACGCCACGGGAGGCGAATCCGCCGATCGACCCGACAAGCGGCGCACTCGCGGTCGGAGTCCCGGTGCCCGGCGCCGAAGTACGCATCGTCGGCGACAACGGAGCCGAAACACCGACCGGCGAACCGGGGGAAATCCTGCTCCGCGGGCCCATGGTCGTCCCCGGCTATTGGAACCTCCCCGACGAGACCGCTCGGACGATCGACGAGAACGGATGGTTCCGCAGCGGCGATATCGGATTCGTCGACGTCAGCGGCTGGCTGTTCGTGGTGGACCGGAAAAAGGACCTGATCAACGCCGGCGGATACAAGGTCTGGCCTCGCGAGGTCGAGGACACCCTGTATGAGCACCCGGCGGTATCCGAAGCCGCGGTGATCGGAATTCCGGATGAGTACCGCGGGGAAACGGTCAAGGCCTTCGTCTCCCTGCGGCCAGGGTCCGCAGTGGACGCCGCGGCTCTTGTGGACCACTGCCGATCGCGATTGGCGGCCTACAAATACCCCCGGCACATCGACATCCTCGACGAACTCCCGAAGAACGCTGCGGGGAAGATCCTGCGACGAGAGCTGCGCCATGCCGAACCGTGAAACCACCCTCGCCGGGCACCGCGCGCTGATCGTGGGTGTCGGCGGCGGCCTCGGGCGCATCATCGCTCACGCATTCGCGGTCCGCGGTGCCGAGGTCATCTTGTCGGCGCGGTCCCTCGACACGGCCGAGTCCGTGCGCGATGAACTGCGCGCACTCGGCTACGACGGTCATCCGATCGCCATCGACGCGCGCGACGAACAGTCCGTCGCCACCGGAGTACGCGACGCCGCCTCCCCCACCGGTACAGCACCGGACATCCTCGTGTGCTGCGCCGGCATCGCCGGGCCGACCGCCCGCTTGGTGGACACCTCCCACGAGGAGTGGTCCACGGCGATCGACGTCAACATCGGTGGAACCGTGCGAGTGATCCGTGCGGTCCTTCCGTCGATGATCGAGCGGCGACGCGGCAGCATCGTGGTGATCGGATCGATGACGGGTAAACGGGCGTTGGCCAATCGGACCGCGTACGCGACCAGCAAAATGGGACTGGTCGGACTCGTACGCTCACTCGCCGCCGAGGTGGGGCCGGACGGAGTGCGCGTCAATCTCGTCTCGCCAGGACCGGTCGCCGGGTCCCGGCTGCAGGAAGTGATCCAGGCGCAGGCGACTGCGCGGTCGACCTCGTACGAGCAAGCAGAGAAGGTCCTGCTCGCCGACTCCATGTTGGGCGGAGCGGTCCCGGCCGCGGATGTCGCCGACACCGTCGCCTTCCTCGCCTCTGATCACGCCGCGAGCATCACCGGTGAGGACATCAACGTCTCGCGCGGGCTCGTCTGTTATTGAACGGAGCATTCCATGAAAACACTTGCACTGAAAAGCTATTCGGGTCCGTCCGGACTGCAGCTTGACGACGCGGAGATCAGCGACCTCGCCGACGGCCACGTCCTCGTCCGAGTCCACAGCGTCGGCATCAACTATCCCGACCTGCTCCTGACCCAGGGCAACTACCAGCTGAAGCCACCGCTGCCCGTGGTTCCGGGATGCGAGATCGCCGGCACCGTCGAACAAACATACGAGGGCTCGGGCTTCTCGGTCGGAGATCGCGTCGCGGCCTTCGTGTGGCAGGGCGGATACGCCGAGTACACCGCGGTGCCGGCCAACCATCTGATGAGGGTTCCGGACTCGATGTCACTGATCGCGGCGGCCGCGACGGTGGTCAACTACCACACGGTGCTGTTCGCCCTGCAGCGAAGGGCCGTGATGAGGCCGGGGGAATCGGTGCTGGTTCTCGGAGCCGGTGGCGGCATCGGCACTGCCGCATTGCAGGTCGCCCAGGGGTTGGGCGCGAGCACGGTGATCGCCGGAGTCGCCTCGACCGACCAGGTGGACACCGCACTGGGTGCGCTGCCCAGCGCGAAGGCGCTGGTGCTGGAGGAGGGATTCGCAGCGGCGGTCCGTGAGCTCACCGACGGTCGAGGTGTAGATGTCGTACTCGATCCGGTCGGTGACTGGATCTTCGACGAAGCGATCCGGGCACTGGCACCGGAGGGCCGACTCGCCGTGATCGGATTCGCCGCAGGGTCGATCCCGAAGGTCGCCGTGAACCGGCTGCTACTGCGCAACATCGGCATCGTGGGTGCTGCGTTCGGCGCGTTCCTGGGCATCGACTCGTCCCTCATGAGCGCGCAGAGCCGGACTCTCGCCGACCTCATCGACGCCGGAGCCGTGAACCCGCACATCGGTGCCACTTTCGAGTTTGACGAGATTCCCCGTGCACTCGACGAACTCTCGCGCGGACGCATCCGCGGCAAGGCAGTGGCAACGGTCAACGTGCACGACACCCAGGAGGACCCGCAATGCGCGGCAACACGGTAATCGCAGGATTCGGGCAGACTTCCGCGGGACGGCTGCCGGGCCGCGGGACGGACTCGCTCACCGCCGAAGCGGCAAGAATGGCGATCGCCGACGCGGGGATCGCCAAGGAGGAGATCGACGGCCTGTTCGTCAAGTACCCGACATCCGGTCACCGACCGATGTACGGGCAGACGATCGCCGAAGTCCTTGGAATCCAGCCTCGTATCGGCGGCGTGTGGGACCAGGGCGGTGCCACGAACATCTCCATGATCTCCTTCGCCGCCATGGCCATCGAACACGGCCAATGCGAGATCGCCCTGGTCACCACCGCGGACAACCCTAAGTCCGGCAGCCGACAGGCCTATGAACGGGCCTGGGGCGAGGACGCCATTCACGGATGGTTCGGTACACCGGCCGGGTACGCGATGATCGCCCGTCGTCACATGGAGGAATTCGGGACCACCCATGAGCAGCTCGGGGCGGTGGCCAAGGCCTGCCGCAGGCATGGAGCCGACAACCCCGCCGCCCAACTGCAGGCCCCCCTCACCCTGGACGAGTACATGGACTCGCCGTGGGTGGTCGATCCGCTCAAGCGCGCCGATTGCTGCCTGATCTCGGACGGAGGTGCCGCCGTCATCGTCATGAGCCGTCGGCGCGCCGAGACGATCGGGGTATCGCACCCGGTCTCGATCCTCGGCTTTGGCCAAGGACAAACGTCGTGGGAAGTGGCTCAGCGACCCACCCTGACCGAGACCGCTGCGGCGGTGTCGGCGAAGACCGCCTTCGCCATGGCCGGTGTTCGGCCCGCCGATGTCGACACGGCGCAGGTCTACGACTGCTTCACGATCACCGCGCTCATGACGCTGGAGGACTACGGGTTCTGCGCCAAGGGTGAAGGTGGGAAGTTCGTCGAGGACGGCTGCATCGAGATCGGTGGGGAGCTGCCAGTGAACACCTCCGGTGGTCTGCTCTCCGAGACAGGCATGCCCGGGATGCAGCTGGTCATCGAGGGTGTTCGGCAGATCCGGGGAACCTCGACCAACCAAGTCCGCGATGCGCGGGTCTGCGCCGTGGCCAATCAAGGAGGAATTATGCACACGCACTCGACTCTGGTGCTGGGGCAGTCATGAGTGCACTCACACCCGAAGTCACCGATCTGAACCGGCCGTTCTGGGACGGCGTGGCGGACGCTCGACTGCGCTATCAGCACTGCACCGAGTGTGGGCACAATTGGTTACCTGCCCGTGAGGAGTGCCCGGCCTGTCTTCAGCGGGCCGGCGAGTGGGCCGACTCAGCGGGGAAGGGAGAGCTCGTCAGCTGGGTCGTCTACCACCGATCATTCCATCCCACCTTCGACGATCTGGTGCCGTACGCCGTCGCGGTCATCGAACTGGCGGAAGGCCCGAGGATGATCGCAGGGCTCAGGTCTGCACTCGACGAGTTGACCATCGACGCCGAGGTGGATGTGCACTTCGGAGAACACGACGGTGTCGCGATCCCGTACTTCACCCTTACCGCGAAATAGTTCAGCCTTCACCAATACCAATGCACATACCGATTGGAGAGTCACATGACAACCGTCGAAACCCTCGAGGGTCCCGTTCTCGTGGAAGATCTCGGCCCCACGCTGGTGCACGAGCACTTCTTCGTCAAGAATCCGGAACTCGAAGCGAATTACCCGAACCCGGACTGGGACGAAGAGGCCATGGTCGAGAAGGCGGTCAACACCCTCGCCGCCCTCTACGACCGTGGTATCCGGACGTTCGTCGACCTGACAGTGATGGGCCTCGGGCGTTACATCCCCCGAATTCAGCGGATCGCTGCGCAAACCGACGTCAACATCATCGCAGCAACCGGGTTCTACACAGCCAAGGACCTGCCGATGTTCTTTCACAACAATGGCCCGGGTCTGATGATCGACGGACCTGAACCCCTGGTGAAGATGTTCATCGACGACCTCACCGTCGGAATCGCCGACACCGGGGTCAAGGCTGCGGTGCTCAAGGTCGTCACGGACACACCGGGCATCACCCCCGATGTCGAACGCGTCATGAACGCCGCCGCGATCGCACACCAGGAGACCGGTGCGACGATCATGACCCACACCAACGCGGCACTGAAAACTGGCCTGCTCCAGCAGGAATTCTTCAAGAAGGCCGGCGTGCCGCTCGAGAACGTCGTCATCGGCCACTGCGGCGATTCGACCGATATCGGATACCTCCGTACCCTGATGGACAACGGGTCCACCATCGGGTTGGACAGGTTCGGTCTCGAGAACCTGCTCGTCGACACCAAGCGAACCGAGATCGTCGCGGAGCTCTGCAAGCTCGGTTACGCCGAAAAGCTGACCATCTCGCACGATGCGCCGCTGTTCACCGTGAACCGGTCGGCGGCGTGGCGGGCAAGCACCGTCCCGAACTGGAACAACACCAACATCTCGGACAACGTCATCCCTGCCCTGCGTGAACTCGGAGTCGACGACGACACCGTGCACCAGATCATGGTGACCAACCCCGCTCGTATCCTCGCCGGCACGAAGGCCGCTCAATAGAACAGACAGGACGGGCCGGTCGCCCCCGATAAGGCGGCCGACTCACCAGTGCGTCGGGGCGGTGCCCCGCACCGGCGAGACGGACACCGTCGTCGAGTTTTCCTGGGGCGCAGCCGAGGACCTCACCGCCGCAGAAACACTGTCACCTCATTGACGAAAGGAACGGCCTCATGTCCGCGAACCCGGCGGGAACGACCACCGACCTCAATCTCGGCGCTCTGACCGACTATCTCGGAAACGCACTTCCCGACGGACTAGCCGGGGATCTGGCTTCATCCCTGATCGGCGGTGGTCGCTCGAACCCCACCTATCACCTCTTCGATGGAGCACAGTCATGGGTAATCCGACGACCTCCGTACGGGCATGTGCTGCCGAGCGCGCACGACATGAAACGGGAATACACCGTGATCGATGCACTGGGCGCGACGGCGGTGCCCGTGCCGCGCGCCGTGCACCTGTGCGAGGACACGTCCGTTCTCGGAGCCCCGTTCTACCTGATGGAACTGGTCGAGGGCATTCCCGTCGGCACGTTGGAACAGGCGTCCGCGCTCGACGTGGACGAGCGCCGGCACCTCGGATTCGACCTGGCGGATACCCTTGCGGCACTACACGACATTGCCCCGTCGGCCATCGGTCTCGGCGGGTTCGGG
Organism: Rhodococcus sp. NCIMB 12038; assembly: GCF_002165735.1. Classification (NCBI taxonomy): domain Bacteria; kingdom Bacillati; phylum Actinomycetota; class Actinomycetes; order Mycobacteriales; family Nocardiaceae; genus Rhodococcus; species Rhodococcus sp. NCIMB 12038. Next base: position 35,136 of record NZ_NHML01000011.1, read on the forward strand.
CGGCCCGACGGCTATCTGGAACGGCAGCTGCTCCGATGGTCACAGCAGTGGGACGCCTCCCGCATCGTTGACCGCCCTGAAGTGACCATGCTGCTCGACAAGCTGCGCTGTGCGCTTCCGCGCAGCCGGTTCCCGGGGATCGTGCACGGCGACGTGAAGCTGGACAACGTGCTGGTCGCCCCGGATGACCGGGCGCGGATCGTGTCGGTCCTGGACTGGGAGATGGCCACCCTCGGCGACACGCTGGCCGATGTGGGCATCATGCTCGGGTTCTGGGACATGCCCGGGCAGACACCGAACCCGATCACACGTGGACTAGCGACCCTGGACGGGTTCCCCTCACGCAGTGAGATGCTCGAGCGGTACGCGTCGGCGCGGGGAATCGACCTGCCGAACATGGACTGGTATGTCGTGTTCGCCGACTTCAAGCTGGCCGTCATCATGGAGGGCATCGCGGCCCGGCACGCCAACGGGGACACCGTCGGAGACGGATTCGACGGAGTCGCAGACATGTCTGCCGTGCTGCTCGACCGTGCGCTCGATGTCGCAGCCGCATCTTCCCTGTCCGAACTTCGTCGCTGACATCCCAGCCTCCAACAGGAGTAGACCAGAATGGATTTCGAGTACAGTCCGAAGGTGCGGGAGCTGCAGTCACGGCTGACGGCGTTCATGCAGGAGCGGGTGCTACCCGCAGAGAAGATCGCGGCCGAGCAGTTGGCGAGCAAACCGAACTGGTGGGGTGCGCCGCCGATCATGGCCGACCTGAAGGCGTCCGCGAAGCGACAGGGCCTGTGGAATCTGTTCCTGCCGGCCCACACCGAAGCCGGTGCAGGGTTGGCCAATCTCGAGTACGCACCACTCGCCGAGCTGACTGGGTGGAGCCCTGCGCTGGCGCCGGAGGCGCTCAACTGCAACGCACCGGACACCGGCAACATGGAACTACTCGACCGGTTCGGCACGGAAGAACAGAAGCAGCAGTGGTTGCGTCCCTTGCTGGACGGCGAGATCCGGTCCTGCTTCTCGATGACCGAACCGGACGTGGCGAGTTCGGATGCGAACAACGTGCGACTCGAGATCGCCGAGGACGACGACCATTGGATACTGACCGGCCGCAAATGGTGGACCACCGCGGCGCTGCGGGACGACAACCGGGTCGCGATGGTGATGGGTGTGACCGATCCCGATGCCTCGGTCGGATCCCGACACTCCATTGTGCTGGTGCCGATGGACACGACCGGTGTCGCAGTCCAGCGGTCCACATCGGTGCTCGGATTCGACGACCGGCATGAGGGTGGCCACGGTGAGATCGTCTACGACGGAGTGCGGGTACCGAAGGCGAACCTCCTCGGCCCACGCGGCAGGGGGTTCGCGGTGGCACAGGCCCGGCTCGGCCCGGGTCGGATCCACCACTGCATGCGACTGATCGGGATGGCCGAACGCGCGATCGCACTGATGACCACGCGGGCACGCACCCGGATCGCGTTCGGTCGTCCACTCGCCGACGAGGGTGTCGTGCAGGCCACCGTGGCAGATGCGCGGATCGCGGTCGATGCGGCACGCCTGATCGTGCTGCGGGCTGCGTGGCGAATGGACACCGAGGGGGCGAAGGCCGCCCGCCACGACGTCGCCGCCGCAAAGGTGCTGGTCCCGCAGACCGTCAAAACGATCGTCGACAACGCCATCCAGATCTTCGGCGGCGCCGGCCTGTCCCAGGACACCCCGCTGGCGATGCTGTACTCCCAGGCCCGGTTCCTGCAGATCGCCGACGGTCCCGACCAGGTCCACCGCCGCTCCCTCGCACGCGCCGAGTTCGACACGACCCCCGCCCTGCGAGAAGTCCGCGGATGAAGGTCATCCGCCGTCTCTCACGAGCGACGAGCGGTTCACCGAACTCCTGTGCGAAGCACATATCGGACCACGGTTCGTCCACACATACTCGCCGAGCTCCTCGATGATCGGTCGCCGTCCCCCGCCACGTTGTCGCGGGCTTCGACCATGCGTCATCCGTAGCGGGTCGCCGCACCGCCGAATGCGGACACCGGGCGGGGCGGAGCCTCACCCACGAAACCGTCGAACCATGCCGACGTCACGGCCTTCCAGGCACATCAGGCCGACCATCGAAGACTGGGACTGGCAGACCAGTGGACTCTGCCGGTTCTTGGACCCCGATCTGTTCTTTCCTCGCGAAGGAGAGCGCCTCGCAGCGCGCATGCGAAGGGTGCGGGTCGCGAAAGAGATCTTCAAACGATGCGTCGTACAGACCCAATGCCTCGCGTCGGCGCTAAGCGCTGACGAAAGCGTCGAGGTCGGGGCGCACAAGCGACACCGAGCGGCGCCAATTGGTCGCCGAAGCGAACGTCCCACATTCGTCGATGCCCGGCGACGAGACCGCATTACCGTGGGGCACGAACACTCGGTCATGCAAGCTGCGATCGCGGCCACCCGGACGAACCCCGTGACAGCGCCGACGCTGTTCGTCCTCGTCCGCAACGGTTGTTGCGCCGCCCACGACCTGCATCCCCGGATGACGACGGGCGCGAAACGGTAGCCCTCGACAGACCACCTGAGACCAACGTCGAACTGTGAGATCTCCCCGACGGCCTCACCCTGCGCGTCGAAGGACCTTCCCGCGTGCAGACCCCCGTCACCACCAATCGGCCCGAGCAACGCGCCCCGCACCGCGCGGCGGGCAGAGCCCCGGCTGTCGGCTCGGGCGAAATCCCGGGAACTCGTCATTGCGGCATCCAGTTGTTCAAACTATAGTCCAGACACATGTCCAGTTTTCAGAGATCGCTGTGACACTCACCCGACTCGGAAGCGAAAATCCATGACTCTGCGCCCCACCGACAGCTCTGCTCTCCTGATCGACGGCAAACTGATTCCCGGTTCCGGCGGCACGTTCGAGGTGATCAACCCGGCCACCGAGGAAGTGCTGGGACGGGCCGCCGACGCGACCGAGTCCGACATGGACGCCGCGATCGCCGCGGCCCGGCGAGCATTCGACCACACCACGTGGTCCCGCGACCACGCCTTCCGCGCCCGCTGCCTGCGACAGCTGCGCGAAGTACTGGAGTCCCACATCGAGGAACTGCGCGAGCTCACCATCGCGGAGGTCGGCGCGCCCGCCTTCCTCACCAGCGGACCGCAACTCGAGGGCCCGGTGGCCGACCTCGGCTATTTCGCCGACCTCGCCGAAAGCTATGCCTGGGAACAGGATCTGGGCGTCGCCGAACCGATGGGCATCAAGACCCGCCGACGCGTCCTCAAGGAGGCCGTCGGGGTGATCGGGGCCATCACGCCGTGGAACTTCCCACACCAGATCAACTTCGCCAAGATCGGCCCCGCGCTGGCGGCCGGCAACACGGTAGTGCTCAAACCGGCCCCCGACACCCCCTGGTGCGCTGCCCTCGTCGGGCATCTCATCGCGGAGGAGACCGATCTCCCGGCGGGCGTCGTCAACATCGTCACGTCGAGCGACCATGCCCTCGGCGCGCAACTCGCAACCGACCCCCACGTCGACCTCGTGTCGTTCACCGGTTCGACCACGACGGGGAAGGCCGTCATGGCGGCGGCGTCCCAGTCGTTGAAGAAGGTCTTCCTCGAACTCGGCGGCAAATCCGCGTTCATCGTGCTCGACGACGCCGACCTCGCCGGGGCGTGCGGGATCGCCGCGTTCACCGTGTCCACCCATGCGGGGCAGGGTTGCGCCATCACCACCCGGTTGCTGGTGCCCCGTGAGAAGTACGACGAGGCAGTCGAGGCCACCGCCCGCACACTCGGCGGACTGAGCGCGGGCGATCCCACGAAACCCGGCACCATCTGCGGGCCACTCATTTCCGCCCGGCAACGCGCCCGGGTCGAGGAATACCTGCGACTCGCCCGGGAAGAGGGCGGCACGATCGTGGTCGGCGGCGGACGCCCCGCCGATCGGGAGCGCGGATTCTTCGTCGAACCCACCCTGATCAGCGGCCTCGACAACACCGCGAGGGTGGCACGGGAAGAAATCTTCGGACCGGTGCTGGTGATCATTCCGCACGACGGTGACGAGGACGCGATCAGCATCGCCAACGACTCGCCGTACGGGCTGTCCGGGTCGGTGTGGGGCACGGATCCCCCACGGGTGCAGCGCGTGGTCGAGGGCGTGCGCACCGGGACGCTCAGCGTCAACGGCGGCGTCTGGTATTCCGCCGACGCCCCGTTCGGCGGTTACAAGCAGTCCGGGATCGGCCGCGAGATGGGTGTGGCCGGTTTCGAGGAATACCTGGAAACCAAGCTGGTCGCGGAGCCGGCCCGATAATACGCCGGCGAGCCGGCCCGATAGTGCAGGGAGTCAATCGATATGGGACGTTTCGACGGTAAGACGGCCATCGTCACCGGCGCCGCACAGGGCATCGGCGAGGGGTACGCGCGCGCCCTCGCCCGCGAGGGCGCCAACGTGGTGGTGGCCGACCTCAACGCGGAACTCGGCGAGACCGTGGCCAAGCAGATCTGTACCGACGGCGGGATCGCGGTGTTCAAGGACGTCGACGTCGCCGACGAGGCCTCGGCACAGGAACTCGCGGCGTTCACCGTCGAGAAGTTCGGCGGCATCGATCATCTGGTGAACAACGCCGCGATCTACGGCGGCATGAAACTCGACCTGCTGATCACGGTGCCGTGGGACTACTACAAGAAGTTCATGGCCGTGAATTTCGACGGCGCCCTCAACGTGACGCGCGCCGTGTGGCCGGCGATGAACGAACGCGGGGGCGGCTCCATCGTTAATCAGTCGTCGACGGCGGCGTGGCTGTACTCCGGCTTCTACGGCCTCGCGAAAGTCGGGATCAACGGCCTCACCCAGCAACTGGCTCACGAGGTGGGCGGCATGAACATCCGGGTCAACGCCATCGCGCCCGGGCCGATCGACACCGAAGCCACCCGCACCGTGACGCCGGGAAATATGGTGGCAGACATGGTGAAGACGTTGCCGCTCAAACGAATGGGCACCCCCGACGACCTCGTCGGCGCCTGCCTGTTCCTCCTCTCCGACGAGGCCAGCTGGATCACCGGGCAGATTTTCAACGTCGACGGCGGACAGATCTTCCGATGACCACGACAGAACAGGTGTCCGTCGGCTACATCGGGCTCGGCAACATGGGTGCGCCGATGGCGAAGCGGCTGCTCGACCGGCCGGGCACACTCGTCGTGTGCGACACCCGGCCGGAGGCGCTGGAACCGTTCGGCAAGGCGGGCGCGAAGATCACGACGAATCCGCGGGAGGTCGCGTCGAACGCGGACGTCATCTCGGTGACCGTGCTGAACGACGAACAGGTCCGCGCGGTGGTCACCGAACTGCTCGACACCGCGCGACCGGGCACGGTCGTGGCGGTGCACTCCACCATCAGCGACGTCACCGCCGTCGAACTCGCCGACCGGTGCCGGGCGCACGGCGTCGACCTGATCGACGCACCCGTCAGCGGCGGCGCCCCTGGGGCGCACCAGGGGAAGCTGGCGGTGATGGTCGGGGCGAGCGACGACGCGTTCGAGAAGGTCCGGGAACCGTTCGGGCACTGGGCCGAACTGGTCGTGCACGCCGGCGACGTGGGCGCGGGCACCCGGATGAAGCTGGCCCGGAACCTGCTGCACTTCGTCTCGTTCACCGCCGCCGCCGAGGCGCAGCGACTCGCCGAGGCCGCTGGACTCGACATCACCGAACTCGGCAAGGTGGTCCGCCACACCGACGCGATCACCGGTGGCGCCGGCGCGATCATGCTCCGCGACACCACCGACGCGCTCGACGAGGACGACAACTGGTACCCGATCATGTCCCACGTCCGGGACCTCGGGGAGAAGGACCTGTCGCTGGCGATCGGGCTCGGCGCCCGACTCGACGTCGCGCTGCCACTCGCGCACCTCGCGCTGTCGGGTCTCGGTCCGGGACTCGGCGTCGACAGCACCGTGGACAAGAACGAGGAGGAGCAGCCATGACCGACGACACCCGCACCCGCGGCCTGGCCATGATGGAGAAGGTCTACGGATTCGAGATGCAGGACGGCCCCGGCGCGCATTTCGCCGTCACCGCCGACCACCTGTTCGCCGACATCTGGTCGCGGCCCGGGCTGAGCATCCGCGACCGCCGGCTTCTGCTGCTCGGGGCGCTCACCGCGCAGGGACTCGTCGACGTCGCCGAGATCCAGGTGGGCGCGGCCCTGCACAACGAGGAACTGGACGAGGACCAACTCCGCGAGATCGCCCTGTTCCTGTGCCACTACGTGGGCTGGCCGTTGGGGACGAAACTCGACGCGATGATCGGCGGAGTGCTACACAAGCGGAAGAAAGCGGCCAGAGCGGCCGCCCCGGACGCAGAGGCCACATGAGCACCGAACATCTGACACCAGAGCTACTTCGACTCGCCGACTCCGTCCCCGGCTTCATGCCGGAGGACGAGGGGACGGCCCTGCACGAGGCCGCGATGCAGTACCTGACTCCCGGCGGGGTGGGCGTCGAGATCGGCACGTACTGCGGCCGCTCGACGATCTATCTCGGGGCGGCGGCGAGGGCGCGCGGCGCCCGCGTCGTCACCGTCGACCACCATCACGGTTCCGAGGAGCACCAGCCGGGCTGGGAGTATCACGAACCGGCGTTCGTCGACCCGCACACCGGACTGCTCGACACGGTCGGGCGGTTCCGGCACACGATGGCCGATTCGGGGCTCGAGGAGTACGTGGTGGCGGTGCTGGGCCGGTCGTCGACGGTGGCGACGTTCTGGCGCACCCCCGTGAACTTCGTGTTCATCGACGGCGGGCACACGTCGGAAGCGGCGTCGGCGGATCTCGAGGGGTGGGCGCCGTGGGTGACCGTGGGCGGCGCCCTGGTGATCCACGATGTGTTCCCGAACCCCGCCGACGGTGGGCGACCGCCGTTCGAGATCTACGAACGAGCACTGGCGACAAGACAATTCAAGGAAACGTCCGTCACCGGGTCACTGCGCGTCCTCGAGCGGGTGGGCGGTCAGACCGGCGAACCGCTGGCCTGACAGTAGTCGCCGCACCGGTCGAGGCCGATCGGTAGTCCCACGGGCAGCGCCGCGTCCCGGAAGATTCCGTGTCCGGGAGTGGTGCGGGACAACGCGTCCGCGGCGAGGATCATCGCCCCGCCCGTCCACGTGGTCTGCTCGACCGGCCACCGCTTGCCGTCGCTGTAGACGAGACCGGTCCAATACGAGCCGTCCGGGTCCCGCAGATGCTGCATGGCGGTGAACTGCGCGAGCGCGCGGGTGTGCTCCCCCATCGCGTCGAGCGCCAGTACCAGCTCGCACGTTTCGGCGCCGGTCACCCACGGCCGGTGGTCCACGCAGCGGATGCCGAGTCCCTCGACCACGAAGTCGTCCCACCGCGAATCGATGCGGTCCGATGCGGTCTCACCGCGGACGGCGCCCCCGAGGATCGGGTAGTACCAGTCCATGGAGTATTCGTCCTTGATCGCGAACGACTCCGGGTGCTGCCTGATCGCGTGGCCGAGTGTGTATTTCGCGAACTCCCATTCCGGCTGCGGGTCGTCGACCAACCGGGCGAGCAGGAGACCGCAGTGCAGGCTGTGGTGAATGCTGGAGTTCCCGGTCAGCAGCGCCTCGGTGCAGTCCTGGCCGTTCTCGCCGCGGGCCCACCAGATTTCGCCGCTGAGCGCCTGCATGTCGACGACCAGGTCGAGGCCGCCCTGCACCGACGGCCATAGCCTGTCGACGAAGTTCCGGTCACCGGTGATCAGGTAGTGGTGCCACACCCCCACCGCGAGATACGCGCAGAAGTTGCTGTCGGAATCGTGATTTTCGACGGTTCCGTCGCGGAACTTCATCGGCCACGAACCGTCCGGTCGCTGCGTGCGCCGCGACCACTCGTACGCACCCTCCGCCTCGTCGAGCAGCCCGGCCGCCGAGAGGGCCATGGCGGATTCGACGTGATCCCACGGGTCGGTGTGCCCGCCGGCGAACCACGGCAGCGCCCCCGACGACTCCTGCGCTGCCGCGATCGACCGTGCCGTCTGCCTGACCTGGCTCTCCGACAGCACGTTCGGCACCGACGGGACGCCGACGGCTCTCACCGCGGCGCCTTCACCACGCTCGGTTCCCTCGGCTTCTCGAGGTAGAACACGACGCTCTTGCCGACCACCGGGTTGAGAACCTTCTCCGCGGTGCGTGTCAGCCAGGGCGCTTTCATCATGTCCCACACCAGAACCTGGTGGTAGGCCTTCGCGAGGGGATTGTCGTTGTTCTCCACCCCCACCGCACATTTGAGCCACCAGTACGGGGAATGCAGGGCGTGCGCGTGGTCCCGGCCCCGGACCTCCAGCCCGGCGGCGGTAAGCTTTTCCGCCAGTTCGTCGGCGCGGTAGATGCGGACGTGGCCGCCCTCCACCTCGTGGTACGCGTCGGACAGCGCCCAGCAGATCTTCTCCGGCAGCCACCGCGGAACCGTCACCGCTGCAACACCACCCGGCTTGAGGATGCGGGTCAGCTCGGCGATGGCGCGGCCGTCGCGGGGAACGTGTTCGAGCACCTCGGAGATGAGGACGACGTCGAACGTCGCATCCTCGTACGGCAGATTCAGCGCGTCGCCGACCTCCACCCGCGCAGAGGCGCCTGCGGGTACCTCACCGACCTCGGCCATCGCCACGAACATCTTCTCGACGTCCGCGAGTTCGTCGGCGTTCTGGTCGAAGGCGATGACGTCGGCGCCGCGTCGATACAGCTCGAACGAGTGCCGTCCGGCACCCGCCCCGATGTCGATCACCTTGTCGCTGGGCTTCACACCCAGCCGGTCGAAGTCCACTGTCAGCACGATCGGCCTCCTTGACGGGTCTGCGCTATCGCTTCGGCATAGGTCTGCGCGGTTGTCGCGGCCACTGCGGCCCAGCTGTAGCGCTCGAGCACGCGGCGGCGGCCACCGTCCCCCAGCCGGGCGCGGCGCTGCGGGTCGTCGAGCAACGCGCCCAGCACGTCCGCGAGTTCCTGCGGGTCGCCGGGCGTCACCAGCACCCCCGCCTCCTCGTCCGTTCCGATCACCTCGGGAATGGCACCTGCACGGCTCGCGACCAGTGGGGTACCGCACGCCATCGCCTCGACGGCGGGCAGCGAGAAACCTTCGTACAGCGACGGGACGCACGCGACGTCGGCCGACGCCAGCAGCGCCGCCAGTTCGCTGTCGTCGATGCCCGACACGGTGCGGACGACGTCGCCGATGGCCAGATCCTCGATGAGCTTCTCCGTGACGCCGCCGGGTGCCAGCTTGGTGACCAGCACCAGTTCGACGGCGCGCTCGGTGTGCGCCTTCGCGACCGCCTCGAGGAGCGTCGACACCCCCTTCAGCGGCATGTCGGCGCTGGCGATGCACACGATGCGGCCCGGCACCCGCGCGGCGGACGGGGGTCGGAAGACCTCGGTGTCCACACCCAGCGGGATGGTCCGCAGGTTCGCGGCGCGAACGTCGAACGCGGCACTGATGTCGTCGGCGGACGACTGCGACACCGTCAGCAGCGCGGGGATGGCGCGCGCCACCCGCTTCTGCATGCGCAGGAAGCCGTACCAGCGGCGGACCGTCACCTTGCGCCACCACTTCGCCGACGCGAGATCCAGTTCGCGGTCGCGGGTGATCGGGTGGTGGATGGTGGCGACGACGGGGAGCCCGGCCCTCTGGAGTTGCAGCAGCCCGTAGCCGAGGCACTGGTTGTCGTGCACCACGTCGAACTCGTCGGCGCGCTCCTTCAGCAGTCGGGCTGCCCGGAGGCTGAACGTGAGCGGCTCCGGGAAACCGGCCGTCCACATGGTCGCGACCTCGAGCACGTCGACGTCATCGCGGAACTCGCGCGGGTGCGGCGTTCTGAACGGATCCGGCTCGCGGTACAGGTCGAGGCTGGGGACCTTCGTCAGCGTCACCCGGGGGTCGACGTCCGGGTACGGCTGGCCCGAGAACACCTCCACCTGATGGCCGAGTTCGACAAGCTCACGGCTGAGATGGCGGACGTACACACCCTGCCCACCGCAGTGGGGCTTGCTTCGGTACGACAAGAGTGCGATGCGCACGGACTTCGGCCTCTCCTCGAGCAACTGGCAAGCAATACTAGAACACGTTCTTACCCGAGTGTGTCCTCGTTCCATCCAACCGCACTCACTCACCCCACCGCGGTCGACTCGCGCAATCCCTCGAGTTTTCCCGCCAGCCGTCCGAGGTAGGCGAGGACCTCCTCCTCGCTGCGGTCGGGCACTCCGTACACCACTTCGGTGACGCCGAGGTCCTTCCAGCGACGCAACTTGTCGACGTCCGGCTTGCCGTCGAGCACGACGATCCGCGGTTCGCCGTCCCTGCCGGCCTCGTGCCACATCCGTCGCAGCGCGGCGACGCGGTCGTCGATGTCCTGCTCGATCGGAGTGGTCATCCAGCCGTCGGCGGACTTCACGATCCATTTGAAGTTCTTGTCGTTGCCTGCGGCGCCGACGACCACCGGCGGCACCCGCACCGGCTTGGGCCACGCCCAGCTCGGACCGAAGCTCACGAACTCGCCGTCGTAGGACGCCTCGTCCTGTGTCCACAGCGCGCGCATCGCCGCGAGGTATTCCCGCAGCATCGTCCGGCGCCGCCCCGGCGGGACGTTGTGGTCGGTGAGCTCGTCCAGATTCCACCCGTACCCGACGCCGAGGATCACCCGCCCGCCGCTGAGGTGGTCGAGCGAGGCGATCGTCTTGGCCAGCGTGATCGGATCGTGCTCGACGGGCAGCGCCACCGACGTGCCCAGTTCGATCCGCTCCGTGACCGCCGCCGCCGTCGCGAGGGCCACCCACGGGTCGAGGGTGCGCATGTACCGGTCGTCGGGCAGCGACGCGTCGCCCGTCTGCGGATGCGCCGCATCGCGTTTCACCGGAATGTGCGTGTGCTCGGGCACGTAGAACGAGTCGAATCCATTGGCCTCTGCACCCCTCGCGGCCGAGGCCGGCTCGATCCCGCGGTCACTCGTAAACAACGTTATGCCGAATTTCACGAATTCTCCTTGGCCGAGAGCCATTTCCTTCATGCACACTAACTTCTGGACACCTGTTTATCAATGTGTCCAAACAACTCTCCAGTTCTCCGGGCGGCCGGACGAACGGGACGCTCGTTGGATCTGACGCAACGGGCGTCCCGTTCGTCCACGGGGCAGGTGGGCCAGGTGAGCGGCAATGCGTCCCCCAGCACACATCGCCACTCACCTGCTCAGGCGCCGTAGACCGGGACCGGGTCCTCCGCCTTCGCGAGCAGGTCGGCGACGACGGGCCCGATCTCCTTCGGCTCCCAGCGCGCGCCCTTGTCCTGGGTGGGACCGTGCCGCCAGCCCTCGGCGACAGTGATCTTGCCGCCCTCGACCTCGAATACCCGCCCGCTCACGTCCTTCGACTCCACACTGCCCAGCCACACGACGAGCGGGGAGATGTTCTCCGGCGCCATCGCGTCGAAGCCCTCCTCGGGGGCGGCCATCGCCTCGGCCATCGCGCCGCCGACGCCGACCGTCATCCGGGTGCGGGCGGCGGGTGCGATCGCGTTGACGGTGACGCCGTAGTTCCTCAACTCCGCGGCCGCCTGGATTGTCAGCTCGGCGATCCCCGCCTTCGCGGCGGCGTAGTTGCCCTGCCCGATCGAGCCCTGCAGTCCGGCACCGGAACTGGTGTTGACGATCCGGGCGTCCACCGGATTGCCCGCCTTCGCCTCGGCCCGCCAGTACGCGGCCGCGTGCCGCAGCGTCGCGAAATGTCCCTTGAGATGCACCCGCACGACGGCGTCCCACTCCTGCTCGCTCATTCCGACGAGCATGCGGTCGCGCAGGAACCCGGCGTTGTTCACCAGCACGTCGAGCCGGCCGTACGTGTCGATCGCCGTCCGGATCAGGTTCTCGGCCCCGGCCCAGTCCGCGACGTCGTCGCCGTTGACGACGGCCTCGCCGCCCGCGGCCACGATCTCCGCGACCACCTGCTCGGCGGGACTCTCCCCGGTCGCGGAACCGTCGAGCCCGGCCCCGATGTCGTTGACCACGACCTTCGCCCCCTCGGCGGCGAACGCCAGCGCGTGGGCGCGTCCGATTCCGCGCCCGGCGCCCGTCACGATGACGACGCGACCGTCGACCACTCCACTCATGCCTTCTCCTCTGTAGATACCGTTGCTGCCGCCAGGAAGGCGGGACGTTCCCCGCCGCCGTGGACGGTCAGTGTCGAACCGCTGACGTACGCCGCCAACGGTGAAGCCAGGAACACCGCGCAGTTGCCGACGTCCTCGGGGCAGGCCATCCGGCCCAGCGGGACCGTGTTCCCGACGGCCGCAATTCCCTCCTCGTCCCCGTAGTGCAGGTGCGCGAGTTCGGTGCGGACCAGGCCGACGACCACCGAGTTGACCCGCACCTTCGGCGCCCACTCGACCGCCAGGCTGGTGGTGAGGCTGTCGACCCCGGCCTTCGCCGCCCCGTACGCCGCGGTGCCGGGGGAGGGCCGCGATCCGCTGACGCTGGAGATGTTGACGATCGCGCCACCTGAATCCTGCGTCTGCATCTGAGCATTCGCCACCTGCGAGACGAGCAGCGGGGCAAGGAGGTTCAGCTCGACGATCTTCGAGTGGAACTTCGGGCTCGCGTCCGCCGCGAGGGCGAACGGCGCCCCGCCTGCGTTGTTGACCAGCACGTCGAGGCGGCCGTGGCGCTCGACGATCCGGTCGACGAGACCCTGCACCTGCTCCGGGTCGCGGATGTCGCACGGCAGGAATTCGGCGGCGCGTCCGTCCACCTCCACGGGGTCGTCGCCCGGCCGTCGAGCGCAGGCGACCACCGTCGCACCCGCCCGCAGGAAGGTGCGGCTGATTCCCGCGCCCACCCCGCGAACTCCGCCGGTCACGAGCACGACACTTCCGGTCATGTTGGAACCTGTTTCCATCGTGCTACCCTACCAAGCAATTGCTTGGTGCGTGAAGTGTGGATCTGACGAGGAGAAATGCAGTGGGAATTCGGAGCGAGACAGATCCGGGGGGCATCACCACGGTCACCGTCGACTACCCGCCCGTGAACGCCATCCCCTCCCGGGGCTGGTTCGAGCTGGCCGACGCCGTGCTCGACGCGGGCCGGAACCCGGACACCCATGTGGTGATCCTGCGAGCGGAGGGACGCGGGTTCAACGCCGGCGTCGACATCAAGGAAATGCAGGCCACCGACGGGTACGGCGCGCTGGTCGACGCCAACCGGGGCTGCGCGGCCGCGTTCGCCGCCGTCTACGACTGCGCCGTGCCCGTCGTCGTCGCGGTCAACGGGTTCTGCGTCGGCGGCGGCATCGGGCTGGTCGGCAACGCCGACGTGATCGTGGCATCGGACGACGCCGTCTTCGGACTGCCCGAGGTCGACCGCGGGGCACTCGGCGCCGCCACCCACCTCGCCCGGCTCGTCCCCCAGCACATGATGCGCACCCTGTACTACACGGCGCAGAACGTCACCGCCCAGCAACTCCAGCACTTCGGGTCGGTGTACGAGGTGGTGCCGCGCGAGAAACTCGACGACACCGCCCGCGACATCGCCGCCAAGATCGCGGCCAAGGACACCCGGGTCATCCGATGCGCCAAGGAGGCGATCAACGGCATCGACCCCGTCGACGTCAAGACCAGCTACCGCCTCGAGCAGGGCTACACCTTCGAACTCAACCTGGCGGGCGTCGCGGACGAGCACCGCGACGAGTTCGTCGAAACCGGCAAACCCCGCTCCAACTCGAACAACAGGAAAGGCTGACATCGATGGCGAGCAAGCGCGACAAGAGAATGTCGCTCGACGACGCGGTCGGGGAACTGCGCAGCGGAATGACCATCGGCCTCGGCGGCTGGGGTTCGCGCCGTAAGCCGATGGCGCTGGTCCGGGCGTTGCTGCGCTCGGACGTCACCGACCTCACCGTCGTCACCTACGGCGGTCCCGACCTGGGGCTGCTCTGCTCGGCGGGCAAGGTCAAGAAGGCCTACTACGGCTTCGTGTCCCTCGATTCGGCCCCGTTCTACGACCCGTGGTTCGCGAAGGCACGCACCGGCGGCGAGATCGAGGTTCGCGAGATGGACGAGGGCATGGTCAAGTGCGGACTCGAGGCCGCCGCCGCCCGGTTGCCGTTCCTGCCGATCCGCGCCGGACTCGGCTCCGACGTCCGGAACTTCTGGGGCGACGAACTACGCACCGTCACCTCCCCCTACCCCGACGCGTCCGGAAAATCGGAGACGCTGATCGCGATGCCGGCCCTGAATCTCGATGCGGCACTGGTGCATCTGAATCTGGGCGACAAGCACGGCAACGCCGCCTACACCGGAGTCGACCCGTACTTCGACGACCTGTACTGCGCGGCCGCCGAGAAGCGGTTCGTCTCCGTCGAACGCGTGGTGGAGACCGAGGAACTGGTGAAAACCGTTCCGCTGCAGAACCTGATCCTCAACCGCATGATGGTCGACGGCGTCGTCGAGGCACCGAACGGCGCCCACTTCACCCTCGCAGGCGACAGCTACGGCCGCGACGAGAAGTTCCAGCGCCACTACGCCGAATCCGCGAAGACCCCCGAGGGATGGCAGCAGTTCGTCGACACCTACCTGTCCGGCAGCGAGGACGACTACCAGGCGGCCGTGAAGCGATTTGCAGAGGAGTCCCAGGCATGACCGAAACGACCACCGACGTCACCCGCGCAGAGTACTGCGCGATCGCGTGCGCCGAGATCTTCTCCGGCGCAGGCGAGATCATGGCCAGCCCCATGGCGACGCTACCGTTGATCGGCGCCCGCCTCGCACGACTGACCACCGAACCCGACCTGCTCATCACCGACGGCGAAGCGCTGATCTTCGCCGACACGCCCGCCGTCGGCGCGAAGGCACCGATCGAGGGCTGGATGCCGTTCCGGAAGGTGTTCGACGTCGTCGCGTCCGGTCGCCGCCACGTGGTGATGGGCGCCAACCAGATCGACCGGCACGGTAACCAGAACCTCTCGGCGTTCGGCCCGCTGCAGCAACCGACCCGGCAGATGTTCGGCGTCCGCGGCGCGCCC
The DNA here is from genome assembly GCF_002165735.1 of Rhodococcus sp. NCIMB 12038. NCBI lineage: Bacteria > Bacillati > Actinomycetota > Actinomycetes > Mycobacteriales > Nocardiaceae > Rhodococcus > Rhodococcus sp. NCIMB 12038. Next base: position 50,179 of record NZ_NHML01000011.1, read on the forward strand.
GGCAACACGATCAACCACCCCACCAGCTACTGGGTGGGCAAGCACACGTCGCGGGTGTTCTGCGACAAGGTCGACATCGTCTCCGGCGTCGGCTACGACCAGATCGACCCCGGCAATCCGGCCTACCGGTTCCACCACCTGCACCGGGTGGTGAGCAACCTCGGGGTCTTCGACTTCGGCGGACCCGGACACACGTTCCGGGCGCTGTCGCTGCACCCCGGCGTCACCGCCGAACAGGTCGCCGAGAACACCTCGTTCGAGGTCGCCGGTCTCGACGACGCACCCGTCACCCGGGACCCGTCCGAGGAAGAACTGCGGCTGATCCGCGAGGTCCTCGACCCCCGCACCCTGCGCGACCGGGAGGTGTCGGTATGAGCACGCTCCGCACCGCACTGACCGAACTGGTCGGTGTCGAACACCCGGTCGTGCAGACCGGAATGGGCTGGGTCGCCGGACCACGACTCGTCGCGGGCACCGCCAACGCCGGCGGTCTCGGCATCCTCGCGTCGGCCACGATGACATACGAGGAACTCGCCGCCGCGATCACGAAGACGAAGACACTCACCGACAAGCCGTTCGGCGTGAACATCCGCGCCGACGCCACCGACGCCCGGCAACGCATCGACCTGCTCATCCGGGAGAACGTGCGCGTCGCGTCGTTCGCTCTCGCCCCCAAGCAGGAACTGATCGCGAAGCTGAAAGCCGCCGGGGTGGTGGTCATTCCGTCGATCGGTGCCGCGAAACACGCGAAGAAGGTGGCGTCCTGGGGCGCCGATGCCGTGATCGTGCAGGGCGGTGAGGGCGGCGGTCACACCGGTCCCGTCGCCACCACCCTGCTGCTGCCGTCGGTGCTCGACGCCGTCGACATTCCCGTCGTCGCCGCGGGCGGCTTTTACGACGGCCGTGGACTCGCCGCCGCCCTCGCGTACGGCGCCGCCGGCGTCGCGATGGGCACCCGCTTCCTGCTCACCCAGGAATCGACGGTCCCCGACTCCGTCAAACAGGAATACCTCGCCCGCGGACTGCAGGACACCACCGTCTCCCGCAAGGTCGACGGCATGCCCCACCGGGTCCTCAACACCGAACTCGTCGACAGCCTCGAACACTCCGGCAACGTCCGCGGACTCGTCGCCGCCGCCCGCAACGCGTCGAAATTCAAGGCCATGACCGGCATGAAATGGTCGACGCTCGTCAAGGACGGTCTCGCCATGAAGAAGTCCGGCGACCGCACCTGGCAGCAGATCATCATGGCCGCCAACACCCCGATGCTGCTCAAGGCCGGGCTCGTCGACGGCAACACCCACGCCGGCGTCCTCGCCTCCGGTCAGGTCGTCGGACTGCTCGACGACCTGCCCACGTGCAAGGACCTCATCGACGGCATCGTCGCCGACGCGATCAAACGCATCGACGCACTCGGCGGCCTGCGCGCCTGAGCCTGAACCCGAGCGCAACGAACGGGACGCTCGTTGGATCTGACGCAACGAGCGTCCCGTTCGTCCGGCTAGGAAGAAGCGGCCTTCGCCGCGCTCAGCTGGATGACGCGGCCTTCGCCGCGATGCGCGCCCGGACCTCCGGCCGTCGCAGCGGGGGCACGGTCTGCGGTGGCTGCTTGCGCGCCGGCAGTGCGGCGAGGAGTTTCGTGGTGGCCTCGGTGACGACTGCAACCGCTTCCTCGAACGGTTCACGGTTGGCGTCGGAGAGCTTCTGGATTCCGCTGACCTTCCGGACGTATTGACGCGCCGCCGCCTCGATCTCCTCCGCGGTGGCCGCCGGTTCGAGTCCGCGCAGCTCGGTGATGTTTCGGCACATGACTCGACGATAGCGCCGCCCGGTCCTCCGCGCGGCTCGTCGGCGCCGGGCGAATGTACCTCTCGGCGTTGCCGAGGCGCCCGAAGGTACATTCGCCCGGCGGGAAAGCGGGTGTCAGCCGCGGGCAGGCTGCAGGGCATCGGCGTCCGCGTCGGCGTCCGCAGGCACGGCGTCGGGCTCGACGTCCGGGAGCGGGGTGCGCGACCGCGCGGCCACGACGGCGGCGCCGAGCAGGACCAGGGCGACGAGGCACTGCGAGCTGCCGATCACCTCGCGGACGGCGGCCTCCACCCAGCCGGACGAGGACGACTGCAGCACGAAGTTGGGGCCGATCAGGAAGATCAGCGTCGCGGCGCCGATCAGCGGCCGCCAGCTGCGGTACTGCGGTGCGATCAAGATCGGAATCAGCAGGATGCTGTACGCCCAGTGGTGGGTGACGGCGAACGGCGCGGCGAGCAGCGACGCCAGGGCCACGACAGACAGTGCGATCAGGTGCTCACCCGACCGGGTGAACCGGTACGCCGACCACGCGGCGGCGGAGACGATGACGGCCGCGCTGAGCACCCAGAGCATGCTGGCCATCCTGCCCTCCGCCCCGAGCCGCGCGATGACGCCGGTGACGGCCTGGTTGCGGAAGAAGTCGGGCGCGCCCGCACGGCCGGTGGCGAAGAATTCGGTGGTCCAGAACCACACCGACGACCGCGGCAGGAGCCAGAAGCCGAGTCCGACGGTGACGAGGATCGTGGCGAGCGACCGTCCGATCGAGCGGAAGTCGCGGCGGACGAGCAGGACGAGCAGGAAGGCTGCCGGAGTAATCTTGATCGCCGCGGCGAGGCCGATCGCGATTCCGCGGAACCTCTTCGGGATCACCCCGGTGCAGTCGGCGACCACGAGCGCCATCAGGATGATGTTGATCTGACCGAAGTCGAAGTTCGAGCGCATCGGCTCGAGGAGCAGTACCGGCCCCATCCACAGAAGAGCGAGAAGTTCGGGGCGGCCGACGTCGAGTTTCGACAGCGCCACCTTGACCATCCACCACACAAGCCCGAGGTTGAGCGCGCACCACAGCGCCTGCAGGACCGCGGGGTCGATCTCCGCCATCGGCGCGAAGAGGATCGCGGCGAACGGTGCGTAGATGAACCTGAACCCGGAACTGCTCGGGAAGTCCGCGGAGTAGAGCGGCAGCCCGCTGACGAAGGCGTGGCCGGCGTCGCGGAACACGGAGAGGTCCATCAGGTAGCCCGTTGCCGCATCGAACTCTCGGTAGGCCACCACCCCCACGGAGAGGACGCCCACGAGGAACGCGACGGCATGGAGACGATAATCCCTGAACTTCGATTCACTCTGTAACAAGAATTTGTTCTTTCATGATCGGCGTCGTGGTCAACGATCCACCGTAGCGGGCCGTGACCCAATCGTGACAAAGGCGAGGTCGTGCCGTCCGAACCGCGTGCTTCGTCATAGTTTATTTAGACTGGTATATTTCGACCATGCCTGGACGCGTGCTCGACAACCCCCTCGTCCTGCCGGTGCTCGGCCTGCTCCTCGAATCGCCGATGCACCCCTACCAGGTGGAGGTCACGCTGCGCGAGCGCAGCGAGGCCGGGCAGTGGCCGCTCAACCGCGGCTCGCTGAACAATGTGGTCGCCGCCCTCGCGGCGGCAGGCTGGATCGAGGAACACGAACGCGCGCAACGCGAAGGGCGGCCCGCCCGCACCGTCTACGCCCTCACCGACGCCGGGCGCACGGAACTGGTCAGCCGACTGGACGTCCAGATCCGCAGCGCCGCACGGGAGTTCTCACCGTTCTTCGCCGCGATCAGCTATCTCGGCGCACTGGGACGCGAGGGCGCCGTCGATGCGCTCACCGAACGCGCCCAACGGCTCACCGCGAGAATCGAATCCGACCAGGACAAGCTCACCCGGGCACTCGGCGACGGAGCGCCTTCGCTGTTCGTCGTCGAGGCGGATTACGCACTCCATACGGCACGGGCCGAATTGGACTGGATCGCGTCAACGATCGCAAGTATCCGCGACGGTCGCCTCGCGTGGCCCGCACCGCCGATCCACGACGTGATCGCGTGAACCTCCCGTTCGGCATCTACCCCGGCAGCCTAACGGGCGACGTGACTGCAGAAATTGTGGAGTCGGTTGACCAGGGATTTTCCTGGAGCCGGACACGCGTCGGGTTTGTCGACGTCGGCGGAGGGGGTGCTTCGCGGGTCCGGCTCTCGGTGGTCGATGACTGGCCGGGGAAGTCGGGGGGCTCGGTAGGTGTCGAGCGGTATGTCCGCTGCGGCTCGGATCGGGTGTGGTCGTCGGGGAACGGTTCTTCGGGTGGCAGGATCAGTGGTATCGAGATCGGGGATTCGATGTGAGTGCCCGGATCGAGGTTGTAGGGAGTTTGCATGGCGCAGGGCATCGTGAAGTGGTTCAACGGCGAGAAGGGCTTCGGTTTCATCGCACCCGACGACGGGACTCCGGACGTCTTCGTGCACTACTCGGAGATTTCGGGCAGTGGCTTCAAGTCGCTCGATGAGAACCAGCGTCTGGAGTTCGAGGTGGGCCAGGGACAGAAGGGTCCGCAGGCCACGAATGTGCGGGCTGTCTAACTAGAGCGTGTCTGCTATTTGCGGACACGGTGATGAATAACAATCGCGCCGAGGAGTACGCCACCGAGGAAGGTGGTGGCGTACTTGTCGTAACGCGTGGCGATGCCACGCCATTGCTTGAGTCGCCCGAAACCACGCTCGACGGTGTTGCGTTCGCGGTAGAGGTCCTTGTCGAATGCCGGCGGTCGACCTCCATCCGGCCCCTTGGCCTTGCGGCGTCGGATCTGGTCACGGCGTTCGGGAATGGTGTGCGAGATTCGGCGTTCCCGCAGATGCTTTCGAGTCCTCGGATGCGAGTACGCCTTGTCGGCCAGCAGCCGGAACCTTTCGGTGTCGTGGGCGCGATGTGCGTCGAGCAGCGGCGCCAGGTACGGGTTGTCGCCCGCCTGCCCCGGCGAGAGCAGCAGCGTCAGCGGGCAGCAGAACGTGTCGGTGAGGGCGTGGATCTTGGTGCTCAGCCCACCCCGGGAGCGGCCGAGTGCGTGGTCGGCGGGTTCGTTGGCCAGATTCTTGTCATTCGACCGAGCCCCCTGTGTGCGCATCGGTCAGGGCACCGGCCGAATGCTGGTGGGCGCGGACAACGGTCGAATCGATCGACAGCAGCCGTTCGAGCTGTTCCTCTCGTTCGGGTGCTGCCGCCCGCACCGCGGCGAACATCCGCACGTAGGTGCCGTCGTCGGACCAGCGGCGATGCCGTTCCCAGATGGACTGCCACGGACCGAAACATTCGGGCAGATCGCGCCACGGTGACCCGGTACGGAACCGCCAGACGATTCCCTCCAGCGTCAACCGATGATCGTTCCACGGCCGCCCCCTCCGTCCCGCCAGAGAAGGAAGGACGGGTTCGATCACAGCCCACAGGGCATCGGAAATCTCGTTGGCACGCAACACGGGGACAGTCTCGAGCATCCAACCGCCAATATTTGGCAGACACGCTCTAGTCCGCGGGGCCGCACCCGGTGGGTGCGGCCCCATTCGTCAGCCGGATGAGGATCCGCTACCGGTCGGACGAATCCGACCCGCGAAGGGGCCAGGTGTCATCTCGAATCTCAAGGCTCCCAAGCTCGCTGCGTCGATGTACCGGTGGGCGATCATCCGCGAATGGATCGGTGCCCGCCGGCCAGACCAGGGTCGCCCGAAACTGGAACCCTCCTAACCGGATGTCTCCCAGTCAAAGTCAACCTCTTGACCGACGATCAACTCTCGCTTGCCGGTCTCGGGGTGACGTACCGCAACCGTGGACCAGATCACCCAGCAACCGCCCGGGGTCTCCGGCGAGTCAATTACGCCGAAGAGGTCGTGGTCATTCCATTCCCGGACCACGCCACGAGTGCTCATGGTTCCCACGGTCACAGACATCGCCACCGAATACGGATCACCTATCGGACACGAACCTCCCGCATCACACACCTAGTCCAAGGACCCACCTGGGCACTCCTCACTGCCCATGGCGGTATCCGGTGACTGCGACGGTCATTCCCTCTTCCCCTCTTCGGCGCGCGGGAGGTGGTGTTCCGTGACGACCAACGTGGGCGGCCTCGTTGCACTGTTCCGCACCACCCAGCGCGACGCCTCAGACTGACTCTCGTGACTACGGGCAGGGACCGGGTCACGCCGGGGGCCGCTACCGGCCATCTGGCGGTGGTGCCAGCCGGAGCGTTCACACTGGTCGAATGAGTATCACACGGTGCGACGATCTGTCGGCTGCGCACTGGCTTCAGCAACGAGTCGAAAATTGGGCGCGGCTGGCGGCCCGGGGGCCGGTCGCCTTCGACAAGTACGCACGCCTACGGTTCATCCCAGACCCGACCTATTCGGCGCAAACGGAAGGCGATGCCCAACGTGACCCGAATGGGCTGTCCGACAACGAACAACTCGGGGTAGTTCTGGCCGACCTTGCCCGTTATACCGGCACGCCTGATGACTGCTATTTCTGCATCTGGGACGGCTGGCCGAGCTTCACCGCCGACGATCCGACGCCGAAGATATCGATCCCGAACCGCGACTACTTCCTGTTCCACGGAACCCTGGCCGACTTCGCCGACTGGGACGCCCAGATCAAGGTGCTGCTGCACGACATCGAAGCTCCCACCCCGGCGTTCGTATGGCCGGTCGATCACGCATGGTGCGTGACCTGCGACATCGATCCTCACTTCGCGGCGATCGGCGGTGCCTCCGACGCGATCGATCGGATTGTGGCAGACCCGCGTGTCGACGTCGTCGTCGATGATCCCGGCACGGAACCCCCGTACTACTCCTCCTGAGTGGGAGCCACTTGCGGGTCTGCCGGGCGCAGATCGTGTGTGTCTCCGTGCTCCCAGGGTTGGGCGCTTTTCTCCCTGCGGCTCATGTTTCGGGTACGTGATCGTCTTTCGACCCCGGTCATCCGACCCGGGTGACCAAGCTGTCGTGGTTCGTGGCGATGGATCGCAGTGTCGCGATGGCGGTTCGGACTCTGGCGAGCCGTTGTAGTTCTCGCGGCACGATCAGCCAGTACTTGCGCAGTACGGTGACCTCCTCGGGCAGGATCCGCACCAGCGTCGGGTCCGGGTCGCCGATGTACAGGGGGAGGGCGGAGACGCCGAGGCCGGCGGCGGTGGCGGTCCACTGGCCGGTGATGTTGTTGGTCTGGATGCGCGTGCGGTGCCCGGGCAGGACCTCGTCGAGGATGCGCAGCGCCGGGACGTCGAGAAGGGAGTCGACGTACCCGATCAGCGGATGGTCGTGCAGGTCGAGGACGTGGGAGATCCGTGGATGTGACTCGAGGTATCCCGCGCTCGCGTACAGACCCAGTCGGTAGTCGGCGAGTTCGCTGATGTCCACCGCCCGCGGTGACGGCCGCTCGAGGGTCACGGCGACGTCGAACTCCCGGGTCGCGAGAACGTCATGCCTTGTGGCGGTGACGATTTCGATGTCGAGGTCGGGGTTCTGTGAGCACAACTCGTCGAGGTGGGGGGCGAGGATGAATGCCCCGAACCCGTCCGGGGTGGCGACTCGCACGGTTCCCGACAGTCGCCCGCCGCCCGAGGCGGCTCCTTCCATCGCCGCGAGCAACGCGGATTCGATCGACTCCGCGTGTACCACCAACTCGTGTCCGGCGTCGGTAAGCACCCACCCGGTCGGTGCTCGGTCGAACAGCCGGTTCCCCAGTGCCCGCTCGAGGGCGGTGATCCGCCGGCCCACGGTCGAGTGGTTGACACCGAGTCCTTTGCCCGCCGCCACCAGGCGACCGGTCCGGGCCACTTCGAGGAAATAACGCAGGTCGTCGGCATCGATCACACCTCACACTAACCGGACGCTGTGCAAATATGCACAGGTGTGTGCCCAATTCGGTGTTGTGATCTGCACCGAACGCAGTGAGACTTGGTTCACACCCCGATGCGGCCGACCCGAATCGACCCGGCTTGGCCGCGCAGAGATCCTTCGACTCGAGTGGTGCCCAGCGGGAGCGAGCCGCCGCCGGGACTCGGGTTCCGCTCCGTATCCCCTGCAATGAGGAGAAACACGTGCAAGACATCGACACCCACGGAGGGCTGCACACTCCGTTGAAGCAGAAGCACCTGACGATGATCGCGTTGGGTGGAACGATGGGGGCGGGGCTGTTCATCGGTTCGGGGGCGATCATCAGCGCGGTCGGACCGGCCGCCATCGTCACCTACGCCCTGACCGGGGTGCTGATCCTGCTGGTGATGCGGATGCTCGGTGAGATGGCCGTCGCAAACCCGCGGACCGGATCGTTCACCGATTACGCCCGCGACGCCATGGGGAACTGGGCAGGCTTCTCCACGGCCTGGCTGTACTGGTATTACCAGATGGTCGTCGTCGGATTCGAGGCCGTCGTCGGAGCGCAACTGCTGCAACGCTGGATCCACGGTGTGCCCGCCTGGCTCCTATCGGTCATGCTGCTGCTGGCACTGACCCTGGTGAATCTGGTGTCGGTCGGCAACTTCGGCAGATTCGAGTACTGGTTCGCCGGCATCAAGGTCGCCGCCGTCGTCGCGTTCGTCGGGGTCGGCGTGCTGTTCGTCCTCGGACTGTGGCCGAACGCGACCATCGACTTCTCCAACCTCACCGCACACGGTGGGCTCGCCCCCAACGGTGTGCTGCCGATGCTCTCCGGTGTCGTCGTCGTCATCTTCTCCATGGTCGGCGCCGAGGTGGTCACCGTGGCCGCCGCCGAGTCGAAGGAGCCGGGCCTGGCGATCAAGCGCGCCGTCAACGCCGTGATCTACCGCGTGCTGTTCTTCTTCGTCACGTCCTCGCTGATCATCGTCACCATCGTCCCGTGGGATTCGATCCCGACCGGGGACTCCCCGTTCCTGCACGTGCTGCAGGTGCTCAACATTCCCGGTGTCGCCGACATCCTCAACGTCGTCATCCTGATCGCGGTGCTCTCCTGCCTGAACATCGGCCTGTACTCGACCTCGCGGATGCTGTTCACCCTCGGCTCGAACGGTGAATGCCCCAAGTGGATGACCTCGGTGAACAAGCGTGGTGTCCCGGTCTGGGGTGTGCTCTCGTGCACCACGATCGGCTACGGGTGCATCGCTGTCGCCTATTTCTACCCCGACAGTGTCTTCCTGTTCCTGATCAACGCCTCCGGCGCGATGATCCTGTTCGTCTATCTGATGATCTGCATCTCGCAGATCATTCTCCGCAAGAAGAACGAGCGGGAGCACGGTGGGAAGCTCGAGTTCAAGATGTGGCTGTTCCCGTTCCTGTCGATCGCGGTGACCGCTGTCATCGTGTTCATCCTGGCAACTATGCTGTGGGACAGCACCTCCCGAATCTCACTGCTGCAAGGTTTGGCAGTGTGGGCGGTCATCCTCATCGCCTTCGGTATCAAGACCGTCCGCGAGCGATCACGGTCCGCTCTCACGCCCGGTTCAAGCACCGACCTGAACGAATCCCCGATCTCCGAAACACGAGACCCCGAAAAGGTCTGATCGTTTCGACTACTCCCGCCTGTACCCCGCGCACCCTGCCGGGGTACAGGTGTCGTCGAGGATCGACCCTCGACTGAAATACGAAAGGTTCCACCATGCTTGCCGCCTACGCCAATGCCATCGATCCCGACGACCCCGTTTCCGGCCTCGTCGTCGGTGAGCGTCCCGACCCGCAACCTCGTGAGGGGTGGACGACGGTGACGGTGAAAGCGGCGGCACTGAACCACCACGACCTGTGGACTCTGCGCGGGGTGGGTATCCGCCCGGATCAGCTGCCGATGATCCTCGGTGGCGATGCTGCCGGGATCGACGAGGACGGCAACGAGGTCGTCGTGCACTCGGTGATCACCTCGCCCGGGTGGACCGGGGACGACACCCTCGACCCCAAGCGCTCACTGCTCTCGGAGGTCTACGACGGCACCCTGGCCGAGAAGGTGCTGGTCCCGCGCCGCAACCTGGTGGCCAAGCCGGCGTCGTTGACGTTCGAGCAGGCCGCGTGCCTGCCGACCGCGTGGCTGACCGCGTACCGAATGTTGTTCGTCAAGGCGAACCTGGCGCCGGGCTCGACAGTGCTGATCCAGGGAGCCGGGGGCGGGGTGTCGACGGCGTCGATCGCCCTCGGTAAGGCCGCGGGTCTGCGGGTGTGGGTCACCGGCCGCAGCGAGGCCAAGCGCGATGCCGCACTTGCGCTGGGCGCCGATCAGGTCTTCGAGTCCGGGGCACGGCTGCCCGAGCGGGTCGACGCGGTGATCGACAACGTCGGCCAGGCCACCTGGGCGCACTCGCTGAAATCGCTCAAGCCGGGTGGGGCGATCGTGACCTGCGGGGCCACCTCCGGCCCCAACCCCCCGTCGGATCTGAACCGGGTGTTCTTCCTCCAATTGCAGGTGCTCGGTTCGACGATGGGCACCCGCGAGGAACTGCAGCAACTCCTCGCCCTGCTCGACACCACCGGTCTGCGCCCGCAGGTCGACTCGGTGCTGCCGCTGGCGGACGCCGAGTCCGCGCTCAAGAAGCTCGCCAACGGCGATGTCCAGGGAAAGATCGTGTTGGTTCCCTAAGAGGTAAACCGGGTGGGTGGAGACGGCTTCGGGCCGCCTCCGCCCACCTGCCCGGGGTGGATGGGAAGTCCCAGAAGGGGGCAGTATGTCGACGCTCAACCGGTTCGAACTCTCCCGATCGATCGGACGATTCCGGGCGGTCAAGCTGCCCCTCGACGGCCGCCGGGCCGCCGCGGTCTGTATCGCGGTCCTGACCACCGACGGTGAACCGGCGATCTGGCTGACCGAACGATCGTCGTCGTTGCGGGCCCATCCCGGCCAGTTCGCCTTACCCGGTGGGCGTATCGACCCCAACGAGACCGCCGCCGAAGCGGCCCTGCGGGAGCTGGAGGAAGAACTCGGGGTCCACGCCCATCACGGCCAGATCATCGGCGAACTCGACGACTTCGCCACCAAATCCGGTTTCGTCATCACCCCGTTCGTGGTGTGGATCGGTGACTTCACCGGCACCCTGCACCCGAACCCCGCCGAGGTCGCCCACGTGCACACCGTCACCATGGACGAGGTGGACGCCGACCCCCGATTCGTCACCGACCCCCGAGTCGACGCGCCGATCCTGCAATGGCCCTTCCGCGACGTCGACGTCCACGCCCCGACTGCGGCCATCCTCTACCAGTTCCGCGAAGTGGTGCTGCGCCGGCGCCATACCCGCGTCGCCCATGTCGGTCAGCCGGTATTCGCCTGGCAGTGATCAGCCGTCGCGGCCGGTCCAGCCCTATGAAGCATCACTTGTCGCCCTCGGCTTCGAACCTGGTTCCCAGCAGCAGCCCGGTGACGTGCCGCAGCATCCGGGTGTTGCGCTCGGGGGTGTAGTCGGTCAGCGCGATGGCCACTGCGGTCATCAAACCGTCTATGGCGCAAATGATTCCGTCCGCCACCTCATCGGCGGACGCGGTCGGGTGGAAGACCCCGTCGCGCCGACCGGCGTCGATCACCTCGACAAGCTTCGCGCGCCACGCCGCGTAGATCCGCGCCACGTCCGGAATGAACTGCTCGTTGCGGCTGGCCACCGACGTCGTCGCCAACCACACCGTGCACCGCTCCCGGTCGGTGATGGCGTGCTCGAGCAACGAGACCATTTTCGTGGCGGGATCGTCGATGTCGTTGGCGAACGTCGCCCATTCCTCGACACGCCGCATACTCGCCGCGCCGAGCATCGCCTCGATCACCTGGTCACGGTTGTCGAAGTAGTGCTGAATCTTCCCGATGGAGACTCCCGCCTCCCGCGCGATGTCGCGAAGGCGCACCTTCTCGATACCGTGCACGCCGATCAGCCGCTCGGCAGCCTCGAGGATGCGCCGCCGGCTCGCGGTGACGAGCGGATCCTCGCTCACCTGTGTCACATCCGCTGCAGTCATCAGTTCGTTCACAACCCCTCTACCTGCATCTCTCCGCATTCTTCGAACGCGCAGGTCGCCTCCCGATCGTAACGTCCGGCACGTAACGCCCCAGAGGTGCCGTGTCGAGACCGGGTCTCGGGCAGTCCTGCCGCCGTAGGTCGGGAACCATCCCTCTTGACCTCACAATAATTCCATATTATTTTGGGATCCACATCACATACTTCCGCAGCATTTCCACTCGTTCCGCTGCCACCACCACCCCACCCGCTTCCGAAGACGGAGATCTCTCGATGACCTCACTCGCCCTCGCGCCGCCTCTCACCAGGCGGGACCTGACCGCCCTGTTCGACCCGTCCTCCATCGCGATCGTCGGAGCGAGCAACGATCCCGCCAAGTACGGCAACTGGCTCGCCGTGCGCGCGTTGCGAGATCAGATCCGGCGACCGGCGTACCTGATCAACAAGACCCGGCCGACGATCCTCGACCACCCCGCGGTACCGAGCCTGACCGCCCTGGACGCTGCCGTCGATCTCGCGGTCATCGCCGTACCGGCAGCCGGATTCGACGAGGCCGTCGACGACGCCATCGCCGCCAACGTCAGGGCGATCGTCGCGATCACCGCAGGACTGGGGGAGTCCGGCGCCGAGGGCCTCGCCCGGCAGAACGCCCTCGTCGCACGTCTGCGGGACGCCGGAATTCCGATGCTCGGACCGAACTGCCTCGGCGTGCTCGACAACACCACCGGCCTCGACGCCACGGTCAACGAATTCCGGCCCGGATCGGTGTCGATCATCTCCCAGAGCGGCAACGTCGCCATCGACCTGGCCGAGCACTTCACCGAGCAGGGCCTCGGCGTCGCCCGGTTCGCCAGCCTGGGCAACTGCGCCGACCTCGATGTCGCCGACCTGATCGACAGTTGCGTCGACCACGAGGGCACCGCGGCGATCGCGGTGTACTGCGAGGGCTTCAAGGACGGCCGCAAGTTCGCCCGCGCCGCCGCCCGCGCCGCCGATGCCGGCAAGCCCGTCGTGCTGCTGTCGGTGGGCCGCGGCGCCGCCTCCACCCGCGGCGCCGCCTCGCACACCGGTTCGCTGGTGACCTCCAGCGTCGTCCTCGAGGCCGTGTGTGAAGCGACCGGAACCGAACTGGTCTCGAGCCCGTTCGAGATGGCCAACCTGCTCCAAGCCCTCGTCCGCACCCGCCCGCCGGCCGGGTCGCGGGTCGCCGTGCTCGCCGACGGCGGCGGCCACGCCTCCCTGGCCAGCGACAGCCTCGAGGACGCCGGGCTGCACGTCGAGGAGTTCTCGGCCGAACTCTCCGCCCGGGTGGCCGGTGAACTGCCCCCGACCGCGGCAACATCGAACCCGATCGACCTCGCCGGCGGCGGAGAGCAGGACATCACCTGCTTCGCCCGCGTCGCCCAACGGCTCATCGACGCCCCCGAGACCGACGCGGTCCTGATGACCGGCTTCTTCGGCGGCTACGGCGACTACGACCCCGCGGTCGCGCCCGGCGAGATTCAGGCCGGCCACGACATCGGTGCCCTCGTCGCCGAGTCCGAGGCCAGCTTCATCGCCCAGACCATGTTCGCCGACTCCAAGCCCGCGCAGGCGCTGCGAGAGAGCGGAATCGCCGTCTACCGCAACGTCGAACACGCCACCTGGGCTCTGAGCCGGCTGACCCGACGCGCCCAGGCCGGTGCGCACCCGCTGCCGGTACTGCCCGAGCCGACCGCGCCGCTGACCGAGACCGGGTACTGGCCGGCCCGCCGCGCCCTGACCGCCGCCGGGATCCCCTTCGTTCCCGCCGCCGAGGTGTCGACCCTCGCCGAACTCGAGACCGCGGTCGCCGGATTGCAGTTCCCGCTCGTCCTCAAGGCCCTCGGCGACGAGCACAAGTCCGACAACGGCGGCGTCATCCTCAACATCGCCGACCACACCGCCCTGGTCGAAGCCTGGGACGACGTCCACGCGCGGCTGGCACCCCCGGTCTGCTCCATCGAGGAGATGGCCGACCTCTCCGGCGCGGTCGAATTGATCATCGGCGTGCGCCGCGACCCGACATTCGGACCGATCGTCCTCGTCGGCATCGGCGGCGTCTACACCGAACTCCTCGAGGACACCCGCTGCGCCCTCGGCCCGATCACCGCCGCCCAGGCCCGTGAGCTGCTGCTGTCGCTGCGAGGGTCCGCGCTGCTCACCGGTTTCCGCGGCAAGCCCGCCGTCGACGTCGACGCCGCCGCCAACCTCGTCGCGACCCTCTCGGCCTACGCCGCCGAGCACCCGGAGATCGGCGAAATCGAATGCAACCCGATCGCGGTCACCCCCACCGCCGCCGTGGCCCTCGACGCCCGCATCATTCTCGACCACTGACAACCCCAGTCCACCAATGATTCCCACAAGGAGTGACAGATCGATGACCGATATCGCCGAACTCAGCGCACCGTCCACCGACACCGTGAGCACCTACAATTTCCTGATCGTCGAACGCCGGGGCCCGGTCGCGGTGATCACCCTCAACCGGCCGAAGGCCCTCAACGCCCTGTGCAACGAGCTCACCGAGGAACTCACCGCGGCCCTGGACGTCACCGAGGCCGACGACAGCATCGGCGCGGTCGTCCTCACCGGCAGCGCGAAGGCGTTCGCCGCGGGCGCGGACATCAAGGAGATGCAGCCGAAGTCGTTCACCGACGTCTATCTCGAGGATTTCATCACCGCCAGTTGGGAACGCGCCTCCACCACCCGTAAGCCGATCATCGCCGCGGTCGCCGGCTACGCCCTCGGCGGCGGCGCGGAACTGGCCATGAGCTGCGACATGATCATCGCCGCCGACACCGCGAAGTTCGGTCAGCCCGAGATCACCATCGGCATCCTGCCCGGCGCCGGCGGCACCCAGCGCCTGACCCGGGCGGTCGGCAAGTCCAAGGCCATGGACATGGTGCTGACCGGCCGCACCATTGACGCCGAGGAAGCCGAGAAGATCGGTCTCGTCGCCCGCATCGTGCCTGCCGACGACTTGATCGAGGAGGCGGTCGCGATCGCGCAGAAGATCGCCGGGTTCTCCCGCCCGTCGGTGCTGATGGCGAAGGAGGCCGTGAACTCCGCGTTCGAGACCACCCTCGCGGAGGGAATGCGGTTCGAGCGGCGCCTGTTCCACGCCGCGTTCGCCACCGACGGCCAGACCGAGGGCATGGCCGCGTTCCTCGACAAGCGCAAGCCCACCTTCAACCACCGCTGACAGGAGACCCGATTATGGCTGCACCCATTGCACTCCCGCGGATCATGCGGATCGGCGGCGGCGCCGTCGCCGAGATCGGCGAGGTCGTCTCGGGCCTCGGGCTCACCCGCCCACTGGTGGTCACCGACTCCTTCCTCGTCTCCACCGGCGCCGCCGAACAGATGATCAAGACCCTCGAAGCGGCCGGTCTGACGCCGCGGTTGTTCGACGGCACCGTCCCCGACCCCACCACCGACTCCCTCGACGCCGGCGTCGCCGCCATCGCCGAGCACGACGCCGACTCGGTCATCGGATTCGGTGGCGGCAGCCCGATGGACACCGCCAAGGCCCTCGGGATCCTCGGCAGCCAGGGCGGGCAGATGCGCGACTACAAGGCCCCCCGCAACAACACCGGACCCGCCCTGCCGGTCATCGCCGTCCCGACCACCGCCGGCAGCGGGTCGGAGGCCACCCAGTTCACGGTCATCACCGACAGCGCCTCCGACGAGAAGATGCTCTGCCCGGGCCTGGCGTTCCTGCCGGTCGCCGCGGTGATCGACTACGAGCTGACGGTGTCGATGCCGCCGCGGCTGACCGCGGACACCGGCGTCGACGCCCTCACCCACGCGATCGAGGCATACGTCAGTAAGAAGGCGAACCCGTTCGCGGACAGCCTCGCCCTGACCGCGATCGCGACGATCGGCCGGGTGCTGCGCCGCGCCTACACCGACGGCACCGACGCCGAGGCACGCGAGCAGATGATGCTCGCCGCCACCCAGGCCGGCATCGCGTTCTCCAACTCCTCCGTCGCCCTGGTGCACGGGATGAGCCGGCCGATCGGCGCGCACTTCCACGTCGCACACGGCCTGTCCAACGCCATGCTCTTCCCCGCGGTCACCGCGTTCTCGGTGACCGCCGCCGAATCCCGCTACGCCGACTGCGCCCGCGCCCTCGGCGTCGCGACCACCGGCGACACCGACACCGTCGCCGCGAACAACCTCGTCGCCGCGCTGCGGGAGCTGTGCCGGGACGTGGCCGTGCCCACCCCCAAGGCCTACGGCATCGACAAGGGCCGGTGGGACGAGCTGATCCCGCTGATGGCCGCGCAGGCCCTGGCCTCCGGGTCACCGAACAACAACCCGCTCGTCCCGACCGACGCGGAGATCCGCGACCTCTACGCCCAGATCTACGGCTGACCGTCCACGTCGTCACGCGACACCTGTAGCTGAACCACTTCGAGGAGAATTCTTCATGACTGCCACCATCCCCGCCCAGGCGCCGGGTACCACCGCATCCGGTGCGCCGGTCGACATCGACCACTACATCGCCGGCCGCGTCGACGCCCGCGGGGCCGAGTCCCGCGCCGACGTCTACAACCCGGCCACCGGGCAGGTCACCGGCCGGGTGGCGATGGCCACCACCGCCGACGTCGACGCCGCCGTGGCGGACGCCGCCGCCGCGTTTCCGGCCTGGTCGGCCACCCCCGCCCACATCCGGGCACGGGTACTGTTCCGGTTCCGCGACCTGGTCGATCAGCACGCCGACCGGCTCGCCGCGATCATCACCGCCGAGCACGGCAAGGTCCTCTCCGACGCCAAGGGCGAGGTGATCCGCGGCCTCGAGGTCGTCGAATTCGCCTGCGGCATCCCACAGCAGCTCAAGGGTGAGTTCTCCGAGAACGTCGGCCGCGCCGTCGACGGGGTCACCTTCCGCCAGCCGCTCGGCGTCGTCGCCGGGATCTCCCCGTTCAACTTCCCCGCCATGGTCCCGATGTGGATGTTCCCCGTCGCCCTGGCCTGCGGGAACACCTTCGTGATGAAGCCGTCCGAGAAGGACCCCACCCTCAGCGTCGAACTCGCCAAGCTGCTCACCGAGGCCGGCCTGCCGGACGGGGTGTTCAACGTCGTGCACGGCGACAAGATCGCCGTCGACGCCCTGCTCACCCACCAGCAGGTCGAGGCGATCAGCTTCGTCGGTTCCACCCCGATCGCCGAGTACATCCACACCACCGCCGCCGCGCAGGGCAAACGCGTTCAGGCCCTCGGCGGGGCGAAGAACCACATGGTGATCATGCCGGACGCCGACCTCGACCAGGCTGTGTCCGCCCTGATGGGCGCCGCCTACGGTTCCGCCGGGGAGCGGTGCATGGCGATCTCCATCGCCGTCCCGGTCGGCGAGGACACCGCGAACGCCCTGCGCGAGCGGGTGATCGCCGCCCTGGCCGATCTGAAGGTCGGGCCCGGCACCGAACCCGATGTGGAGATGGGCCCGCTGGTGACCGGGGTGCACCGCGACAAGGTCGCCTCCTACATCGACATCGGTGTCGACGAGGGCGCCGAACTCGTCGTCGACGGCCGGCAGAGCATTCCGGCAGCCGGTGGGGAGGGGTTCTTCCTCGGCGGCACCCTGTTCGACCACGTCACCCCGACCATGCGGATCTACCTCGAGGAAATCTTCGGACCGGTCCTGTCCATCGTCCGCGCCGCATCCTTCGAGGAAGCACTGCAGTTGGTCAACGACCACGAATTCGGCAACGGCACCGCCATCTTCACCGCCGACGGCAACACCGCCCGCACCTACCTCGCGCAGGTCAAGGCCGGCATGGTCGGCGTCAACGTCCCGATCCCGGTGCCGATGGCGTTCCACTCCTTCGGCGGCTGGAAGCGGTCGCTGTTCGGTGATCACCACATCCACGGACCCGAAGGCGTCCGGTTCTACACCCGCAACAAGACCGCCACCACCCGCTGGCCCAACGACTCCCAGGTCCGCGCCGACTTCTCCATGCCCACCCATGAGTGACGCAGCGACCGTGACCACCGCCGCGCTCGCCGACACCGTCCGCGCCGAACGGCGCGGCGACATCGGGGTCGTCACCCTCGACCGGGTCAAGGCCCTCAACGCCCTGACCACCGAGATGGTGGACTCCCTCGACACGGTGCTGGCCGGGTGGGAGACCGCCGGCCTTCGGGCCGTGGTGCTCGACAGCGCCAGCCCGAAGGCGTTCTGCGCGGGCGGCGACATCCGCGCCGTCCAGGAGAACAGCCTGGCCGGCGACCCGGAAGCGAGCGAGCGGTTCTTCGCCACCGAGTACCGCCTCAACGCCCGCATCGCCGAGTACCCGGTCCCGTTCATCTCGCTCATCGACGGCATCTGCATGGGCGGCGGGATGGGCCTGTCGATTCACGGGACCTTCCGGGTGGTCACCGACAACGCCACCCTCTCGATGCCCGAGACCGGGATCGGGTTCTTCCCCGACGTCGGCGCCAGCTACTTCCTCTCCCGGCTGCCGGGAGCACTAGGGGTCTACCTCGGACTGACCGGGGCTCGGGTCTCGGCGGCCGACGCCCTCTACACCGGGCTGGCCACCCACTACGTCGATACCGCCGCGATCGCACTGGTCCCGGCAGCGCTCGCCGATCACCCCCATCAGCCGATCGACGAGATTCTCCGTACCCTCTCGACCGGCCCGGCGCCGGTTACCGAGAGCACCCTGGCCGAACACCGCGCTCTGATCGACTGGTGCTTCAGCGCGGACTCCCTCGCCGAGATCGACGGGCGGCTCGCCGCCGCGGGCGGGGACTGGGCGGCCGGCACCCGCGCCGTGCTGGCCCGGCTGTCGCCGCAAAGCCTGCAGTTGACCCTCGAACTGCTGGCCTGGGGCAAGCAACGCACCCTCCGCGAGTGCCTCGATGCCGAACTCGCCCTCACCCGGGACGTCATCCGCACCCCGGACTTCATCGAGGGCATCCGCGCCGCCCTGGTCGACAAGGACCGCAACCCCCAGTGGGCGGCCTCGCGTTTCCTCGGCCTCGACGGCGACGGCCGACCCCGATGGCTGCACTAACCCATTTCGACGAAGGAACGAGTGACATGTCCGATGTAGTGCTCTACGAAACCGACGGCCCGATCGCCACGATCACCCTCAACCGCCCCGACAAACTCAACGCCATCAGCACCGAGGTCGTCCTCGAACTCGACAAGCGCATCGCCCAGGCCGGCGCCGACGACTCGATCAAGGTCGTCCTCATCGCCGCGAACGGCCGCGCGTTCTCCGCCGGATTCGACATCAACGACGAAATCGAAGACAAAACCGAAACTCCGCTCGAATGGCTGCCGGTGCTGCGCCGCGACGCCGACGTCACCATGCGCGTGTGGTCCTGCCCGAAGCCGACCATCGCCGTCGTGCAGGGCTACTGCCTGGCCGGTGCCTGCGAGATCGCGATGGCCTGCGACATCATCGTCGCCGCCGAGGACGCGAAGTTCGGCGAACCCGAAATCCAGTACGGCTCAGGGCCTGTCACCTTGCTGATGCCGTTCATCCTCGGGCAGAAGAAGACCAACGAACTGCTCTTCACCGGCGACAAGATCGGCGCCGAGGAAGCACTCTCGCTCGGGCTGATCAACAAGGTCGTCCCGCGCGACGAACTCGAATCCGCCGCCCGCGAACTGGCCCTGCGAATCGCCCCCACCCCGCTGCCGATCCTGCAGCTGACCAAGCAGGCCCTCAACCGCGCCTACGAAGCCAAGGGCCTGCGCACCGCCGTCAATGCCAACATCGACATCTCGGCGATCCTCAACGGCGCCAACACACCCGAGCAGCAGGAATTCGAAAAGGTCGCCTCCGAGAAGGGCCTCAAGGCCGCGCTCGCCTGGCGCGACGAACGCTACAGCGCCGTCAAGGCCTGACCAGCGACGCAATCGTCGGGGCCGCCACCGCGGCGGCCCCGACACGCGTCAGCACCCGGCGGTGGCGTCAGCACAGCACCATCGAGGAAGGAGTCGAGCATGATCGAACGAGCAGGGGCGGTGACCGTCGACCATGCACTGCACGAGGGCAGCGCGCCCACCCGCATTCAGTGGCACTTCATGAAGGATTCCTCGCTTCCGGTGGCCGTGCACACCTGGGATCTGCCCGTCGGCGCCTCCGAAGGTCTCCACGTCCATCCTGCGCCTCGAGGAGCTCTACATCCTCGTCAGTGGCAGCGCCTCCATGAGCATGGACGGTGTCGACTACCAGTTGAGGCCGGGCGATTCGATGCTCGCCAAACCCGGCATCGTGCACGACTTCCGCAACACCGGCACCGAGGCCGCCCGGGTGATCGTGGTGTGGGGCAGACCCGGAACTGCGATGGACTGGACGCAATGGGTCACCGGACGTAAGACCGACCAAGCCGGCCGGGAAGCGGGCGAGGATGTTCGACCAGACCATAGCTGACCTCGCAATGACCGGTGGACATCTGACGACGGCCGGCACCATGCTCACAGTCCTCACTAGCGCGTGGCTCGACCACCCCGGACACGGACTGACCGGCGCCGGCCTCACCCTTCTGGGTGGAGTGTTGATCGCAATCGGCAGCCTCACCGTCGCCCTCGCCGGGCCCCTGATCCGCTACGGCACCCCACCGAGGTCACCAGCCGCAACGCAGAGGTCGATCCCCAATACCTGGCCGTACCCACACGATCCCGGAACGCGACAATGAGCGACCACTTCAGCTGGACCTCCTCGATCCCACTGCGGTGGAGAGATCTCGACGCCCAGCAGCACGTGTTCCACGGCGTCCACGTCACACTCTTCGACCAAGCCCGCGGAAATATGCTCGCTGCCGCGCTCACCCAGCCAGATCCCCTCTACGTCATTGCCCGCTTGGATCTGGAATATCTCCACGAACTCACCCTCAACGACTCCCCGGTAGAGGTGACCTCGACCGTGGTGAACGTCGGAACCACCAGTATCACCACCCAAGAACGCATCAGTGACCGACACGGACAAGACATTGCCTACGCAACAGCAGTCCTGGTGTGGTGGGAGAAGGAAACCGGCGCGAAACGCGCCCTCACCGATACGGAACGAACCGCACTACTCAATCACGCCGCGACTAGACCACACAGCGCCTAGCCGGCAGAGCGTTAGGTGTAGGTTCCGCGGCTCCGTGTCACTTCTCGGGGCCTGCAACCTGCGGTTTCTCAGCGTCGTGTCAGTGCTTGATTCTCACGAACGTGTCGGAATCCTCAGCCTGGTCGCCATCCCGTTAGCGGATCGATTGCCGGGCTATCGACCCGGCGGTGGAGGCGTGCGCAGGACCCTCGGCTCTTCTCCTCTTTTCGCGAAGAGCAACACCCCAGGGTCCTCTCCTTTGGGCAGAGCCGCGCAGGCAAAACACAGCTCAAATTCCGGAACTACGGCCGTCAGAGCGAGCTCGATCTCGTTGCCGCGGCCAGTCACGGCGATCACCTGATCAATGTTCGGGTGAGCTCGCACCATCACGAAGCAGGGAAGATCGCGAGATGTTCCGCGCCATTCGTTAACTGGGGAATCGGGATAGAGCGGGGGCCCCTCGAATCCGCTACTTAGCACTCTCTTGCCGTTGCGGCGCACGTCGAGATGGGTTGAGAGGTTACCTTCCGGCGCCGACGGGTCAGCCGCTTGCCACCCGCAGGTCACCTTCCATTCGAGGCCTTCTTCGAGCGTTCCAGAGAGGATCTCGATGGCTGGGTCCTCATGTGGAGCGGGTCCGTCAACGCCCATTCTTCGAGAGTTCCAGAGGGATCATCCGAACGCAATCGCGATTGGACTGGTCGTTCCACGTCAGGAACCTTCACCGGCGCGAGGCTGGCGCTCAGCGCATGGTGAACAGTGGTCGACGCGCGTCCCGAAAGCGGATCCTTCATCGGTCACCAGCAGCGGCGGGTCGACGGGGACCGTCCGTTCTCATGGATCATTGCCGGGTGTCGGTGAGGTGGTGGTGCAGT
Organism: Rhodococcus sp. NCIMB 12038; assembly: GCF_002165735.1. NCBI lineage: Bacteria > Bacillati > Actinomycetota > Actinomycetes > Mycobacteriales > Nocardiaceae > Rhodococcus > Rhodococcus sp. NCIMB 12038. The sequence goes on from NZ_NHML01000011.1 coordinate 71,912, forward strand.
TTGAGCGCGATGTGGAGTGAGGTGGCGCGCCAGCCGTCGTCGAGGGCGTCCGCGCCGAGGAGTTCGCGGATTCGGTTGAGTCGGTAGTACAGGGTCGCTCGGTGGATCGAGAGGGCTTCGCAGGTGGTGTCGACGCGGCGCCCGGCGTCGAGGTAGGCGATGACCGTTTTCCAGTGCTCGGCGCTGCCGGTGCGCAGTAGCAGGTCGGCGTCCTCGCTGATCTCTCGCACGGTGTCCGGTTCTATCGGTCTGCCGTACAGCAGGCGCCAGGTTCCCAGATCTTCCCATCTCCGAAAGCTCTTCTGCCCTATGCGGGGCGCGGAGAGGGTGGCGGCGAATGCGGCACGGTGCGTGGACTGTTCCAGGTCTGGCGCGGTTGCGGCAGTGGCGGTGCCTGCCGCGGTCACCTCGTAGCCGGCCGCGCGCACGGTGCGCACCAGCGTCGATTCGAATTCCCCAATCTCACCGGGCGTGGCGATCTTGGTGACGGTGACCAGTTGGTCGTCGGTGTACCGGGCCAGGAATGGGCGCGTGAACTGGCGTCGGGCCAGCTCCAACGGGAGGTCGCGCCCCTCCCGGTCCGACTGCGTTCGGCCGCGGCGCGGCCGGAGATCGGCGACGTGCACGATCAGGTTTCCCCGGGTGGTGAGGTAGTTGCGGTCCACCGCCTCCTGGACGGCCGCCGCCGCGGACTGGGGAGTGATGGCGGCAGCGAGGAGTCGGGCGAGGTCGTCTGCGCGGGAGCGGATTTCGGTGTCGTCGGAGGCCAGTAGGGGCGCCAGCGCCGCAGCGGTGCGACCGGCCTCGGCCATGTCGATATCGCTGACCGGTGGCTCGTCGAACAACCACAGGTAGCCGAGCAGTAGGCCCTCCGCTCTGATGGGGAAGCAGACCCGCGGGAGCATGCCGTACTCGTCGTTGCCCGGCAGCCGCACCGGCTCGGTGGAAGTGGCGACCCCGAGGCTCAGCATCCACGGCAACGGAGGTGTCGGGGGCGCGCGGTCAATGATCGCGGTGACCCGGATCTGGTCGATCGGCCCGGTCTGGGCGCTCGCGCACAGCAGCTCGAAGCGGGGATTGTCGACGGCAACCGAGCGGTGCAGCGCGTCGGCCAGGTCGTCGACGAGAGCCTGCATCTCGCTGAGGCGGCTCGGCCCGTTTCCGTCGACCTTAGACATATGTCGAAGGTACTCGAGATGGGTGGCTAGAGACAACGCACTGGTCAGAGCGCCACGATGGAAGTCACTGGAACTGCGACCCGGGTCACATCGGGAGTAGCCGGGTAGACGTAGAGAAGTTGAGGAGACATCGTGGATCAGAGCATTTTCGCCCCGCTGAAGGCCGCCGGCCTGACGTCGTTGAAGTTGCAGTACGACTGGAGGACCGATCGGCACCGCCTGTATGCGGCGAAAGAGTGGGATGCCGATCTGGACTTCGCGCAGTACAACCGCAGCTTCCATGTGGAGAGCCTGCTGACCTCGGACGCGGTGTACCTGAGTCACGAGCAGGTCCTCGCCCTCTACGCCGAGCACGGCCTCGCCGACTACCTCGACGAGGTCCTCGAACTCCTGCGCGGCGGCAAGCACTTCGGCATCGAGGTCTACTACCACCAGGGCCGCGACATCCGGTTGATGTGTCACCAGCACAGCCGACGGCAGGGCCTGATGAACAAGCGCCACGCCACCCTGGCCGGCGGGATCCGCCGCCATCCGCTCGAAGAGCGCGAGTTGGACGTGATCATCGACGGCCTGAACCTCGGCCGTGCGATGAGCTTCAAGAACATCGCCGCAGACCTGGATTTCGGGGGCTGCAAGACCACCGTGCAGATGGACCCGCTGAACCTCGACGACCTCGAAGCGCTCGGCTTCCTGTCGTTCGCGCTCGATCACTGCCGCACCATGACCGGCCCGGACATGAACTTCCCCACCGCGATGTCCGACGTGATCAACGCGCACTTCTCGAAGTCGTTCACCAGCGGTCCCGCGTCACCGCTGGGCGAGACCGGCAAGCCCACCGCATACGGCACCTACCTCGCCCTGAAGGAGGCCGTCCGGTTCGAGGAGGGCACCGACACGCTGTCCGGTAAGACCGTGGCCGTCATGGGCCTCGGTGCGGTCGGCTGGTCGATGGCCGAATACCTGCTCGACGGCGGCGCCCGGGTCGTCGTCTCCGACATCGACGAGGCCCGCGCCGCGGACTTCCTCGCCACCCACCCCGGTCGGGCGGTCGAGTCGGTGCCCGTCGGCGCCATCATCGATATCGACGCGGATGTGTTCTGCCCCTGCGCGATCGGCGGAATCCTCGACGAGGACACCATCCGGCGAATCCAGTTCCGCTACGTCTTCGGACCGGCGAACAACCAACTCAAGGCAACCACCCAGGACGAGGAGATCCGGCTGGCCGACCTGTTGGCCGATCGCGGCATCCTCTTCCAGACCGAGTGGTGGCACAACACCGCCGGCGTGATGTGCGGCGCCGAGGAATACCTGCACGGCGCCGACGCGAACACCGCCGACCTGATGGCCAAGGTCGAACGCATCGTCCCCGCCAAGACCCGAGCCAACCTCACGCAGGCGAAGGAACTCGGCATCACCCCCACCGAGAACGCCTACCGCACCTGCGTCGACACCATCTACCAGCGATAAGAGCGAGCACACCATGGCCGAACCGACTACGCCCGCCCCCGCGCAGATGCAGCGCGGACTCCAAAACCGTCACATCCGGATGATCGGCCTCGGGTCGGCGATCGGCACCGGGTTGTTCCTCGTCTCCGGGTCCACCATCCAAACCGCCGGACCCGCGGTCCTGCTGGCCTACGTGGTCGCCGGGGCGGTGATCTTCCTGATCATGCGGATGCTCGGAGAAATGGCCGTCGCCCGACCGGTCGCCGGCTCCTTCAGCGAATACGCCCGCGAGCACTGCGGCCCGATCGTCGGGTTCATCACGGGCTGGAACTGGTGGATGACGTGCATCGTCGTCAGCATGCTCGAGCTGACCGCGGTGGGCACGTTCATGGATTTCTGGTTCCCGGGCCTGCCGCACTGGATGACCGCCGCCGTCGCCCTTGTCCTGATCACCGGCGTCAACCTCATCCATGTCAGTGCCTTCGGGGAGTTCGAATTCTGGTTCACCCTGATCAAGGTCGCCGCCGTGGTCGCCATGATCGTCTTCGGCGTCGCCATCGTCTTCGGGGCGGGGCACTACGACTCCGCGGCGTTGAGCAACCTGTGGGACAGTGGCGGATTCGCCCCGCACGGGGTGACCGGCATTCTGCTGTCCCTGGTAGCGGTCACGTTCACCTTCGGTGGCATCGAGTCGCTCGGCACCACCGCCGGTGAGGCCAAGGATCCTGCCCGAAGCATCCCTAAGGCCGTCAACGGCGTCATCGTCCGCATCCTGGTGTTTTATGTCGGCGCGATCGGGGTCATGCTGATGATCTGGCCCTGGGCCCGGGTCGGGGTGGACGGCAGCCCGTTCGTTCTGATGCTCGACGGCCTCGGTGTCGGCGGCGCCGCAACCCTGCTCAACATCGTGGTGCTCGTGGCGGCCCTGTCGGTCTTCAACACCATGGTCTACAGCAACGCCCGGGTTCTGCACGGCATGGCCGCGAAGAAGCAGGCGCCGGCACTGCTCGCCCGAACCAATCAACGCGGAGTGCCGGTCACCGGCATCGTGATCAACTCGGCGATCACCGCGATCGTGGTGCTGCTCAACTACCTCTTCCCGGGTCAGTTGCTGATGGTCCTGGTGGCGATCATCCTCTCCGCGGAGATCATCACGTGGAGCACGATCGCGATCAGCCACCTGCGATTCCGGCGGACCGCCGGTGCCGGCGCCTTCCGGTCGCCGCTGTTCCCCTACGCCAACTACCTGGTGCTGGCCTACCTCGCCGGTGTGGTTGTCCTGATGGCCCAGCTGCCGGATTTCCGCGCCGGCGCCATCGCCCTCCCGCTCTGGCTCGCGGGCCTGCTGCTTGCTGCTCTCGTCTACCGAAAGATCCGCCGCAGCCGCGGGCACACCGACACCGAGCCCGCCGAGATCGAACGGCCCTTGATCGACCACACCCCCACCTGACCCGACTGCCAGAACCGCCGCGGACCGCCTTCGCTGGCCGAGCGGCGGTCCGCGGCGGTCCAGGCACGACCACCTTCCAACCGAACAGAACCGGAGAACACCCATGCCCAACAACGCGCTCACCGCCCAGGAGACGGAGGCCCAGCTCGACCTCGACCAGCTCAGGCAGCTCGTCGGCCTGGTCGACTACGACGCAAGCACCGACCCGTTCCCGGTCAGCGGCTGGGACGCCATCGTCTTCGTCGTCGGAAACGCCACCCAGACCGCGCACTACTACCAATCCGTCTGGGGCATGGAACTTATCGGCTACTCCGGCCCGGAGAACGGCAACCGCGACCACAAGGCATTCGTCCTCAAATCCGGCTCGATCCGCTTCGTCGTCAAGGGCGCCGTCGCCCCCGACAGCCCCCTCGTCACCCACCACGCAGCCCACGGCGACGGCGTCGTCGACATCGCCCTGGAAGTGCCCGACGTCGACAAGTGCATCGCCCAGGCCGAGCGGGCAGGCGCCACCGTCCTCGACGAACCCCACGACCTCGCCGACGAGCACGGGAAGGTCCGTGTCGCCGCGATCGCCACCTACGGGCAGACCCGGCATTCTCTCGTTCAGCGTGTGATCGACGGCCGCCGCTACGAAGGGACGTATCTGCCCGGCTACACGGCGGCGCAGAGCACCTACGTCAAACGCGAAGGCGCACCCAAGCGTCTGTTCCAGGCGCTCGACCACATCGTCGGGAACGTCGAACTCGGCAAGATGGACGAATGGGTCGGCTTCTACAACCGAGTCATGGGCTTTGTGAACATGGCCGAATTCATCGGCGACGACATCGCCACCGACTACTCCGCACTGATGTCGAAGGTCGTCGCCAACGGCAACCACCGCGTGAAGTTCCCGCTCAACGAACCGGCGATCGCCAAGAAGCGCTCGCAGATCGACGAATACCTCGACTTCTACCAGGGACCGGGCGCCCAGCATCTGGCCCTGGCCACGGGCGACATCCTGCGCACCGTCGACGAACTACGCAAGGAAGGGGTCGAATTCCTCTCCACCCCCGACGCCTACTACGAGGACCCCGAGTTGCGTGCCCGCATCGGCCAGGTCCGCGTTCCCGTCGAGGAACTGCAGAAGCGGGGCATCCTCGTCGACCGCGACGAGGACGGCTACCTGCTGCAGATCTTCACCCGTCCTCTCGGCGACCGGCCGACGGTGTTCTTCGAGATCATCGAACGCCACGGCTCCCTCGGCTTCGGCAAGGGCAACTTCAAGGCCCTGTTCGAATCGATCGAGCGCGAGCAGGACAAACGCGGCAACCTCTGACCCAACCCGCGCATGGTGCGGATCAGTCCGAACGATCACATATACCGGTTTAGCCCGTAGGGCAGGACAGGACAGCGAGCTGGCCTCTTCTCCCTACTCGCAGGTCAGGTGCATCCCCTGACCTGCGAGTAGGGGCTGATCCGTCTGCACTCATTCACGGAACGCTGATCGGAACGTCCCGAGTGCCGGCCGTTGACCGGAACTCCCTGACCAGTGCGTTCCCCGTTTACCCCGTCCGATGACGATTGTCGGATCGGTGCGTCAAACGGTGCAGATGGTGCGGGTCGATGGTTCCCGGGCATCAGCCCCACCGACCCGCATCAATTCTTCTGTTCCGACGTTCGAACGAGCACCTGCTCGACACAACACGCAGGGCCCTCCGGATCCCCGATCAGCCCGTCCCGAATGTCCCTTCGAGCCGGTTCCGCGAACCGGGGTGCACGAGACGCGCTGCGCTGACGAGCCCTCGGGACGACCAGGTGCGGCGCCGGATCAGCAGGCAGGGTTCGGAACGCTCGATGTGGAGGAGGCGGCATTCGTCGGGCGATCCGAGGATCGCTTCGACGACGTGCTCGCCCCTCGTCAGCGGAGCTTCCACGCTCAGATAGTGATTGGGCGTCTGCTGGGTGAAGTCCTGATCGAGATACCCGGGCGCCTCGGCGGGATTGACGAACCGGTCTTCGAGCTGGATCGGGGTGTCGTCCTCGTAGTGGATCATCAGGGAGTGGAACACCTTGCCGCGGATCGAATCCCGGATGAAGGCGTTGGCCGGATCGGCGTCTTCCTCACGCACGTACACCACTTCGGTTCGGTGGCGGTGCCCGCGTTGCTGGATCTCGTCCGCGATGTTCTTGACCTCGAACAGCGGCGACGCCGTCTTCGTGGCCGCCACGAACGTGCCCACCCCCATCAGGCGCACCACGAGACCCTCGGCGCTGAGTTCGCGCAACGCGCGGTTGATGGTCATGCGGGACAGCCCCAGAGCGCCGACGAGCTGGTTCTCCGAGGGCAGCTGATCGCCCTCCTGCCAGCGGCCGGCGTTGATCTGCGACACGATCAGGTGCTTGACGCGTTCGTACGCCGGGGCCGACTCCGTCCCCGGTCCGTTGTACAACGCAGCAAGCTCCGCGTCGACTACTGCGATCTCTACCACTGACACCCATTCCTCTGCGGCACCGACGAACTTCCCGTGCAGTCGGCCTTTTGCAGTCTATCGGCCGACTGCACGGGTAAGCCGCAATCGCGCGGTGCGCCCGATGTCACCTCACCATGCTGCGGAGCTGCCTGGTCGCGACGGAGAGAGCGGCCAGGTCGTGCTCACCCGATTCCGTGACGGCATCGAGGGTGTGGCGGGCCCGCGCCAGCCGGGCGGCATTGCGGTCCTCCCACTCCCCGATCTTCTGTTCCGCCGTGTCCGCGATCTCGCTGCCCGCGATCACATCGAGGCACAGGGCCCGCACCGTGTCGTACAACTCGTCGCGCAACGACAACCGGGCCAGCGCGTTCCACCGCGTACCTCGTCCCAGCTGCGAGACCCCCACCAGGAGGTGGACCAGCCCGAGGCACTCCCCGAGCCGGTAGTACACCTCGGCCACCTCGCGGGGGTCGCGTTGGGTGATGTCGGCGATCTCGACGATGTCGAGCAGCGCGAACCGGTCGAGCAGCAGTTGGACACGCCCGGCCAGGTCGGCGGGGACACCGCGGGCCACCAGCGCGGCCGTGCGACTGCGGAGGCTTTCCGCGTCCTCGCCGCACAGCCAGCCGGCGACATGCGGTGTCAGGTCCGCGACCAGGTCACGGAATCGGCTGATCTCCGCCCCGACCGCCAGCGGCTGGGGCCTGCGGGTGAGCATCCACCGCGACGCCCGGTCGAGCAGCCGCCGGGTGAACAGCGTCAACTCGTCCGAGAGTGCGGCGTCGAGGTCTGCGTCCCGGATGTCGCGGCGCAGCGACGGCAGGTCGAACACCTCCGAGACCACCGCGAACGCGCGCACGGCGTCGGCACCGCTGGCACCGGCCTCCTCCCCCAGCCGGAAGGCGTACGTGATGCCGCCGTTGTCGACGACGTCGTTGGTGAGGACCGTCGCGACGATCTCGCGGCGCAGCGGGTGTTCGCCGATGGCGTCGCCGAACGACTCCCGCAGTCTGCGCGGGAAGTACCCGGCGAGGGCATCAGAGAACGCCGGGCTGTCGGGCAGGTCGCCGGCCAGCAGATCCGATTTCAGCGCCAGTTTGACGTGCGCCATGAGCGTCGCGAGTTCCGGCGAGGTGAGTCCCGCCTCCGCGCGTTCCCGGGCGGCGATCTCCTTCCGGGACGGCAGCACCTCGATGGCGCGGTCCAGACCGTAGCGGCCCTCCAGGTGGCCGATGAGCCGTCCGTGCACCGCGAGCGACGCGGCGGCGTCGGCCCGGCTCGTGCCCAGCACGTCGTTCTGGGCGACGTTGTCGGACAGCACGAGACGCGACACCTCCCCGGACATCTCGGCGAGCAGACCCGCGCGGTCCTCCGCGGCGAGACGGCCGCCGCTGACGAGGGCGTCGAGCAGGACCTTGATGTTGACCTCGTGATCGGAGCAGTCCACGCCCGCCGAGTTGTCGAGCGCGTCCGTGTTGATCCGACCGCCGTTGCGGGAGAATTCAATGCGTCCCAGCTGGGTGAGGCCGAGGTTGCCGCCCTCACCGATCACCCGCGCCCGGACGTCGGCGCCGTCCACCCGGACGCCGTCGTTGCCCTTGTCTCCGACGTCGAGGTGGGTTTCGGTGCCCGCCTTCACGTACGTGCCGATCCCGCCGTTCCACAGCAGATCCACCGGCGCCCGCAGGATCGCGCGCACCAGGTCGGGTGGCGACAGTTCGGTGGTCCCGGGCGCCAGCCCGAGCGCGCGCCGCGCCTCCTCACTGACCGGAACGCTCTTCCTCGATCGTTCCCACACACCGCCGCCCGCGCTGATCAGGTCGGGTGCGTAATCCGCCCACGACGACCGCGGCATCGCGAACAGCCGTTCCCGTTCCGCGAAGGAGGTGGCCGCGTCGGGGTTCGGGTCGAGGAACACGTGCCGGTGGTCGAACGCGGCGACGAGCCGGATGTGCGGGCTGGCCAGCATTCCGTTGCCGAACACGTCGCCGCTCATGTCGCCGATCCCGACGGCGGTGAACTCCTCCGACTGGGTGTCGATCCCCATCTCCCGGAAGTGCCGTTTCACGCTCTCCCACGCGCCGCGGGCGGTGATGCCGAGCGCCTTGTGGTCGTAGCCGACGGATCCGCCGGACGCGAACGCGTCCCCGAGCCAGAAACCGTACTGCGCCGCAACGTCGTTCGCGATGTCGGAGAACGTCGCGGTGCCCTTGTCCGCGGCGACGACGAGGTAGGTGTCGTCGCCGTCGTGCCGCACCACCCGCGGCGCCGGGATCACGGCGCCGGTCGCGAGGTCCACGTTGTCGGTGACGTCCAGCAGTCCGCTGATGAAACTGCGGTAGCAGCGCACGCCCTCGGCGCGCTGCGCGTCACGGTCCCGCGCCGCGTCGCCGGTGGGGGCCGGTGGGCGGGCGACGACGAACCCGCCCTTCGCGCCGACGGGCACGATCACCGAGTTCTTGACCGCCTGCGCCTTCACCAGGCCGAGCACCTCGGTGCGGAAGTCCTCCTTGCGGTCGGACCACCGCAGGCCGCCCCGCGCGACGGCACCGAACCGCATGTGCACACCCTCGACCCATGGCGAGTAGACGTAGATCTCGAAGCGGGGCCGCGGCTGCGGCAATTCGGGGATCCGCTGCGGATCGAATTTGAACGACAGGACCGACCGTTCCCGGCCCGCGCGGACGTAGCGGTTGGTGCGCAGCGTCGCCAGGGCCACGTTGAGGTAGGCGCGCAGGATGCGATCGGCGTCGAGACCGAGCACGTCGCCGATCGCCGTTTCCAGCGGGCCGATCAGGTCGCCGGACTCGGTCGCGGCGTCCGGATCGAATCTCGCGGCGAACAACCGGATCAGCGCCTGCGAGATCTTCGGATGATCCCCGAGGACCGTCGCGATGTGGTTCTGGCTGTACGGGAACCCGCCCTGCCGGAGGTAGCGCGCGTAGGCCCGCAGCACCTCCACCTCCCGCCAGTCGAGGCCGGCCCGGAGTACGAGTTCGTTGAAACTGTCCGTCTCCGCCCGCAATTCCCAGGCCGCGGCGAACGTCTCCGTGAAGCGGTGCGGCAGTGCGTCGTCCACCGGCCCGGCCGCTGCGTGGCGAATCCCGAATTCGTACATCCAGCACACGGTTCCGCGACTGTTCGCGACCGTGTACGGGCGCTCGTCGAGAACCGCGACGCCCATGCTCTGCAGGATCGGGAGCACATCGCTGAGGGAGGCGGGGGCGCCGCCGACGAAAAAGGTGAAGCGCCAGTCGGCGGCCTGCGTGTCGAGCCGCGTCTCGATCGCCCCGTCCGTCAGTGTCTCGAACACCGCCACGTCCGTCCGGGCGCGCCGGGCGTCGAAGTCGTGCTTGTACACCGCGGGGAAGTTCTCCGAATAGTGTGCGAGGAGTTCGCGTTCGAACGTGGCGCCGAGTTCGTCGTCGCCGCCCGTGCGGAATCGGTCTTCCCAGGTCCGGCAGGCCCGGGCGATCCGGCGCTGAATGTCCAGTCGCCGTGTGTCCGTCACCTCGGTGTCCGCGGGGACGCGCATCGTGAAATGCACCATCGCCAGCGGGTACTCGGACACGTTCGTGGTGTATTCGACGGCGGTGCCGTTCAACTCGTCCAGGAGGACCCGCTGGGCCGCCAGGCGCGTCCGCGTGTTGTACCGGTCGCGGGGGATGAACACCAGCGCCGACATGCTGTCGCCGGGAACTTCCGTGCGGAGGAAGAGGTGAATGTGTTCGCGCGCGGTGATGCCGGCGACCTCGGTGAGCGCCGAATGCAACGAGTCCGGGCTCGCGGCGAACAACTCGGTCAGCGGCAGCGCCTGCACGACCTGCAGCACGGCCTGCCCGGAGAAGGAGTCGATGTCGAATCCGGCGCGGTCGAGCAGGGCCCGCACCCGGCGGCCCGCACCCGGGATGTCGAGGACGTTCTCGTGCCTGCCCGCGGGCGTGAATACGCCGACGAAGCGGTGTTCCTCCCCTGCGGCCCGGACGCCGACGAAGGACGGATACGACGAACGGTGCACGGATACCGGGAGTGCCGCCTGCCCGATCGCGAGGACCGGACCGGATTCGGTGGCGGGCGCACGATCGCCCTCCCGGTCGTGAAGGACGCCGAGACTTTCCCGGGGTGCGCCGTCGGCGTCGTATCGCGCGTATCCGAGGACGGTGAAGTTGCCCGCTTCGCACCAGCGCAGGAAGTCGGCGGCCTCGCGGAGTTCTTCGGACAGCGCGTCCTGCCCGGCCTGCGCGTCGAGTTGCTCGGACACCTGGATCTGGAGTTCGCGCATGCGCGCCAGATCCGCGTTTACCCGGCGGACATCGGCGAGGACGGCCGTCAGGGATTCGACGAGTGCGGTGACGACCGTGCTGTCGGTGTCGGAGCGAAGCCCCACGTGGATCCAGGACTCCGCCGTCGCCGCGTCGGTGGCCGGACGCACGTCGGTGAGGGTGCCCGACTCCTTGCGGCGGGCGGCGACGACCGGGTGCAGTGCCTCCTCGATGGGAGCACCGACCCTGGCCGCGGTGAGAAGTACCGATTCGACGAGCAGCGCCATGTCGTCGGTGACGATCTGCACCGCGGGTCCGATCCCGCTGGGGTCCGCGGCGTCGATGCCGCGCACGACCGCGGTCCCGGGGTTCCGGTGCCGTCCCGTCTCGAGATGTGTGTTCGCGATCCGATCGCGCGCCGCGGGATCCGCGTTGTCTGCGTAGGGGTGACCTGCGGTGCGGAGGTAGAGGTCGAGGAAACGCTCACGCGCCTCCTGGTCGGAAAACAGCTGCTCATCGCCCTCGAGCGGGTGCGAGGACGTCGAAATTACTCTCATGTCAGTACCTTCCGTCGGGAGCATCGGGACTCCCGGCTGGTGCAGTGGCGGGCCGGCACGCTTCTCGGCTGGGTCCTTGGAGAACGCTTGACAGGGGGTTGTCTATACAGGACTATACATCTAAGGCGATAAAAAACGTGAGTCAGAGCACACTGGATTCAGGACATGGGACAGAGCACCCGGGACCGACCAGAAGCTGCCGGACTCGTCACAGAGAGACACAGGCCATGACACACGAGGGACCTCCCGAGATCAGCCTCGCGCCGGAGCGTCGCACCATCGACGTCGTTCCGGACGACGAGCGCCACGGATCTCCGCGCAGCCAGTTCACGCTCTGGTTCGGCGCCAACATGCAGATCACCGCGATCGTGGACGGCGCCCTGGCGGTCGTCTTCGGCGCCGACGCGCTGTGGGCCATCGTCGGCCTGCTGATCGGCAACGTCTTCGGCGGTGCCGTCATGGCCCTGCACTCCGCTCAGGGGCCGCGCCTCGGCCTGCCGCAGATGATCTCGAGCCGGGCCCAGTTCGGCGTCCTCGGAGCCGTGCTCCCACTCATCCTCGTCGTCCTCATGTATCTCGGCTTCGCCGCGACCGGCAGCGTCCTCGCCGGTCAGGCCGTGAACGAGATCCTCCACATCGACAACGCCACCGTCGGCATCCTCATCTTCGGCGCGATGACCGCGTTCGTCGCGGTGACCGGGTACAAACTCATCCACGTGGTCGGCAAGGTCGCGACCGTCGTCGGCATCATCGGCTTCACCTACCTCCTGATCCGCCTGTTCGCCGAATACGACGTGGCCGCGTTCGTCGGGATCAAGGGCTTCGACATCGTCACCTTCCTCCTCGCGATCTCGCTCGGAGCCGGCTGGCAGCTGACGTTCGGACCGTACGTCGCCGACTACTCCCGCTACCTGCCGCGCTCGACGAGCGAGCGGAAGACGTTCTGGTCGACGTTCGCGGGCAGCGTGATCGGCTCGCAGTGGTCGATGACGCTGGGCGCGCTCGTCGCCGCCGTCGCCGGCGACGCGTTCCTCAGTGACCAGGTCGGCTTCATCGGCGAACTCGCCGGACCCGCCGTCATCGCCCTGATGATCTACCTGGTGATCCTCGTCGGAAAGCTCACCGTCAACTGCCTCAACGCGTACGGCGGATTCATGTCGATCCTCACCACCGTGACCGCATTCAACGGACAGTCACGCATCTCGACCCGCGCCCGCAGCCTGTACATCATCGGGTTCGTCGCCGTGTCGATGCTGATCGCGATCGGTGCCAGCGCCGACTTCCTCAACAACTTCAAGAACTTCGTCCTCGTGCTGCTGATGGTCTTCACCCCCTGGAGTGCCATCAACCTGATCGACTACTACCTCATCTCCAAGGAGCGCGTGGACATCCCGGCCCTGTACGACCCGGCGGGCCGCTACGGCCGCTGGAACAAGACCGCGATGAGCTGCTACGCCATCGGCGTCGTCGCGCAGATCCCGTTCCTCGCACAGAAGCTCTACACCGGCCCCGTGACGGACATGCTCGGCGGCGCGGACATCTCCTGGATCGTCGGCATCGTCTTCACCGCCGCGATCTACTACCCGCTCGCGAAGCGCAGCAGCAACCCGCCCCCGGCCATGATCTACCCGAAACACACCGCCATGGCTGATACACGACAGTGAATCACGCTGAACCCCAGACTCTTCCACCTCTCTCGTTCGACCATCAAGGAGTACACGACATGACCACCACGACGCCTCCGGTTTCCGGACCCCGCCACGTGTCGGCGCCCCGCGGCACCGAACTGACGACCCTCGGCTGGCAGCAAGAAGGCGCCCTGCGCATGCTGATGAACAACCTCGACCCCGAGGTCGCCGAGCACCCCGACTCCCTCGTCGTCTACGGCGGCACCGGCAAGGCCGCGCGCAGCTGGGAAGCGTTCGACGCGATGGTCCGGACGCTGAAGACCCTGAAGTCGGACGAGACGATGCTGGTGCAGTCCGGCAAGCCGGTCGGTGTGTTCCGCACCAGCGAGTGGGCGCCCCGCGTCCTGCTCGCGAACTCGAACCTGGTGGGCGACTGGGCCAACTGGGAAGAGTTCCGCAAGCTCGACGCCCTCGGCCTGATCATGTACGGGCAGATGACCGCCGGATCCTGGATCTACATCGGCACGCAGGGCATCCTGCAGGGCACGTACGAGACGTTCGGCGCCGTCGCCCGCAAGCGCTTCGGTGGCTCGCTCGCCGGCACCATCACCATGACCGCGGGACTCGGCGGCATGGGCGGCGCCCAGCCCCTCGCCGTCACGATGAACGACGGCGTCGCGATCTGCGTCGACTGCGATGTCACCCGCATCGACCGCCGCATCGCGCACAAGTACCTCGACACCAAGGCCACCGACATCCACGACGCCCTGCGTCTGGCGACCGAGGCCCGCGACGCGAAGCGTCCGCTGTCCATCGGCCTCGAGGGCAACGCCGCGGAGATCTTCCCCGAACTGCTGGCCATGAACGCCCCCATCGACATCGTCACCGACCAGACGTCGGCACACGACCCGCTGTCGTACCTGCCGCTCGGCATCGACTTCGCCGACATGAAGGCGATGGCCGACAAGGACCCGGTGAAGTTCACCGAGGACTCCCGCGCGTCGATGGCCCGCCACGTCGCCGCGATGGTCGGCTTCCTCGACAAGGGCGCCGAGGTGTTCGACTACGGCAACTCCATCCGCGACGAGGCCCGCAAGGCCGGCTACGACCGCGCGTTCGACTTCCCCGGATTCGTTCCCGCCTACATCCGTCCGCTGTTCGAGGAGGGCCTCGGCCCGTTCCGCTGGGCCGCGCTGTCGGGCGACCCGAAGGACATCGAGGCCACCGACAAGGCGATCCTCGAACTGTTCCCCGAGAACGAGCACCTGAAGCGCTGGATCACGATGGCAGGCGAAAAGGTGGCGTTCGAGGGTCTGCCGGCCCGGATCTGCTGGCTCGGCTACGGCGAACGGCACAAGGCCGGCCTGAAGTTCAACGAGATGGTGGCGTCCGGTGAGCTGTCCGCGCCCGTCGCCATCGGCCGCGACCACCTCGACTCCGGATCGGTCGCGTCGCCGTACCGCGAGACCGAGTCGATGCTCGACGGCTCCGACGCGATCGCCGACTGGCCGCTGCTCAACGCACTCGTCAACACCGCGTCGGGCGCGTCCTGGGTGTCCATCCACCAGGGCGGCGGGGTCGGCATGGGCCGGTCCATCCACGCCGGTCAGGTGTGCATCGCGGACGGCACCGACCTGGCCGCGGAGAAGCTGGAGCGGGTCCTGACCAACGACCCCGGCATGGGCGTCATCCGGCACGTCGACGCCGGCTACGACCACGCCGCCGACGTCGCCCGCGAGCGCGGCGTCCGCGTGCCGATGTCCGAGGGATGACCAACCGCCCGAGCGACCGTATCTTCGAACCACTGGAAGGAACAGCAGTGACAGCGAACACCTCCCGCTCCACAGCGCTGACCGGCATCGGCACCCTGGTGACCAACGACCCGACAGTGGGGGAAGGTCCGCTCGGGCTGATCCGCGACGCCGCCGTCGTCTTCGACGGCGGCGTGGTGGCCTGGGTCGGCAGCACCGACGCGGCGCCTGCCGCGGACGTCGGGCACGATCTCGACGGCCGCGCCGTGCTGCCGGGCTTCGTCGAAAGCCACTCGCACCTGGTGTTCGGCGGGGAACGCGCGGAGGAATTCGCGGCCCGCATGGCCGGGCAGCCGTATGCGGCGGGTGGCATCCGCAACACGATCGAGGCGACGCGGAACGCCACCGACGAAGAACTGCAGGCGAACACGCGCCGGCTGCTGGACGAGTCGCTGCGGTCGGGCAGCACCACCGTGGAATGCAAGACCGGCTACGGGCAGACGGTGGCACACGAACTGCGCAGCACGCGGATCGCGGCGTCCCTCACCGACGAGGTGACGCTGCTCGCCGCGCACGTTCCGCCACCGGAATACGCGGGCCGCGCCGACGACTACGTCGCCATGGTGTGCTCGGAGATGATCGACGCCTGTGCACCGCAGGCGAAATGGATCGACGTGTTCTGCGAGACCGGCGCGTTCGACCGCGATCAGGCGCACGCCGTGCTCACCGCCGGAATGGCGAAGGGGCTGATCCCCCGCGTCCACGGCAACCAGCTCCGCGAGGGGCCCGGAGTTCAGCTCGCCGTCGAACTCGGCGCCGCGTCCGTCGACCACGTCTGCTACACCACGCAGGCCGACATCGACGCGCTCGCGCAGAGTTCGACGGTGGCGACCCTCCTGCCCGGCGCGGACTTCTCGACCCGCAACAAGTACCCCGATGCCCGGGCCCTGCTCGACGCCGGTGTCACGGTCGCGCTCGGTGCGGACTGCAACCCCGGCACCAGCTACACCACCAGCCTGCCGTTCTGCATCGCGATCGCGGTGCGGGACATGCACATGACCCCGGACGAAGCCATCTGGGCGGCGACGGCGGGCGGCGCCCGCGCGCTGCAACGCGCCGACGTCGGGGTCCTGCGTCCCGGAGCGCGGGCCGACGCCCTCGCCCTCGACGCGCCGTCGTACCTGCACCTGGCCTACCGGCCCGGCGTCCCCCTGATCAGCGACGTGTGGCGGGGCGGCGAACTCGCCTGGTCCGCGCACGTCGGTCACGAGAAAGCGAGGGCATTGCGATGATGGAGAACCTGTTGATACCGCCACCCCCCTGGGTCGGCAGGATGGACGGCACGTCGAGTCACCACCTCCGCTGGCACCAGGCGGTGTCCCCGCTCCGGGACGGCGCGGAGCCGGGCGCCTGCGTGTTCATCGGATTCTCCAGCGACGAGGGTGTGGAACGGAACAAGGGACGCCGCGGCGCGTCCCGCGGTCCGGACGCGCTGCGTAGCGCGCTGTCGTCGATGGCGCTCGCCGAACCGCTCCGCGCCTATGACGCCGGCACCGTCGCGGTCACCGACAATCGTCTCGAATCCGGGCAGGAGGCGCTGGGCGCGGTGGTTGCCGCGACGCTCGACGCCGGCCAGTTCCCCGTGGTCCTCGGCGGCGGCCACGAGGTGGCGTTCGGGACGTACCTCGGTCTGGCGCAGGCGGCGGTCCGGACCCCGCGCAAACGGGTCGGGATCCTGAACCTGGACGCGCACTTCGACCTGCGGTCCGATCCGGTGCCGAGTTCGGGCACACCGTTCCGGCAGATCCTCGAACGGGAACACGCGGCGGGCACCACCCTGCAGTACTCCGTGCTCGGCATCAGCCAGCCCAGCAACACCACCGCGCTGTTCGACACCGCACGCGGATACGACGTCCGGTACCTCCTGGACGACGAGTGCTCGGTCTCCGACCGGCACCGGGTGGCCGTCTTCGTCAGCGAGTTCCTGTCGGACGTCGATCTCGTCTACCTCACCATCGACCTCGACGTCCTGCCCGCCGCGGTCGCGCCGGGCGTGAGCGCTCCCGCCGCGTACGGGGTGCCCGCGGAGACGATCCAGTTCGTGTGCGACGCCGTCGCCGCCAGCGGAAAACTCGCGGTCGTCGATGTCGCCGAGCTCAATCCGTCGTTCGACATCGACAACCGCACCGCCCGCACCGCCGCCCGGTTCATCCACCGGATCGCCACGAAGCGCATTCCGATCGTCGGCTGAGGTCTCCCGGGCAGCCTGCGCTCAGCCCTCCCGCAGCACTGCGCGCAGGCGGGTGACGAACGCGGCCGGGTCGTGGGCGAAACCGATGTGATCACCCGGGAACAGTGTGGGCTCGACGCCCAGTTCGACGGCGAGCGCCCGCGACGTCCGGTCGCAGAGTTGACCTCCCGACTCCACGCCGATACCGACCACGACGCGGGTGGACGCCGAGCGCAACGCCGCGACGTCCGGGCACCAGCGGGTGGTCGGGCGCAGCATGTGTGCGTGCTGGAAGTGATCGTCCGCCTTCGCCTGCTCGTCCCGCTCGCCCCCGACTATCTGCTGGAACACCTCCTCGGGCAGGTGGATGTTCGCCAGATCCAGGAACTTCCTCCACGCCCCCACGACGTCGCCGCCGAGGTGGGTGTCGATGATCTCGTCAGTCTTCACGCGCAGTTCCTCGCGGTCGTCGAGCAGTTCGTCCAGCGGCGGCTCGTGAGCCACCACGGTGTGCACCAGTTCCGGATGCGCCTGCACGAGCGCCAGCGCGCTGACGGCGCCGCCGCTGGAACCGAACACCACGGCAGGACCCGCGTCGAGGTGCGTCAGCAGCCGGGCGAGGTCGTCGGCGCGCATCTCCGGGGTCGAATCGCGGTCGCGGTCGTCGACCGGGCTGCGGCGGATGCCCCGCGGGTCCGTCGTCAGCACGGTGTATTCGGCGGCCAGCAGATCGGCCGCGGGCGCGAAGGCGTCGGCGTCCATCGGGGCGCCGACGAGCACCACGACAGGCCCCGACCCTCTCACCTCGTAGTACAAACTGGCCCCGGGAACGTCGAGGGTCCGGGCGTGGGCGGTGGCGGTCGATGCGGAATTCATCGAGTTCTCCTCGTTGCAGGTGATTGTCGGTCGCAGGTAGGACTGCCCCCGACGGGCAGAATCATCGGTCCTGTGGAGGAAATTTCTTGCCCATGACCTCCCAGGAGCCCCGGATCCGGAGGATTCGTGGGCCTACCACTGGAAGCACAAGCGGCTAGATGACAGGATGAGATTTACGCGAACGGGATCTCGATGTGAGATCCCGGGCGGCAACTCAGGGAGTGAACGGTATGGCGCAGGGTGTTGTGAAGTGGTTCAACAGCGAGAAGGGCTTCGGATTCATCGCGCCGGACGACGGTAGCGCGGACGTGTTCGTTCACTACTCCGAGATCTCGGGCAGCGGCTACAAGTCGCTGGAGGAGAACCAGCGGGTGGAGTTCGAGGTCGGACAGGGCCAGAAGGGCCCGCAGGCCCAGAACGTACGGGCCGTCTGACAGACGCCCCGATGACACTGTGACGACGAGGTCGCACCCGAGAGGTGCGGCCTCGTTGTCGTAGCAGGCCTTGGGAGAGCTACCTCGAGAGGCCGAAACTTCCCACCTGGTTGCCGCCCACGTAGACGGCCCCGGTGTAGCTCCCGTCCGCGTTGGGGGAGATCCTGTCGGTCAGGAACCCCAGACCCGATGGGCTGTAATCGATGACGGTGTTTCCGTTCCCGTCCTGCGAAGTCGTGCCCGCGAGTCCGGTCAGTCCGAACGCGAAGTTGTTGACGACCGTGTCGCCCTGAAAAGTCTTCCCCTTCCAGATCAACTCTCCGGCGGGTGCGGTGGTCGTTCCCTGATAGGTGCCGGACGGTACCGCGGGTTCGGCCACACAGGTCCCTGCGCCGCCGAGTGCGGCACCGATCGCAGCTCCCGCGATGACGATCCCTCGGGTGATCGCGCGCATCATTCCTCCCTCCGCAGTGGTAGCCGGCCCGGTCGCGTCGACCGGGTGGCCGGTCCGTGGTCGAGTACCCGCTTCACTGCCGTGGACACCGGGACCCCTGGACAAATTCGGCGTTCTCCTTCATAGTCGAAATGCCACCAAGTGGCATTGCTATTTCACTAGATGGCAATCTCGATCTTCGACAGGAGTTCCCGTGACCGATCAGCTGCTCGATGCCGCCGAGTTCCGCGGCGCAGTGCGCGCCTTCGCCAACCGTGAGATCCACCCCGGCGCGGCGTTCCGCGACGAGACGCGGGAGTTCCCGGCGGAACTGGTGAAGCGACTGGGCGAACAGGACCTCATGGGTATCTCGGTGCCCGAGGAATTCGGCGGACTGGGCATGTCCACCAAGACGCAGCTGATCGCCGTCGAGGAGGTGGCCCGCACCGACGCCGCGCTCGCCTCGATCTACACCGCGCACTACCTGGGGCTCGAGCCGATCCTCGTCGGCGGCACCGAGGAGCAGAAGCGCCGGTGGCTGCCCCGCCTCGCGTCCGGTGAACTGCTCGCCGGGTTCGCCCTCACCGAACCGGATGCCGGCTCCGACATCGCGTCGATGCGCACGACGGCGCGGCGCGAGGACGACGGGTGGCACCTGTCGGGGTCGAAGACGTACATCTCCAACGCCAAGGAGGCCGACCTCGTCGTCCTGTTCGCCAAGACCGACCCGTCGGCGGGCTTCCGCGGCATCACCGCGTTCGTCCTCCCCCAGGGCACTCACGGCGTGAGTTACTCGGAGCCCCAGGACAAGCTGGGCATCCGATCGGCGCCCACGTACACCGTCTACCTCGACGACGTGGTGCTGCCCCACGACGCGGTGGTGGGAACGGAGGGCCGCGGCGGCAACATCGCGCTCACCGCCCTCAACCGCGCCCGCATCGACGTGGCCGCGATGGCGAACGGAATCGCGCTGCGCGCTTGGGAACTGGGCCGCTCCTACGCGGCCGAGCGCAAGCAGTTCGGGCACCCCATCGCCGAGTTCCAGGCGATCCAGCTGCTGCTGGGTGCGTGTGACGCCCAACTCGTCGCCTCCCGGGTCACCGCGGACTGGGCGGCGGACGTGAAGGATGCCGGCGCCGACCTGCGCCGTGCCGCCTCGGTGTCGAAGTACGTGGCGACGGAGGCCTGCTTCTCTATCGTCGACCAGACCGTGCAGATTCACGGCGGCGCCGGGTTCATGCGCGAATCCGAGATCGAACGTCTCTACCGCGACTGCCGGATCCTCCGGATCTTCGAGGGCACGTCGCAGATCCAGCTGCTCACCATCGCCTCCAACGCGCCGTCGCCGCGTTCGACGGAATTCTGAGAAGGGCCGACCGTCATGCCTCCCCTCCCTCCCCTCGACGGCATCCGCGTCGTCGATCTCTCCCGCGTTCTGGCCGGGCCGTACTGCACGGCGCTGCTCGCGGACGCCGGCGCCGACGTCGTCAAGATCGAGCCCGCCGCCGGCGAGGACTCGCGGCACCTCGGCCCGTTCCGCGACGGCGAGAGCATCTATTTCAACGTGCTGAACCGCGGAAAGCGCTCGCTGGCACTCAATCTCAAGGATGAGGCAGATCGGGCCGTCCTGCTCGACCTGATCGACACGGCGGACGTCCTCGTCGAGAACTTCCGGCCCGGCGTGACCACCCGGCTCGGCATCGACTACGACACCGTCCACGCCCGCAATCCCCGGCTCGTCTACGCGTCCATCTCCGGTTTCGGGCAGGACGGGCCGCTCGCGGGTGCGGCCGCCTACGACCTCGTCGTGCAAGCGATGTCGGGGATCATGAGCATCACCGGTTCACCCGCATCCGGCCCGACCCGGCTCGGTGAATCGTTCGGCGACCTCGTCGCGGGACTGTTCGCGGCCTGGGGCATCAGCTCCGCACTGGTCGGAACCCGCGAAACGGGTGTGGGACACCATCTCGACGTCGCCATGTTCGACAGCATGCTGGCGATGCTCCCCACCGCGCACAGTCAGCTGCAGGCGTCCGGGGTCGCGCCGGCCGGGGTGGGCAATCGGCATCCCGTCTCCACCCCGTTCGACACGTACCGGGCGTCGGACGGCCTGTTCGTCCTCGCCGTCGCCAGCCAGTCCGGGTTCGAGAAGCTCGCGCACACCATGGATCGCGCAGACCTTCTCGGCGACACCCGGTTCGCCGACGACACCTCCCGCACCGATCACGAACCCGCCCTGCGCACCGAGATCGAGATCTGGGCGAAGGACAAGACGGTCGCCGAGGTGGTCGCGATCCTCGGCGCGGCCGGACTGGCGACCTCCGAGATCTGGAACGTCGAACAGGCGCTGTCGTCCGAGCAGAGCAGGCACCGGGGACTCGTCGAATCGTTCGAGCATCCGGTCGCGGGAACCATCGACTACGTGCGGCAGCCGGTCGTGTTCGGCGACAGCGCACGCCCCGGGGTCCGCCGCAGCCCGCTGCTCGACGAACACCGGCAGTCCCTGCTGTCCGAGATCTCCTCACGGTAGATTCACGCCGACACCCGCGACCGTCAGGAGACGACTCATGGCCCCCGGAGATGTGACCCGCAGCGCGAGCCGCACCTTCGAACTGCTCGGCGCGATCACCGAGCAGGGCGGGCTGACGCTCGGCGACGCCGCGAAAGCCGCCGGCCTCGCCACGAGTACCGCGCTGCGCCTGATCCGCAGCATGGAGCAGAGCGAATTCCTCGTGCGCGGCGACGACAACGTGTACCGGGCCGGACCGCGACTTCTCCAGATCGGCGCCCGGGCGATCAGCGACAACCAACTGCTGTCCCGGGCCCGGCCCGCGATGGTCGCGATCGCGGAGGAAACCCGCGAATCCACGTACCTGTCGACGCACGGGCCGAAGGGCACCGCCCTCTACCTCGCGCAGATCGAGGGCACCCACGCGATCCGGCACATGGGCTGGGTGGGTCAGACGGTGCCGCTCGTGGGCACGGCCGTCGGCGCCGCACTGCGAGGCGACCTGCAGAGCGAGGGATACGCGATCGCCCACGACACCCTCGAGGACCACTCGACAGGTGTGGCCGCCCCCATTTACGACGCGGTGGGCCGGATCGTGGGCGCCCTCAGCGTCATCGGTCCGACGTTCCGCCTCGACGACGCACTGTGTGCGCAGCACGGTCTCGTCCTGGTCGCACGGTGCCGTGCACTGTCGGCGGAGCTGGGCTCCCCCACCGCTGAACGCTGACCGGTGGGCGGCTCAGTCGAGCCGTCCATCCAGCATGCCCCGCAGCGCGCGGAGGCAGAGTTCCCGTAACTCGCTCTCGGCGATCGCGGGGTGGTCGAGCCAGTCCATGCAGACGGCGCGGACGAAGGCGATCCAGCCGCGCACCGCGACGCCGACGAGTTCACGCTCGCCGGCGGGCGGATCGAGCGCGTCGACGATGCGGCGCTGCTGGGCGTCGAGTTCCCGTTCGACGATGGCGCGGATGTCGGCGTCGGCCGACAGCGCACCGTGATTGATGGCCCGGACTCCGTGCCGGTGTCCGGCGACGTGCTCGAAGTACGCGGCGAGACCGGCGGCGACCTGTTCCTCGACGGGCAGATCGGCGTCGGGGGCCGTCACCTCGAGCAGTCGTTCGGATTCGCGTTCGACGATCGCGGCGAAGAAGTCCCGCTTCGTCGGGAAGTAGTGGTACATCAATCCGCGCGACACCTCGGCGAGTTCGGCGACCTCCTCGATCCACACGTCCTCGTAGGGGCGGTCCGCGAACAGCCGCGCGCCGATGTCGAGCAACTGCGCGCGGCGCTGCTCGGGGGCGAGTCGACGGCGGGCGCTGGTCATGCCAGCCACCGTACTGCTTGACACCGGTTCAGTAAGGCGTACCTTGCGTACTAGACATCAATTCAGTAACGCGGGCCACATCGACACGGGGGTCGACAATGAGCGTCGAATCACTGCACACCACAGCCGAGGCGACGATCCCGCATCCCCGATGGCGGCTTCCCGTCTTCGGCGACGTGTTCGGGCTCAGCATCCGCACTCCCGTGCAGAATTCGATGGAGATCGGCCGCAGGCTCGGGCCCATCTTCGAGCGCAACGTCCTCGGCAACAAGTTCGTGTTCGCGTCCGGTGCAGATATGGTCGCGGAACTGTCCGACGAATCGCGGTTCGCGAAGCACCTGGCGCCCGGCGTCGCGTCGCTGCGCGAGGTCGGCGGCGACGGGTTGTTCACCGCGTACAACCACGAGCCGAACTGGGGCAAGGCGCACAACCTGCTCGCCCCGGCGTTCACGAAATCCGCGATGCGGTCGTATCACCACACGATGCTCGACGTCGCAGGCGAATTGACGGAACACTGGGACACCCGCACGGGCGGCACCCCCGTCGACGTGTCCTCCGACATGACGAAACTGACGCTCGAGACCATCGGCCGGACCGGGTTCAGCTACTCCTTCGACTCGTTCACCCGGGAACGGCCGCACCCGTTCGTGCAGGCGATGGTCGGTGCGCTGAGCCATTCGCAGCGCACCACGTTCGTGAAATCCACACCGCTCGGACGGCTGCTGGTGCGGCGGTCGGATCGCCGCAACGTCGCCAACCTGGAACACATGGCCGAGGTCGTCGACGAGGTGATCCGCGCCCGCCGCGACAGCGCCGAGGCCGGCCCCGAAGACCTGCTCGAACTCATGCTGCGGGCGGCCCGGGAGGACGACCCCAACCGGATCGACGAGCTGAACATCCGCCACCAGGTGGTGACGTTCCTGGTCGCGGGACACGAAACCACCTCCGGGGCATTGTCGTTCGCCCTGTACTACCTGTCGCGGCATCCCGACGTCCTCGCGAAGGCGCAGGCGGAGGTCGATGCGGTGTGGGGCGACGAGGAACCCGCGTTCGAGCAGGTCGCCAAACTTCGCTACGTGCGCCGGGTGCTGGACGAGTCGTTGCGGCTGTGGCCGACGGCACCCGCGTACGGCCGGGAGGCGACGGTCGACACGACCCTCATCGGCAAGTACCCGATGAAGGTCGGCGACTGGGTGCTCGTCCTCATCCCCGCCCTGCACCGCGACCCCGTGTGGGGTGAGAACCCGGAGGCGTTCGACCCCGACCATTTCCTGCCCGAGCGCATCCGGTCCCGTCCCGCACACGTGTACAAACCGTTCGGGACCGGCGAGCGGGCCTGCATCGGACGGCAGTTCGCCATCCACGAGGCGGTCCTGGTGCTCGGCACGATCCTGCGGCGGTACGACATCGCGGGCGACCCCGACTATCGGCTGAAGGTCGCCGAGCGGCTCACTCTCATGCCGGAGGGCTTCACGCTGCAGTTGCGCCGACGCTGACCACCGTCGACCCCTTGACAGTCACAAAGTGAAAGTTACTATCAAAATATAGTAACTTTCTTTCGAGTGGAGCTGTCATGAGTGGAACGACGGTCATCGAAGTCCTTCCCCGGCGCTGGTGGGCGCTCGGCGCCCTGTCCGTGGCCATGCTGACCATCGGACTCGACATCACGGTCCTGACGGTGGCGCTACCGACCCTCGCGGTCGATCTCGGCGCCGACAACTCGCAACTGCAGTGGTTCAGTTCGGCATACACCCTGGTCCTCGCCGCGGCGCTGCTGCCCGCCGGGGCGCTCGGCGACCGATACGGCCGCAAGAAAATGCTGCTCGGCGCACTCGTCCTGTTCGGTGCCGCGTCGCTGCTCTGCAGCTACGCGAGCACGTCGGGTCAGCTGATCGCCGGCCGCACCCTCCTCGGACTGGGAGCCGCGGTGATGATGCCGCTGTCGATGGCCGTCCTGCCCGTCCTGTTCCCCGACGCGGACGAACGGTCGCGGGCACTGACCATCTGGGTGACGTCCACCGCGATCGGCCTGCCCCTGGGCCCGATTCTCGGCGGGTGGCTGCTCGGGCACTTCTGGTGGGGATCGGTGTTCCTGATCAACGTGCCGCTGGTCGTCGTCGGCGCGATCGCCGTCGCCACCCTGGTGCCGGAATCGCGCAGCGAGGAGCGCTCGACCACCGACTACCTCGGCGCCGTGCTGTCGTCTCTCGGATTACTCAGCCTCACTTATGGTTTCATCAAGGCCGGCCAGGACGGCTGGGGCGACGCACTGGCCTTGACGTCGATCGCGGCGTCGGTGGTCGTGCTCGGGCTGTTCGCGATGTGGGAACGGCGGTCGCGGCACCCGCTGATCGACACGTCGTTGTTCGCCAGCCCCGGATTCCGCTGGGGCACGATCTTCACGACCCTGGTCAACTTCGGGATGTTCGGGCTGTTCTTCACGGTGCCGCAGTACTTTCAGGCCGTGCTCGGGGTGGACGCCCTGGGCAGCGGCCTCCGCCTGCTGCCGTTGATCGGCGGACTGCTGGTCGGCACCCGACTCTGCGACCAACTGCTGCGGCGGGCCGGTGCCCGGCCGGTCATCGTCATCGGGTTCGCCCTGCTCATCGTGGGTCTCGCGACCGGCGCCCTGACGTCCGTCGAGTCCGCGTACTGGTTCACCGCGACGTGGATCGCACTCGTCGGCGCGGGAATGGGTTTCGTGATGCCCGCGGCGATGGGGGCCGCCCTGGGCGCGTTGTCCACCGAACGGTCCGGTTCCGGCTCGGCACTGATCCAGGCGCTGCGACAGGCGGGCGGCACGATCGGGGTCGCGGTGCTCGGTACCGTCCTCGCCACCCGGTACCGGTCCGAACTGGGCGAACTGGACGTGAATCCGGTTCGCGACGGCGTCAACGCCGGCGTGGCGGTGGCCAAGGCGACCGGCGACCCGTCGATGCTCGCGCACGTCCAGGCGTCGTTCGTCTCCGGGATGAGCCTCATGCTGTGGATCTGCGCGGCTATCTGCGCCGTCGCGGTCGTGCTCGCAGCGCGTTTCACGCCCCGCGATACCCCAGCCCCTGCGCAGGATGAGTCAGAATCGATACATGTCCACTGATGCCCGACCAGGCCTCCGGGAGCGGAAGAAGGCGCGCACCCGGCTGGCCATCCGCGCCGAGGCGTTTCGGCTGTTCCACGAACAGGGCTACGCCGACACCACGATCGAGCAGATCGCGGACGCCGCGGACGTGTCGCCGAGCACCTTCTTCCGGTACTTCCCCACCAAGGAACAACTGGTGCTCGCCGACGACCTCGATCCGCTCATGATCGAGGCCATCGAGGCGCAACCGGCGGACGTCCCGCTGATCACCGCGTTCCGGAAGGCCGCGCAGTCGGTGTTCGCCGGTCTGTCGGAGGCAGACATGGCGTTCGAACAGAACCGTCAGGAACTGCTGTACTCGGTCCCCGAACTGCGCCGCGCCCTCATGCAGGAAATGGTGCGCAGCCTCGACATGATCGCCGGCGTCCTGGCCCGCAGGGTCGGGCGCACCGCCGACGACTTCGAGGTCCGCGCGCTCGCCGGGGCGATCGTCGGCGTGATCCTCGGTGTCGTCGATCAGCTTCCGGGGAATCTGCCGCTCGCCCTGCGCGCGCTGGAATTCCTCGAGAACGGGCTTCCGCTCGGGCGGGCCACCACGTCGTAGCCCGTCACGTGGTCGCGCGTTCGAGAACCTCCGTCACGACGTGTTCGGCGATGGCGAGAGACGACGTCGCACCCGGGGAAGGCGCGTTGCGGACGTGGATCACGCGATGCCCGCCGGTGATGACGAAGTCGTCCTCGAGGCTGCCGTCGGCGTTCATCGCCTGGGCGCGGATGCCCCGCGGGCCGCGGGTGACGTCGGAGCGCCGCACGTCGGGCACGTACTTTTGCGCCTCCTTCACGAATTGGCCCGTACTGAGGACGGTGCGGGCCTCGCGGACGGCCGCCGCCGTGTTTCGCGCCGCGAACCGCCAGAATCCGGGGAACCCGACCGCAGACACCACGTCCGACGCCGACCACCCCCGACGGTCGTACGCCTCCCGCCCGAGGGAGAGGAAGGCGTTCGGTCCGAGCATGATTCGTCCGTCGATCCGCTTCGTGAGGTGGACGCCGAGGAACGGGTACCGGGGGTCCGGGACCGGGTAGATCAGCCCCTTCACGAGCGAAGACCGCTCCGGCTCGAGCAGGAAGTAGTCGCCGAAGAACGGCACCACCCGGGGTGTTCGCGGTTCACCGGACAGCAGCGCCACCCGGTCGGACTGCAGTCCGGCGCACGTGACCACCAGATCGAAGACCTCACTGCCGTCCCCGGTGGTGACCACCGTTTCCGACGTCCGGCTGTCCAGGCCCACGACCTCCCGGCCGAGTAGCACGCGCCCGCCCCCGGCGGCGATGTCCGCGGCGAGGGCCTCCGCGACCGCCACGTAATCGATGATCGCGGTGTGCGGCGAGTGCACGGCGGCGACTCCGCGGGCGTGCGGTTCGATCTTGGGGATCTCCTCCCCCGGGATCTTGCGGATACCGGGGACCCCGTTGGCCACCGCTCGATCGAAGATGGCGTCCATCCGCCCCACCTCGGACGCGTCGTGGGCGACCACCACTTTGCCGCACTCCTCGTAGGCCACACCCTTGTCCTGCGCGTACTGCTGCAGGAGGGTGACGCCGCGGCGGCACAGGCGCGCCTTGAGGCTGCCCGGCGGGTAGTACAGGCCGGCGTGGACGACGCCACTGTTGTGCCCGGTCTGGTGGGCCGCGACCCGCGTTTCCTTCTCGAACAGCGTCACCTCGACAGCGTCCATCCGGTGCAGAAGTTCCCGGGCGACAGCCAGACCGATGATGCCGCCGCCGATGACGGCCGCACGAACCTTCACCATGAGCACCCCTCCGTATACCGTTTTCGAGATACCATCGATGGTATGTCGACCACCCCTCGACGCACGTCTTTTCCCGGACTGGGACACCTGTCCGATCGGCGTCGGGCGCTGCTGGACGAACTCGTCACCACCCGCCGCGAGCGGGGTCTGACGCAGACGGAGATCGCCGCCCACATGGGCACGTCGCAGTCGGCCGTGGCACGGCTCGAACGCGGCGACGTCGATCCCCGCCTGTCGACGCTCGAACGGTATGCGGAGGCCGTGGGCGGGACGGTCGACTGGACGATCTCACCGCACCGGGAGTCACCATGATCTGGCCACCACCCACCCCACCGTCGGTCCCGCCGTTTCACACGCCCTGGCAGCCGGACCCCGGGTTACCGGCCGCACCGATGCCCGTCACTTCCGTCGGCTCTGCCGGTGGTCCCGACTGGTTGGCCGAGCGCCTGTTCGACAAGCGGATCGTGTCGCTCACCGGCCGGCTCGACGCGGAGGCCGTGAACCGTGCGGCGGCGTCGCTGGCGCTGCTCGACGCGTCCGGCGACGACGAGGTCCAGTTGTGGCTGCACGGCGTCGACGCCGACGTCGACGCGGCCGCCACGCTCCTCGACACCCTGGACCTGATGGGCGTCCCACTGCACGTGCACTGCCGCGGCGACGTCCGCGGAACGGCGATCGCCCTCCTCGCGCCTGCGAACCGGCGGACGGCGGCGGCGCACACCACGTTCCACCTTCGCGAACCGCGGACGTCCTGCACCGGTCCGGCGTCGGACGTCGCCATCGCCGCGGAACAGCACGAGCAGCAACTGCGTAGACTCCAGCAGCGGATCGCCGACTCCTGCCGGCGTCCCGTCGACACGGTGATCGCAGACATGCGGGACCACCGGATCCTCACCGCCGACGAGGCCCGCGATTACGGGCTGATCGACACGATCACCGGCCCGCGCTCCGTCGACGGGGACTGATCCGGTAGCCGCTCACCCTTTCGGCTCACGCACACTTTTTCGGCCGCAATTTCGGGTGCGCGAACCGAGAAGGAGTGCGTCTGTTCAGGCCGGACCGCGACCGCGGCTCTTGCGCCCCGCACCTCGGCGGGGGAATCATCCGAGGATGACGGTCGAACGATCGCGCATCACGGTCCACGGGGTCGTGCAGGGTGTCGGTTTCCGCCCGTTCGTCGCGCGACTCGCCGGTGACCTGGGCCTGCACGGCCACTGCGGCAACGACGACGTCAGCGTGTTCATCGAGATCGAGGGCAAATCCGCGTCGGTGTCGGAGTTCGTGCGGCGGCTCCGCACGGACGCGCCGCCGATGGCGGTGATCGTCGACGCGACGGTCCAGCCCGTGCCGGTGCGGGGGGACGAGTCGTTCCGGATCATCGACAGCCGGCATGTGCCCGGCGCGCGGACTCTGGTGTCGCCGGACGTGGCGACGTGCGCGGATTGTCTTCGCGAACTGGCGGATCCTCGCGATCGCCGCTACCGGCATCCGTTCGTCAACTGCACCAACTGCGGGCCGCGGTTCACGGTGATCACCGACCTTCCCTACGACCGGCCGAACACCACGATGGCCGAGTTCCCGCTGTGCGCGGCGTGCCTGGCCGAGTACCGCGACCCCGCCGACCGCCGGTTCCACGCGCAACCCGTGTGCTGCCCCGACTGCGGTCCGCACCTGTTCGCCGAGATCGACGGTCGCCGGGTGGACGGGGACGACGCCGTCCTCACCGCGGTGCAGGGGGCGTTACGCGGCGGCCGGATCGTGGCGGTCAAGGGCCTCGGCGGGTTCCACCTCGTGTGCGACGCCGCCGACGCGTCCGCGGTGGCGACTCTCCGGGCGCGCAAGCACCGCCCGGACAAGCCGTTCGCGGTGATGACCGCTGACCTGTCCGTGGCCGCCGAACTGTGCGAGATCTCCGAATCGGAGAGCTCGCTGCTGCGCCATGCGGCCCGGCCGATCCTGTTGCTGCGCAAGCGGAATATGGCCACGATTGCCGACGGCATCGCGCCCGGGATCGACGACCTCGGCGTGATGCTGCCGTACACCCCGCTGCACCATCTGCTCTTCACCCGGACCCCCGGCAGCGACGTCGACCCACCGCGAACGCTGGTCATGACATCCGGCAACCTCAGTGGCGAACCGCTGTGTTTCGACAACGACGACGCCCGCACCCGGCTGCGGGACATCGCCGACGCGTTCCTGTTCCACGACCGCCGGATCGCGGTGCCGTGCGAGGATTCCGTGCTGGCGGTGGCGGACGGGGCGGTGCTGCCGATCCGGCGCTCGCGCGGGTTCGCGCCGCTGCCGGTGGTGCTGCCCGCGCAGGGTCCGGAGATCCTGGCGGTGGGCGCGGAGATCAAGAACACCTTCTGCCTGACCCGCCAGGATTACGCGTTCTGTTCGGCGCACCTCGGGGACATGGGGAGCCTGGAGAGTCAGCGCGCGTTCGAGACGTCGGTGCGGCAACTGACGCATCTTCACGGCATCACCCCGGAGGCAGTGGTCTCCGACCAGCACCCCGGGTATTCGACGCACCACTGGGCCCGGCGCTACAGCGAGAGCACCGGCGTCCCGCTACTCACCGTGCAGCACCACCACGCGCACGTCGCGTCGCTGATGGCCGAACACGGACTGGTCGGGACGACGGTGCTCGGGGTCGCGTTCGACGGGACCGGGTACGGCTGCGACACCACCGTGTGGGGCGGCGAACTCCTCCTCGTCGGCCCGGACATCCTCGACTCGCGGCGGGTGGGACACGTGCAGCCGTTCTCGCTGCCGGGCGGCGACGCCGCCGTCCGGAATCCGGTGCGGGTGGCGCTGGCGCTGCTGCACGAGTGCGGCATCGGCGACATCGACGGACTGCCCTGCGTGGCGGCGATCCCCGCCGCGGAACGCGCGGTCGTGGAGTCGCAACTCGTCTCGGGTGTCGGATGCATCAGGACGACGAGCGCGGGCCGCCTGTTCGACGGCGTCGCGTCGCTGCTCGGGGTCCGGCACCGCGTCACGTACGAGGCGCAGGCGGCCATCGAACTCGAGGCCCTCGCCCGGACCGCCCCGCACCCCGCGCCCCTCAC
Organism: Rhodococcus sp. NCIMB 12038; assembly: GCF_002165735.1. NCBI lineage: Bacteria > Bacillati > Actinomycetota > Actinomycetes > Mycobacteriales > Nocardiaceae > Rhodococcus > Rhodococcus sp. NCIMB 12038. Next base: position 102,407 of record NZ_NHML01000011.1, read on the forward strand.
CATGGAAGTGGAGAACGACCAGCTCACACTGCCTCTTCTGGTGTCCGGCATTATCGACGGGCTGCGCGACGGGACCCCGCCCGCGGTGCTCGCGCTCGGCTTCCACCATGCCCTCGCGGCCGCGACGGCGGACCTCGTCGACCGGGCCGCCACCGCGACCGGTGCGTCGACGATCGGGCTGACCGGAGGAGTCTTTCAAAACCGTTTATTCCTCGCACTGGTGAGAGCACACTGGGAGAGCAGCGGTTATCGAGTCCTCACCCACCACCGGGTGCCTCCCAACGACGGAGGACTCTCCCTCGGCCAGGCGGTGATCGGTGCCGCGGCGACCATGCGCGGACCGTGACGTCGGCAGCCCCCGACCGGACGGCCCGGGACGGGAGCTAGTGAATGACCACCACCGCAGAGGCGGGCGGGCACCTCGTCGACACGGACCTCTCGGCGGATCTCGCCGCCGCGGCATTGTCACTCGCCCGCAGATTCCACGACGGAGCGACGCTCTGGGTGATCTCACCGCAGTGGGAACCGCACGCCCATCACGTCGCCGTCGAATTCGTCCATCCCGTGATCATGGGCAAACGGGCGCTGCCGTCGGTGGCCCTCGTCGAACCCGATCCGGTGGCGCAGGCCCGGGTGGCGAGCAGGCCCGGCGACATCCTGCTGGCGGTGGCGTCGGCGAACGAGCCTGCCGTGGTCGACGCCATGCGCCGCGCACCGGCGTGGGGGGCGCTGACGCTGTGGATCGGGGCGGGCCCGCGGCCACCGGCCGGCGCGGCGAACCACATCCTGTGGGTCGACTCGGACGATCCGATGGTCCCTGCCACCGGGCGATTCGTCCTCATGTACCACCTGCTGTGGGAACTCACCCACGTCTGCTTCGAGCACTCGGGACTGCTGAAGCCCGACGCCGAGGAGTGCGACGAGACGGTCTGCGTCACGTGCAGCGACGAGGGACGTCTCGGTGAAGTGGTCATCGAGCCCGCTGAACCCCTCGGTCCTGCCCTGGTCCGCACGGCCGGCGGCGAGGAGTGGGTCGACGTCAGCGTCCTCGGCGACGTCCGGCCGAACGACCTCGTGCTGGTGCACGCGGGCGCGGCGATCACGCGACTCGACGACACGGGTCAGGAGGCGAACCGATGACCACCCACGACTCGGAAAGCACCAGCTTCCTCTACCCGTTCATCGACTCGGAGGAAACCGACGCCCAGAGTCTCCTCGACGACCTCGCCGCCTCCGCCCGCGGGAAGGCCGCCGAAAGCGCGCGCCTGCAGAAGGAGTCCCTCGACGAGTACGGGGACGGCCTCACGGCGGCCGGGATCGACATGGCCGAGCGGTTCCTCCGCGGCGGCCGCCTCTACACGTTCGGTAACGGCGGCAGTTCCACCGACGCCGCCACGCTGGCCTCGCTGTTCAGCCGTCCCGCCCGCGGACGCCCGGTGGCGGCCTGGTCGCTGGCCGCCGATCAGGCCGTGGTGACGGCGCTGGGCAACGATGTGGGCTTCGATCTGATCTTCAAACGGCAGATCATCGCCTACGCCGGGGAACGAGACGTCGCGATCGCGCTGTCGACGTCGGGCAACTCGGACGACCTGATGACCGCGCTCACCGAGGCGAAGCAGCGGGGGCTGCTGACCATCGGGTTCGCCGGGCACGAGGGCGGCCGGATGGCGGCGATGGCGACCGCCGGTGAACTCGACTTCTGCTACACCGTCCACTCGCAGAGCATCCACCGGATCCAGGAGAGCCACGCGATGCTCGGGTACCGGCTGTGGTCGGTGGCCCAGGAACACATGTCGCGGCCCGCTCCGAATTCTGTGGAGGCTTCATGAGCACGACCGAACCGGCCACGTCGGCGGAACGCGAAGACCGGGTGCTGGAGCGGATCGACAAGTTCCGGCAACGCAGACCGCGACTGCTGGACGAGGTGGTGACGCTCGCGCACGGCGCCGGCGGAAAGTCGTCGGCCGCGCTCGTCGACGCGGTGTTCGTCGAGGCATTCCGCAACGAGGAACTCGAGCAACTCGGTGACGCCGCCGCGCTCATCATGCCCTCGGGTGAGCGGCTCGCGTTCTCCACCGACTCGTACGTGGTTCAGCCGCTGCGGTTTCCCGGCGGTTCCATCGGGCACCTCGCGGTGCACGGGACCGTCAACGATCTCGCCGTGTCCGGTGCGCGCCCCAAGTGGTTGTCGGCGGCGTTCGTCATCGAGGAGGGTTTCCCGATCGCCGAACTGCGGGAGATCGTCGCCGACATGAGCGAGGCGGCCGTCCTGTCCGGGGTGCAGATCGTCACTGGCGACACCAAGGTCGTCGGCAAGGGCGCCGCCGACGGCGTCTACATCTCCACCGCCGGCGTCGGTGTCATCCCGGAGGGCAGGCGGCTGTCGCCCGACCTCGTGCGGGCGGGCGACAAGGTTCTGCTGTCGGGCACCATCGGCGCGCACGGGATGGCCGTGATGCTCGCCCGCGGCGACCTGGCGATCGAGGCCGACATCGCCTCCGACACGGCCCCCGTCAATTCCCTGGTGGAGACGCTGTTGGAGGCGGCCCCGTCGACGCGGTGGATGCGGGACGCCACCCGCGGCGGCGTCGGCACCGTGTGCAACGAACTGGCGCACGCCTCACAACTCGCCGTGATCATCGACGAGCAGTCGCTGCCCATCGAGCCTCAGGTGCTCGGCGCCTGCGACATGCTCGGCATCGACCCGCTGTACGTCGCGAACGAGGGCAAGTTCGTCGCCATCGTCGCGGCGGACGAGGCGGACGCGGCCGTTGCGGCGCTGCGGGCCCACCCGCGGGGAGCCAATGCGACCGCGGTGGGCGAGATCCTGGCCGAACCGCCGGGCATCGTCGCACTGCGAACCTCGTTCGGTGGCAGCCGGATCGTCGACATGCTCGTCGGTGACCCGCTCCCCCGAATCTGCTGAAGAACAGCCCGAGAAGGAGAACCACGATGTGTCTGGGGATACCCGGTCAGGTGGTCGACATCGTCGACGCCGAACAGCATCTGGCCAAGGTGGACGTGAACGGCGTCCAGAGAACGATCAGTGTGCGACTGCTCGCCGAAGAAGGTCTCGTCGTCGGTGACTGGGTGCTCGTGCACGTCGGCTTCGCGATGGCGAAGATCGACGAGATCGAGGCGCAGCTGACGTTGGATCAGGTGCAGAAGATGGGCGCCGACTACGTGAACGAGATCGACGCGTTCAACTCGTCCGAAATCGCGTGACAACAGCAAGAACGAGGTAACAGGGATGAAGTTCGTCGACGAATTCCGGGACCCGGCGGCGGCGCGCGCCCTGGTCAAATCCATCACCGAACTGGCCCGCGGTGACGAGTTCAAGTTCATGGAGGTGTGCGGCGGGCACACCCACACCATCTACCGGCACGGCATCGAACACCTGCTGCCCGAGTCCGTGGAGTTGGTGCACGGCCCCGGATGTCCGGTGTGCGTCATCCCGATGGGCCGCGTCGACGACGCCATGTGGCTGGCCGAGCAACCCGGTGTCATCTTCACGACGTTCGGCGACATGATGCGGGTGCCCGGATCGAAGGGCAACCTCATCGAGGCGAAGGCCCGCGGCGCGGACGTGCGCTTCGTGTACTCGCCGCTGGACGCGCTGAAGGTGGCCCTCGACAACCCCGACCACCAGGTGGTGTTCTTCGCCGTCGGGTTCGAGACCACCGCGCCGTCCACCGCGGTGACCCTGGTGCGCGCGCGGGCCCTGGGCGTGACGAACTTCAGCGTGTTCTGCAACCACGTCACGATCGTTCCGCCGATCAAGGCGATCCTCGAATCCCCCGACCTGCGGTTGTCGGGGTTCCTCGGCCCGGGCCACGTGTCCACCGTGGTGGGGCTGCGGCCGTACCGGTTCGTGTCCGAGGTGTACGGGAAACCGATGGTGGTCGCGGGCTTCGAGCCTCTCGACATCCTCGCGTCGGTGCACATGCTGCTCCAGCAGATTCGCGAGGGCCGCTGCGAGATCGAGAACCAGTACAAGCGGGTGGTGCGCGCGGAGGGCAACGTGCAGGCACTGAAGCTGATGGCCGAGACGTTCGAATTGCGCCCGCACTTCGAATGGCGCGGACTCGGTTTCATCTCGCAGAGCGCGCTCAAGGTCCACCGGAACTACGCCGAGTTCGACGCCGAGGAGAAGTTCTCGATGCCGGGTGTGCGCGTCGCGGATCCGAAGGCCTGCCAGTGCGGTGAGGTCCTCAAGGGCGTCATCAAGCCCTGGGAATGCAAGGTGTTCGGGACGGCGTGCACCCCGGAGACCCCGATCGGCACATGCATGGTCTCCCCCGAGGGTGCGTGCGCCGCGTACTACAACTTCGGCAGGCTGCACCGCGAGACGGCCCAATTGCTCGGTCAGCGAGGCTGACCGGTGACGGCGCGCGAACACTCGATGCCGTCCGGGCACCGCGTGTTCGCGAGGTACGCGCACGCCCCGAACGCCCTGGGGTACTGCGGCCCTCCCGGCTCGGAGCGACTGCAGGCCGTCGCGTGCGGCGGCGCGCCGGACACCGATGTGGTTGCGATGGCGAGGCAGTTCAGCGGCGCGTGGCCGTACCAGGAGGTGATCGCCCGGCTCGCCGGAATCGCGGACCCGTTGGACGAGAGGGTTGTCCGGGGGTACTGGATCGCGGACGAACTCGCCGACCGCATCGACCGGGCCGAGTTCGGCGCCGCGCTGCTGTCCCGCCTCGCGACGCAGGCCGGCCACTACTGGAAGCACCTCACCGCGGACCTGCTCGGGGAGGCGGCGCCCACCCACAACTTTCACGTGTTCGGGGTGTACCCGTGGTCGCGGCTGCTGGACACCGGAATGCCGCAGCCACTGCAGGTTCTCGACTCCTGCCGTATCCGCTGGGGCGAGGTGGTGGGCGTCGACGCCGATGGTGCGCTCGTCCGGTCGCGTCGCCTGTCGTGGGACGGGACGCGGCTGTCGCTGGGCCCCGAGCAGGACGACCCGGCCGACTACCGCGTGCCCGAGGGAACTTTCGTGCGCGATCTCGCCGTGGGTGACCGGGTGGCGGTGCACTGGGATTTCGTGTGCGACCGCCTCGACCCGGACCAGATCGAGCGGTTGGCCCGGCAGACGGAATGGCAACTTGCACAGACCAATCAGCGCCTCACCGGGGAGGTGCCCACCGCTTCGCCGAAACAGACCGACGCGAACGTTTCCCGGTTACCATGATCACAACTCACGGCCTGCGGCCGGATCGGAGCGACATGAAGAAGATTCTCAATTCCCTGTCCGAGGACGAATACGTGCTGATCCGCGAAACGAAGAAATCGCAGATGTCCGGCCTCGACGAGGACAAGCTGATCAAGCTGCACACCCGAGTTCGACGGGCCCGCAACAAGCACGTCAAGCTGTACCGCCAGGAAGGCGCGGCGAAGGTCGCGGACAAGGGCGCGCGCGGGGCAGGTAAGGCGGCCAACGTCCGCAACGCCGACAAGGCGGAAGCCTTCGAAGCGGCGCTCAGCCGGGTGAGCAGGCAATTGGCGACCGCGGCACGCGTGAGCGCCCGCGAACTGAAAGACGAACGCCTCGCCCGCGCCCGCAGCGACGCGCCCTCGTTCAGCGAACTCGGCGACAGCGACGGCAAGGTCGGCTCCTCCGGCAAGGCCCGCGTCGACGCCACCCGGAAATCATCCGGTCGCAAGAAATTCGAAGCCTCCACCATCGCCGCGGGCGCACGCAAACAAGCGAAGAAGGACAAGCGGTAAACCGGCGTCAGACGCGCACGACACGCATCCCCGCGGCCTCGAAGGACGCCGTCTCCCCGATGTCGGCGGAGTCGTCGGTGACGATGGTGGTCCCAGGTGGGATCGGCGCCCACGCGTGGAACGGGCGCTGCCCGAGTTTCGCCGCGTGCGCCAGCACGTACACCTCGTCGGCGCGGGCGATCATGATCTCCTTGAGGCGCGTCTGCTCCAGTTCGGCCTCGCAGATGCCCAGATCGGCGGTGACGGCATCCGCCCCCAGGAACGCGCGATCGAACGTGACACGTTGCAGGGTGGCCTCCGCCAGTGGTCCGACGAACCCCTGACTGAGATGGCGGAGTGTTCCGCCGATGCATTCGACCCGCACGGAGTCGGCGTCGGCGAGCGATTCGAGGGCGGTCAGACCGGCCGCGATGACGGTGATGTCTTCGATGTCGCGCAGAAACTCGCCCATCGCACCCACCGTGGTGCCGGCGTCGAGCAGGATGGTCTCACCCGGCCGGACCTGGCTCGCGGCCCATTCCGCGATCGCACGCTTCGCGTCGAAACCCTCCAGAGCACGCTGACGGAGTGACGATTCCTGCTGGGGGTCGAGCGCGATGGCGCCACCGTAGGTACGGGCGATCAGGCCCTGGGACGTGAGCTGGCTCAGGTCCCGCCGAATGGTGGAGGCGGTGACCCCGAATTGCGCGGACAGGTCGTCGACGCTGGCCAGCCCGCTCGACCGGGCCAGCCGCACGATCTCGGATCGGCGTGCTTCCGACTCGCGAACCGCCATGTCCCGTCCCCCTACTTCACAACCGCTGTGCTGGTTGCCAATTCGGCAGCCTGACGAAGAGCTTCGACCATACTACCGGCCTCCGCAATACCCTTGCCTGCGATGTCGAAGGCGGTGCCGTGGTCGACGGACGTCCGGATGACGGGCAGCCCCACCGTGATGTTGACGCCCGCCTCGATGCCGAGGACCTTCACCGGCCCGTGCCCCTGGTCGTGGTACATCGCCACGATGAGGTCGTAGTCGCCGCGTCCCGCGAGGAAGAACGCGGTGTCCGCAGGCAACGGGCCGTGGACGTCGATGCCGTCGGCCTTCAGCACCTCGACCGCGGGAATGATCTTCTGCTCTTCCTCCCCGTAGCCGAACAGCCCGTGCTCGCCGGCGTGCGGGTTGATGCCGCACACCCCGATCTTCGGTTCCGGGATTCCGGAGCGCACCAGCGCCTCGTGTCCGCGCCGGATGGTCCGCTCGACGAGCCCGGGTTCGATCTTCGCGACGGCGTCGAGCAGGCCGATGTGGGTGGTCACGTGAATGACCTTGAGCTTCGGCGTCGACAGCATCATGGACACCTCCTCGGTGCCGGTGAGATGCGCGAGGAGTTCGGTGTGCCCCGGGAAGATATGGCCTGCGGCGTGCAGGGCCTCCTTGTTGAGCGGGGCCGTGCAGATGGCCTGGACCTCCCCGCGCACCGCGAGTTCGCTGGCGACGCGGATGTACTCGTACGCGGCGTGCCCGGCGACCGACGACAGTTCGCCCCACGGCAGGTCTTCGGGGAGAAGGTCGAGATCGATGACGTTGACGCGGCCGGGCACCGATCGCGCGTCCGCGACCGACTCGACGGTCACGATGTCGACGTCGAGACCGAGGACGTTCGCCGCGAGACGCAGCCGCTTGGCGTCGCCGATGACGACGGGGTTGCACCAGGATCGGGTGGCCTCGTCCAGGAGGGCCGGGACGATTACCTCGGGGCCGATTCCGGCGCCGTCACCCATGGTGACGGCGACGGCGGGAAGATTGGCGGTATCGGTTGACGCGCTCATGTGGGGTCCTCGCTGTGTGGGAGTGTGGGTGGGCGGCTGATGGCCGCGCAGGTAGGCCGCGATCGCGGAGAGGCTGGTGGTGTCGCCGAAACTGCCGGGCCTGGTGACGACGCGGCGTCCGTCGGACGCCACCGAGGCGACGGCGCCGTGGTGCACTTCGTGGACCGGCCGGAGCGACGTGATGCCCAGTGCGTCGACGACGGCCCGCGCCGTCTCCCCGCCGGTGAGCACGAGATCGGAGCGGCGGCCGTTCTGCAGGGCGGCGACCAGTCGGCCGAGCGCCGCCGACAGCGTCCGCGCGTTCGACGGGTCGACGTCCCCGGTCACCGTGAGGACTGCGTGACCGCTGTCGAGTTCGCGGAGCAGGGGCGCGGTGTCGACGTCGCCGAGCAGAAGGATGCGGGCGTCGACGGGGACGTGCCGGGCGCCGTCGGAGACGAGTGAAGCGACCTGGTGCACGGCAACGGGTTCCGCTGTGCCGACGACGGTCAGGACGGATTCCGCGGACGTGACCGTGGGAGCGGCGGTGACGTCGCGGCGGGGCAGGGTGCGCGCCACGGCCGCGGTGAGGGCGGACGTCCCGGCCAGTCGCACTCCGGGAATTGCGCGGCAGGCCAGGACGATCGCGTCGAGGTCGGCCTCGGTCTCGACGTCGCAGATCGCGATGGCGCCGTCGGACGCCGCGCGGGCCAGCGCCTGTCCGACGCCGGGACCGCGGGGCACACCCCGCGTGGGATAGCCCGGGAAGAGTGCGGCCACCGACTCCGGCGGCGGCGCGGATTCCGCCGACCAGACGCCGGCGGCATGGAGTGGCGTCGAACCGACGTGCACGACGCCGCCGCGCACGGTCCGGTCGAGTGCAGGCAGGCCCGCCGCGAGGACCACCGGACCGCCGTCGGCGAGAATTCCCACCTCGGCCCCGATGTTCCCGCGCAGAAGTGAGTCGATCTTCTTCACCACGAGCGTGCCGAACGGAACACCGTCGAGGGCACGGCGCATCGTCCGGGCCGCACCCTCGGCGCTCATCGACCGCGTGTCGAGATCCGCGATGACGACGCCGCCCGCCTCGTGCGCCTCGCCGGCGCCGAGAAGAAGCGACAGGGGCACACTCCGGTCGAGGAAGGCACTCGCCACTTCCGCCGCACCGGACAGGTCGTCGGCGAAGATCGCGACGGTCGGATCCGGTCCGATCGAGTTCGGTCTCATAATGCCGCCTTTGCCCGATTATGTGCGCGTTTGGTGCATCGAATGCTAGCAGTTATGCGCGTTACGCGCAGCATGTTCACAGGGACGCCCCCGCGCACTGCACGATCGCCTGACCCGTGATGCTCCCGCCGAGCGGTCCGACGAGGAAGCCGATCAGCCCCGCCACCTCCTCCGGCGCGATGAAACGGCCGAGGGGCGGAAGCTTCGGCGGCGTCGACGTGCGTGCCGGGTCGTTCAGCATCGGGGTGTCCGTCGGCCCCGGCGCGACCACGTTGACCGTGATCGCCCGGTCCACCAACTCGGCGGCCCAGGACCGCGACATCCCCACGAGGGCCGACTTGGTGGCCGCGTACTGACTCTTGCCCGCCGCCCCGGACATCGTGCGACTGCCGACCAGGACCACCCGGCCGCCGTTGCGCATCGACGGCACGAGCGCGTCGACGAGCACCTCGGCGGCCGCGACATGGATACGCCACATGTCCAGGCCGTCCTCCACCCGGAGTTTCCCCAGCGGCGCCGAAGACTGCAGTCCAGCGGCATGGACGACGGCGTCCACCGCACCGACCGCCGTCGCCTGCTCGGACAACGCGTCGAGATCACCGAGATCGACGGCAACCCGGGTGAACCGATCGTGATCGATGCCGGGATCCCGCCGACTGAATCCGGTGACCGACCACCCGTCGTCCAGAAGCCGGCGGGCGGTGGCGGCGCCGATGCCGGAGCTGACCCCGGTCACGACCGCCCGCTTCGCATCCCCCGTCACGACCGGCCCCCGTCGGCGATCCAGCCCGCCTCGAGTTCGACGTATTCGATCGCCTGGCGGAACCGGGTGAACGCCACGTGCAGGTGACCGTCGTTGCCGGCGGTGATGCTGGGGTACGAGTACTCACGGTTCAGGCCGTCGCGGGAGTTGTTGGACAGGCAGTAGCCGTCGCCGGTCTCGATGTCCCGGCGATGCGGCCACGTCCGGCCGCCGTCCTCGGACATCGCCAGCGTCATCGGCGCGCGGGGGGCACCCCAGAACGCGCTCCGGCTGTCGCCGTCGTCGAGGGGTTCCGGTTCCGCGTCCGCCGCCGCGGGCGGTGCGTCGGCGAGTCCGTCGTCGTCGATCTCGTCGTACAGGGAGGTCCGCCGCGCGGTGGCGTCCGCGGCGCTGGACTCGTTGAACACCAGGGCGAGTCGGTCGCCGGGCAGCACGACGAACTGGATGGACGAGTTGTTGTTGGGCAGTTCGGTGGCCTCCGGCTCGGTCCAGGTGTCGCCGTCGTCGGTGGAGGTGCTGCGGTAGATCGAGTCCGCCCAGCGGCTGCGGTAGAGGGCCACGAGGGTGCCGTCGGCGAGGCGGCCGATGTTCATGTGCACACAGCCGACGCTGCCCGGGACGACCACCTCCCGCCAGGAGTCGCCGTGATCGTCGGAGATCATCACGCTGCTGTAGTCACGATCACCCACCCATTTGCGGCCCTCGATGCGGACGCAGTGGAACACGGGGAGCAGAAGCCGACCGGTGGGGAGTGCGATCACCGGTTGCCGCACGAACACGCCGCCGGCGTCGGTTTCCGGCAGCAGCGTGTGCTGCTCGCCCCACGTCCGGCCGCCGTCGTCGGAGATGCGCCGCATGACCCGCGCCGTGTCCTGGTTGCCGGCGTGCTGCGACGTCCACAGCAACCAGACCGTTCCCGACTCCGCCACGTGGAGAACGGGATTCTGCTCCGACCGCGTCGAATCGCAGGACAGCTGCACGGGCTCCGACCACGTGTCCGCGCCCGGCTCGAGCCGGGACAGCCAGACGCTGATGTCCGGCACACCCTCCTGGGTGCCTGCGAACCACACACAGCCGAGGGACCCGTCCGGCAGGACCGTGAGATTGGCCGCGTGATTCTGCACCTGCGGTGCGGGGAGCAACGCGTCGCGGCGGCCCGTCTCCACGGCGGGCCGGACGACGCCGTCGGCGGATCGGGTATCGGTTGCGGGACTCGGTGTGGTCATCTGCGTCTCCAGTGCGTCGAGAGGATGAGGCGGGCTGTCGGTGCGGCGGTCGCGTCTACGCGTGCAGCGCCGCGACACTCAGGTCGTACGAGTTGGTGGGGCGCAGCCCGACACCGTCGATCCGCGAACGCCGCGCGAGAACGGCTTTCGGGACGAACGACCACAGGCACGGGCACGTGTCCCAGATCTGGCGTTGCGCGTCTGCGAGGAGTTCGCCGCGCCGGGCGGCGTCGGCCTCCTCGGAGGCGCGGGTGATGATTCGGGTGATCTCGGGAAAGATGTACCCGTGGTAGGTGTCCCGGGTCGCTTCCTTCTCCGCGGTGCCGGCGTACATACCCTGCATGATGGTGAGGGCCAAACCTGTCGGGCTCGGGAAGCCGTTGCCCAGCACGTCCCAGTCGCCTGCCTTGCCCTGACGCCACTGCGAGATGTCGCCGCCGGGTTCGAACTGCTGCAGGGTGGTCCGGACGCCGACCGCGGACAGCATCTGCAGCACCGACTCCATGATGTCGGTGTCGGCCGCGAATTCGCCGGTCTCCCAGATGATCTTCAGCTCGAGGTCGCGGACCCCGAGCGCGTCGAGTTCACCGCGAGCCCGGGCCGGGTCGTACGTGTACTCGCCGGTCTCGACGGCGCCGTCGAGGGTGAGGGGAATGACCCCGCGCGAGGGGGTGGCCGAGCCCTGGAGCACCTGGTCGGCGAGCGCATGTCCGTCGATGGCGTAGGTCAGTGCCCGGCGCACCCGCGCATCGGCCAGCGGATGCCCCTGCGGTTTCCGGAAATTGAAGAAGAGCTGATTCAACCGGACGCCGTCTATCCGATCGATCGAGACACCCGACAGTCCGGCGAGCTGGTCTGCCGCGTCCGGGGTGATGGAGTCGATGACGTCGACCTCGCCGCTGCGCAGCGTCACGACGCGGTTCGACTCGTCGGGCACGAAGCGGACGCGCACCGATTCGATCTGCGCCGGAGCTCCCCAGTAGTTCTCGTTGCGCTCCAGTGTGTAGTTGCCGGTGCCGCGGTCGCTCTCCGTCACGACGTACGGTCCGGTTCCCACACCGGACTGCAGTTCCTCGGGTTTTCCAATTACCATGGCGGGTACCCGTTATCGGTCGCTGGATCGGAGGCGAATCTTGCCTGACATCATCGAGTTGATTTTCGACGACCACGAGTGGTTCCGGCGGCAGTTCGCCGCACTGGATGAATTGAAGTCTCGGCGCGGGGTGGAGATCACGGCCGTGGAGGCGGTGTGGACGCCGTTGGCGAAACGCCTGGATCTGCATGCTGCGGCGGAGGAGGAAATCTTCTATCCCCAACTTCTCCGCGTCGGCGAGGACGGCGAGGCCGAGGCCGAGACCCTCGACGCGATCGGGGACCACAACGACATCCGCGACGGCGTCCGAGCGGCGGCGGGGAACCCCATCCTGTCCGAGGAGTGGTGGGCGGCAGTCGGCCGCACGCGCCGGGCCAACGACGAGCACATGGCCGAGGAGGAACGGGAGGGCCTGGCCGATTTCCGGACCGCCCCGGATGATCTTCGCGAGTCGCTCGGGCGGCGGTTCGCCGAATTCTTCCTCGTGCACCGCACCCTGTCGGAGGTGGACACCTCGGACAAGGACCCGAAGGAGTACGTTCGCGAGATCGAAGACGACCTCGACGAGGACGACAACCCCGGATCGCTTCGAATCGGCAGCTTGAAGGGCCGGTAGCAACGCACTCCCCACATCACAGACCGCGCGGTCTGTGTTCTATAGTTCGGGCGGTCCGCGGCATCGGGCCGGCCGGTTCTGTGGGGAGATGGGGTTGTGGCGCGAATTTCCCGTCCGGTGCCCGATGCCCTTCCTCCGATGTCGTTCGAGCGGACCGTGCCCCGCAGGTACGTGCACCGGCAATCCGTGGCCGAGGTCTTCCTCACCGACTGCGTCTCGCTGCCGGTGCCGGATCGGTTCGTCGTCGCCGCGCAGTGGCCCCGCCTGCACGGCTTCTACCGCACCCGAGACGGGCACTACGACCCCATGCTGCTGGCGGAAACGCTCCGGCAGACCGCCATCTACCTGGGACACACCCGTTTCTCCGTCCCGCTGCCGAACCGGTTCGTCATGCAGCACCTCGAGGTGCATGCGGTGCCCGGCACGCTGGCGGTGGGTGCGGCGGCAGCGGATGTCGTCGTCGAGGTCACCGTGTCCGAGCACGTGTACCGCGGCGGGGCGCTGTCTGCATTCCGCGTGCACCTGCGGTTCCGGATCGACGGACAGGACGCCGGGACCGCGACGGGGCACGCGGTGATTTTCCCTCCGGCCGCATACTCACGCGCCCGCTGGGGTGAGCGCGGCCCGCGGGCGATCGGAGCGCCGTGGTGCCCCGCTCCCGTCCCGGCGGGGATGGTCGGTCACGTCGACGACGCACACGTAGTCCTCGGTCCGCGACGCTCCGAGAACGAATGGGAGTTGCGGATCGACCACACGCACCCCGTGCTGTTCGACCATCCGTGCGATCACATTCCCGGGATGCTGCTGCTCGAGGCGATCCGGCAGGCGGCCTGCGCCGGCCTCGGCCTACCGGACGCGCACCTCGCGTCGCTGGGTGCCACGTTCCACCGTTTCGCCGAACTCGACGAACGGACCACGATCCGGCTGGACGCGGTGGACGACGGCGCGCTGTCCGTCACCGGGTCTATCCGGCAGGGCGGTGTGACGGTCGTGCGCGGAACCGCGGCGCTCGCACCTACCGCGGTGAGCGCGTGCGCGGGCGGCTAGTCGGCGTCGTCGGGCACCCAGCGAGCCCGCCGGATCCGGGCGATGTCCTGGTGCCGGCTCGCGGGCATGACTCCGGGGAGCAGGAACCCCCACATGTCGTCGACGCGCTGTTCGAGGTCCGTGCGCTGCGTCAACACCTGGGAGACGGTCTGGACGCCGGTGAAGGCGCCGATGACGAACCGCGCCAGCCGCGGCGGGTCGATGTCGGCGAGAAGGTCCCCCTGCTCGACGGCCCGGGTGGCGAGCATCTCGCAACTGTTGATCCAGTCGAGATAGGGATCCGCGGGGCCCTGGTCGTCGGCGCTGAGTTCGAGGGTGATCCGGATACCGGCGCGCACGATCGGGTCGTTCACGATCTGCCGGGCCATTTCGTGGCACAGCATCACGATCTGCTCGATCGCCGATACCTGCTCACGGCCGATCGCCTCGACCGACGCGATGGAGATCCGGTGTTGCTCACCGATGATGAAACGCGCCAGATCCTCTTTCGAACGGAAATGGAAGTACAAGGCCCCCTTCGTGATTCCGGCGTTCTCGACGATGTTGCCGAGTCTGGCTCCTTCGAAACCCGACTTCTCGAACATCTCCGCCGCCCCGCGGACGATCTGCTGTCGAGTCGCCGCAGCACGCGCCTGCTGAACCACGTTCACACCTTTCCCTGCCGCATGAGAGAAGAACGATGACGATGAAAGCACGGAACACGCGCCCATTGCCCGGAGAGACGGTACCAGCGTCGACCGAAAGCGAGCGCGGTCGAACACCGTCCGCGCCTCTACGTGTCGCGGTCGTGGGAGCGACGGGCTTCATCGGGTCCGCCACCGTGCGGGCCCTCGTATCCGCCGGGATTCCGTGCACCGCGGTCGCGCGCACACGCTCGGAACAGGACATTCCGGGCGTTCTGTCTGCGCAGGCGGATCTGACCGATCCGGCGAGTCTCGGCACGGCACTCACCGGCAACGACATCGTGATTCACGCCGCCTCCTACACCGGCAGCGACCCGGCGCACCGCACCGCCGTGAACGTCGGCGGCACCGAGAACCTCCTGGCCGCCGCCGCGCGGAACGGCATCCGCCGGGTGCTCTACGTCAGCACCATCGGCGTGTACGGCGACGGACCACACAGCGGAATCGGTGAGTTCGACGCCACGCCCGCACCCGTCTCGGCGCTGAGCGCGAGCAGGCTGACCGCCGAACACCGCGTCCTCGAATCGGGCGGTTGTGTCGTCCGGCCCGGATTCGTCCACGGCCCCGGCGACCGCTGGTTCGTCCCCGGATTCATCCGGATCCACGAGACGCTGGGCGCCTGGGTGGACGAGGGGCAGTCCCGGATCTCGGTCGTCGCGGTGACCGACCTCGCCCGGCTACTCGCGACCCTCGCCGCGCAGGCCCCGGCACATTCCGGCGACGTGTTCCACGCCTGCCATCCCGACCCCGTCACCGTCCGCGAACTCGGCCGGGCACTCGCGGACTCGGGCCGCCTGCGACTGCCGGCCGACTCTCTCACCTTCGACGACGCCTTCACCGCCGGAACCCGGCACGGCCTCACCGAACGGCACCTCGACCTGATCGGCCGCGACCACTGGTACGACCCCACACGCCTGCTGACTGCCACCGGCGCGACGTTCGACCACGGTCCCCTCGACAACCTCCCGGCGTGACGAGGTCCGGCGGGAAGTCGGTGGACGGAACGTCGTTTGCGGTCCGCCGTCGGGGTGTATACCCGGATAGAGATCGATTTCCCCCACCTGACGGAGTGTCGAGATGGCCCTTCTCGCCGAGATCGTCGTGGACACCGAAGGCGACAGCCGGATGGTGGTCCTGTATCCCGTGATGTGGCTGTTCATCGCGGTTCTGGTGACGTTCGTGGTCACCCGGCTCATCACCCGACGCATCCGCTCTCGAGGAGCGGAACCCGCGGACGACGCCGTGGACCCTGGGGGCGGTCTGATCGGCGACATCACGGTCGGCGGAGTGCACCTGCACCACCAGGTTTTCGGAATCATGTTCATGACGCTGGCGGGATTGGCACTGATCGCGACCACCCCGGAGGGCACCGCACTCAACGTCTTCGCCGCACTGTTCGGGGTCGGTCTCGCGCTGACCTTCGACGAGTTCGCGCTGTGGGTGCACCTCGACGACGTGTACTGGAGCACGTCCGGCCGGAAGTCGGTGGACGCGATCTTCTGCGCGCTCATGATCACCGGTCTGATGATCGGGGGCGCCGAACTCGTGAGCGGGCAGATCGGCACCGCGCAATGGTGGACGTCGATCGGCTATCTGCTCATCTCACTCGGCATCTCGCTCATCTGCCTGCTCAAGGGCAAGTTCGTGACGGGGATCGTGGGGATCGTGTTCCAGCCCGTCGCGATCGTCGGCGCGATCCGCCTGGCCAAGCCCGATTCCTGGTGGGCGGTCCGCCGCTACGGGACCCGGCCGCGCCGGCTCGCCCGCTCCCAGGCACGTTTCGGAGAGCGCTACCACGCCCGCTGGAATCGGGCGCGTGACTTCGTCGCCGGACCGCCGGACCCCCGTCACGCCGAAACACAGAGCTAGCCTTCGTCCGCCGTCCGCGAGCGTCCCATCATCTCCAGGCCCGCCATCGCCTTCTCGGCGCCTGCCTCGTCCACCTTCTCCATCGCGAATCCCATGTGGATGACGATCCAGTCGCCCGGTTCCAGGCTGACGTCCTCGGGCAGCATGCCGATGTTCACCTTGCGCTGTTCACCGACGACGTCGACGAGCGCGAGTTGGTTGCCGTAGCCCTCCAGCATGCGCACCACCTGGCCGGGAATTCCGAGACACACGATTCAGCCCTCCGTCTTCTCCGGTTGCAGCGTCACTGCGTGAGGCGCCAGGAGTTGGTCCACGATTTCGAAGACGGCGTCGACGGCCGGCCCGACGGCGGCGGCGACGCGCGGTGACAACCCGATTCCCTCGTCGGTGTTGTCCACCTGGCAGCCCAGCACCACGGCCCGCGGCAGCGTTCCGCCGAGCGCGCGGAGGCTGGCGAACACCGCCCCCGGATCCATGCTGTGCGCGTCGAGCGGCGCCGCGGGCACCGAATCGGGGCCCACCTCGAACGCCCTCAACGCCCCCGGTTCACCTCGATCGGGAACCGCGTCGACCAGCAGCAACGCACCCCAGCCGTCGAGCAGTTCGTACGCCAGATGTGTTCCACGGATGCCGAAATCGACGGCCCTGACTCCCGCCGGCAGCGGCCTCGTCGCGACACCGCGCAGCACCTCGGGACCGAATCCGTCGTCGCCGAAGAAGATGTTGCCCACACCGGCAACCAGTACCCGCCTGTCCGTCACGGGGCCTCACATCTTGCGCATACGCATGTACCGCTTGATGTCGGGAAGCGAGAAGACGGCGACCGCCACTCCGGCGACCGCAAGCAACGCCAGCGCGGCGGTGGTGGCCTCTCCGAGAATCTTCATGACTGTTCATCCTTTCCGGTGTCTGCCGATACGGGCTCCACCTCGTCCGGGGCGAAGTACAGATACCTGCCGTACCACTCGTGCAACTCGGACGCGGGGTCGTCGACCAGCACGACGCCGACGTGGGTGCCACCGTCGACGTCCGCGTGCACGGTCACCACGCGAGCGAGTTGTCCCGCGAAGAACAGGTCCTGGGCGTCGGCGCGGCGCGAGGGGTGGATCCGCACGACGGTGCCCTTCGCCACCCGGACGCCGTTCACGATCACACCGTCGATGTCGGGGCGCACGGCGGTGTCGGCGTCCGGATCCCACCACGGCACGTCGTCGGTCAGTTCCGGGACCAGCCCCATGTCCGGGAGGCCGCGCTGCTCCGGGATGTCGGGGCTCGGGAAGTGCGGGTTCCGCAGGACGCCGTGCATCTGGGCCAGTGTCGCGGGCGACATCTGCTCGCAGCGGTCGATGATCTGGGCGGCGAGTGGGTCGGTGGCGCGGGCCTGACGCTTCTCCTCCTCGGTCAGGGTCATGACGCGCAGGGTGAGGATCTCGTCGATCTCGGTGGCGTCGAACAGGGCGCCGTCGCTCTGCTCGGCCACCTCCGGGTGGTCGTACAGGATGATCGGCGACACCAGGACGAGGTCCGTCTCCCCCGGCAGCCCGGCCAGGACGGGGTAGCAGCGTTCCTGATGGCAGGTCGACGCGAGATCCGTGGCGTCGTCGGGCGGCTCGAGCAGCGAGACGAACTCGCCCC
Source organism: Rhodococcus sp. NCIMB 12038 (assembly GCF_002165735.1). Lineage (NCBI taxonomy): Bacteria > Bacillati > Actinomycetota > Actinomycetes > Mycobacteriales > Nocardiaceae > Rhodococcus > Rhodococcus sp. NCIMB 12038. The sequence goes on from NZ_NHML01000011.1 coordinate 120,087, forward strand.
CCTCGGCGGCCAGCATCAGGTGCGCCCCGATCAGCGAGTGCCTGATGGCCGAATCCTTCGACCACGTGCCGATCGCGTCGATCTTCACGTTCTCGATCGACACCCGCAGCACGTCCAGCCCGTCGTGCCGGTCGCTGCCGACGCGGACGACGGCGCGCAGCGGCCACCGGGTCCGCACCACGCGCCCGGCGAGGGTCCCGTCCTCCTCACGCAACTCCTCGACGTCCACTCCCCCGTCGACGTCCACGTCGAGCCGGCAGTCCTCGAGCTCCTCGTCCGGGTACGCCGCGCCCAGGTCGATCTCGCATTCCACCGCCTCGTCCCACGACAGCCAGCTGCGGCCGGCGACGGTGAGTTCCTCGACCGGCTCGAAACCGGACCCCGCAACCTTCTCGACCTCACGCACCTGCAGTTGCAGGAAGCGGACGGTCACCGAGACGCCGGACCGCTGACCCGCGCGGGGGCGCATCAGTGTCTGACAGGACAGCCGCGGTTCCTCGCCGACCCCCGATTCCGCCGCACCCGGCGGTCCGAGGACGCCGAACTGCCAGCGCGATTGGTTCTTCGACGAACTCGCACGATACGGATACAGCAGGTAGCCCTCGTAGAGGACCGCGTCGGCCACGGCCCGGACTCGCTGCAGGGACGCCGGGGAGATCATGCGATCACCTCCCCGGCTCCCTGCAGCAGGTTTGCGATGGCGACGTCCAGCCCGAGTAGTCCGTGCGCCGCCTTGTATTTCGCCAGTGCCGCCAGCGTGTCGTGGTCGAGGCGCACCCAGCCCGTGTTCGGGTAGTGCGCCTGGACGAGTTCGCGCCACACCGCCACCGGCAGGTCGTACGTCGATTCCCGGTCCCACGGAATCCGTTCCACGCCGAACCCGGCGACGCCTCGCGTGAAGACCGTTCCGCTGAACAGGAACACCAGCGGCACCGTCGACCCGGCCTCGTCCAGGGCGTGCAGGTACTTCGAGGCCGTCACCTCGAAGTCGTACGTGCACGGCAGCGGCAACTCCACCATGCTCGCCCCGGTGAACCCCTGCGCCACGGTGCTGGTCTGCATCCACTGGAACGGTTTGAGTGTCGACGTCCACCGCTCGCGGGGCCCGAACAGATCGAGCAGACCCTCCACCTCGGTGTCGGTGTAGCGGCGGCGCTGCGGGTCGATACGCACCTGGCACCGCACGGCCATCGCGTGCACGACAGCGCCGCTCGACTCCGTCACGTCCACCCGCGCAGTCAGATTCGGCGCAACCGCGAACGGTTCCGGGAACACGTCTTCCACACGGAACGTCAACTCGGTCACGTCGGCTCCTTCGCGACGCGACTGCGCGCCCGCACGTCGTCGAAGAACGTGTCGATGACCCGGCGCGCGTCCTGACCGCCGTCGAATCCCCGCCACACCTGCCGCAACTCGCCCACCAACTGGTAACAGGCGTCGATCGGAACGAGGTAGCACTCGGGGTCGCCCTCACCGTGCTCGGGGACCCGCAGCAACAGGGCTTCCGTGTCGGCGGACAGCTGGCCGAGCGCGGGGTTCACCGCGAGCACACCGTCCCAGGCGTCGAGGGGCAGTTCCGATTCGGTCGCGCCCGCCGGACCGGGATAGAACGCGACGGTCTTGGCCAGCAGCGAGTTCCGGAACACGAACGCGAGCCCGACGGGGATCTGCAGTTCGTCCCAGCGTCCGGGCGCGAGTTCGAAGTTCGGAAACGACAGGTAGCGTTCCGGGACGGCCCGGAACCGCAGCTCGGCTTTTTCGTCGGTGAACAGCAGGTAGCACCCACGGCACACGCACATCAGTTGCCGGTCCTGCACGTTCACGACGTGCTGGTGGGCGTCGGCGATCGGCACGGCACACATGTCGCACCGTTCCCCGACCACCGGTTTGGGCCGCTCGGACGCGATGCGCTGCAGAATGCGCAGCCCGTTCCCCGACGGGCTCATCACGCCACCTCCGCGGCGGGCACGGCCACGGAGACGACGCCGTCGCGCACGAGGACCGGGAGCGGCGAGAGCGTTTCGGCGCCCGCGTCGCCGTCCAGGCGCAGGCCCGCGCGACGCGGGTCGAAATGCGCCCTGCACGTCGGGCAGCGCAGCACCGCGTCCCCCACCTGCCCGCCCGCCCTGCGTTGCAGCGTGGCCCCGGCGAGTGAGTTGGTGCAGGCGGCGCACCGGTCCCGGTAGGCGAACAACTGCTCCCCGATCCGGCACACCAGGATCGGGAGTCCGGCGACGGAGAACCCGGCCACCTCCCCAGGCGTGAGCTCCTCGAGTTCGGGCACCGACACCCACGTCCCGGTGCCGCTCGACCCGTCCAATCCGTTCGGATGAACATGGGAGAACAGCGATTCCGCCGCGATCAGTCCGGACCCTGCGGCGGGGGTTGCGCCCACCACCTCGATGTCCACCGTCTCCGGCGCGGCCGCCAGCACGGCGTCCTTGACGGCGAGTTCCAGGGTCACCGCCGACGACGGGCAACTCTGACAACTACCGGTCAGCCGCAACCGCACCACACCGTCCACCACACCGAGCAGTTCGACGTCACCGCCGTGGGAGCCCAGGTAGGGGCGCACGCTGTCGAGGGCGGTGGCGACCCGCGTCTCGACGTCGTGCGGATGAAGTCCGTTCACGAGGAGCAGGCTGGCCACGAGTTCGTCGGCGGCGAGACGTTCGACGAGGTCATCGTCGCGGTCGCCGATGATGTCCAGGACACGCTGCAACCCGGCGCCGTAGAGTTCGACCACCTCCCGGACCAGTTGCTCGGCGCGCTCGCGGGCCACCGAACCACCTGCCGAACTCGCGTCCAACAGGCTGTCGATCCGTTCGCCGGCTGTCCGCCACCGATCGGGGTCGTCTACTACTTCGTCACTCCCCCACGTCTCCGATCCGCCACTCTCCATGCGTACTCCGTCACTCGCCGGTCACGGACTGGGTCGGCGAATGCAGCTTCTCCAGTGTCTTTCCCTCACCGAGATACATGTGCACGCCGCAGGGCAGGCAGGGGTCGAAACTGCGGACGGTCCGCATGATGTCGATGCCCTTGAAGTGCTCCCGGTCGTTCTCCTCGAAGATCGGCTGGCCCTGCACCGCGTCCTCGTACGGCCCCGGTGTTCCGAAGCTGTCGCGGGGGTTGGCGTTCCACGGCGTCGGCGGATACGGATGATAGTTCGCGATCTTGCCGTCGCGAATCACCATGTGGTGCGACAGGACTCCGCGCACCGCCTCGGTGAAGCCGCAGCCGATGCCCTCGTCGGGGACGTCGAACTTCTCCCACGTCTTCGTGTGCCCGGCGCGGATCTCGGCGAGCGCCTTCTCCGCGAAGTGCAGCGCGCACGCCGCCGCGTAGGCCTGGAAGTAGGTCCGCGCCCGGTCCCGCTCGATCGTGTTGCTGCCGTACTGCGGGATCTTCCATTCCAGCTCGACCGGGCCCTTCAGCGCGGTCTTCGGCAGGTTGATCTTCACGCTGTGACCGGTCGACTGCACGTACCCGATGTCGACGAGGCCCGCGAGGGCCGTACTCCAGAGCCGGGCGAGCGGCCCGCCGCCGGTGTCCAGTGCGAGGTGATCGGTGCCGTCGAACCACCGCGGCGACATCACCCAGCTGTACTTGTCCTCCATGTCGCGTTTCTGCGGGTGCGGGTTGGTGTGCTGGTTCCACGGGTGCCTGCGGTCGATCGGATTCCCCAGCGGATCGTTCTTCACGAACATCTCCTGGTCGGTCCAGTCGTCGTAATACGAACTGCCGAGCAGGATTCGGATGCCGAGGTTGATGTCGACCAGGGACGTCGTCACCAGCTTTCCGTCGACCACGACGCCGGGCGTCACGAACATCGCCCGACCCCACTTCTCCATGTCCTTGTAGGAGAAGTTGCACACCGCCGGATCCTGGAACGACCCCCAGCAGCCGAGCAGGGTCCGGCGCAGACCGACCTTCTCGTAGCCGGGCATCGCCTCGTAGAAGAAGTCGAACAGGTCGTCGTGCATGGGCACGACCTTCTTCATGAACTCCACGTAGCGCATCAGGCGCGTCGTGTAGTCGGTCATCAGCTGAATCGTCGCGACCGTTCCCACGCCACCCGGGTACAGGGTGGACGGGTGAACGTGCCGACCCTCCATGAGACAGAACATCTCTCGGGTCCACCGGCTGACCTGCAACGCCTCCCGATAGAACTCACCGGTGAACGGGTTCAGCGACCGCATGATGTCGGCGATGGTCTTGTAGCCGTGTTCCCCGGCGTGCGGCGCCTCGGTCTTCTCGGCCTGAGCCAGCACCCCCGGATTCGTCTCGGAGACCATCTTCTCGCAGAAGTCCACACCGACGAGGTTCTCCTGAAAGATGTTGTGATCGAACATGTATTCCGCGGCCTCGCCGAGGTTGACGATCCACTCGCCGATGTTCGGGGGTTTCACACCGTAGGCCATGTTCTGGGTGTAGCACGAACACGTCGCATGGTTGTCACCACAGATGCCGCAGATACGGCTCGTGATGAAGTGGGCGTCGCGCGGGTCCTTGCCCTTCATGAAGATCGAATAACCACGGAAGATCGACGAAGTGCTGTGGCACTCCACGACTTCCTTCTGCTTGAAGTCGATCTTCGTATAGATGCCCAGGCTGCCCACGATGCGCGTGATCGGATCCCACGCCATCTCGACCAGGCCGTCGGATTCCGACTTGTGCGAAGGTTCCGGAATGATCGTTGTCATCGACGTACCTCTCAGTGTTCGAGGCCGGCGGACCACCGCCCGAGACCCCGAGCGGGACTACCAGGTGCGTGTCGCGCCCGTGGTCAGTTTCGTACCGCGACTGCGCCAGTGCGGCTCTTTGTCCAGCGTGTTCTTGGTGATCTTGCGCAAACTCCGAATGGCCGAGCCGTACAGCCCGGACGCCGTCGTCGAGAGTTTGCCGCCCGGCGGTTCATCCATGAACGGCATGAACTTGTCCGGGAAGCCCGGCATCGTGCACCCGATGCAGATACCGCCCACATTCGGGCACCCACCCACACCGTTGATCCAGCCCCGCTTCGGGACGTTGCACTTGACGACAGGACCCCAGCACCCCAGCTTCACGATGCACTTCGGTGAGCCGTACTCGGTGGCGAAATCACCCTGCTCGTAATAGCCGGCGCGGTCGCAGCCCTCGTGCACCGTGGCGCCGAACAGCCACTGCGGACGCAACGCGTCGTCGAGCGGGATCATGGGCGCCTGCTCGGTGGCCATGTAGAGGAGATACGTCAACGTCTCCGACAGATTGTCCGGCTGGATCGGGCAACCGGGAACGCAGACGATCGGAATGCCCGCCTTCGACTTCCAGTCCCAGCCGAGATAATCGGGAACACCCATCGCACCGGTCGGATTGCCCGCCATCGCGTGGATACCGCCGTACGTCGCGCACGTGCCCGCCGCGACGATCGCCGTCGCCTTCGGGGCCAGACGGTCGAGCCACTCACTCGTCGTCACCGGCTGACCGGTCTCGGGATTGTTGCCGAAGCCGCACCAGTAACCCTCGTCGTGAAGTTGCTCGTTCGGGATGGAACCCTCCACCACCAGCACGAAGGGTTCGAGTTCGCCGCGGTCCGCCTTCCAGAACCACTCCAGGAAGTCGTCGGCGCCGCCCTCCGGACCGTTCTCGAAGTCGATCAGCGGCCAGTGCACGGCCACTTTGGGCAGGCCCGGCAGGGCTCCCAGGGCAATCTCCTCGACACTGGGCTGCGTCGCAGCCGTCAAGGCCACCGAATCGCCGTCGCAACTGAGTCCCGCATTGATCCACAGCACGTGAATCAGGGTGTCCTCGGCGTTGATTGCTTCCTGTGTCGGCATATCAGGTCGCTTTCCGGAGTGAACACAACTCCTGTCGCCACCGGAGTCGACCGTCGGCCCACCTGCGTGGCGCTGATATTTATTTAGCTCCGCCGCCGAGCGGATGTCAACGGTCCCCGGCGCGTCGCGCCGCGTCGTCCGTCCGCGTCGTGTAAAGGCGTCATTGCTTCGCGATCCAGTCGTACCACTGCTGGATGCCCTGACCGGTCGTCGCCGACAATGTGATCATCTGCAGGTCGGGGTTCACCGACCGGGCGTACTTCGTGCACAGGTCGACGTCGAAGTCCACGTACGGCAACAGGTCCGCCTTGTTCACGATCACCAGGTTCGCCGCCGCGAACATGTGCGGATACTTCAGCGGCTTGTCCGTCCCCTCGGTCACCGAGATCACCACCACCCGGCTCTTCTCACCGAGATCGAACAGTGCCGGACAGACGAGATTCCCCACGTTCTCGATGAACAGCAGCGAATTCGGTTCGGGGTCGAGGGCGGTCAGCGCGTCCCGCATCATCTCGGCGTCGAGATGACACCCGGCGCCCGTGTTCACCTGCACCACAGCACATCCCGTCGCCTTGATGCGGTTGGCGTCGAGCATCGTCTCCTGATCGCCCTCCACCACCGAGACCCGACGCTGCCCGCCGATGTCGGCGATCGTGCGTTCGAGCAGCGTCGTCTTCCCCGACCCCGGCGAACTCATCACGTTGAGAGCGAGCACCCCGCGCCCCGCCAGCCAACCCCGATTGCGCTCGGCCGTGAGGTCGTTCTTCGCGAGCACCTTCTGCTCGAGGGTGACCGTCTCGGTCGCGCGCTCGTGGGGGTGTTCGTGATTGTGTGGGTGGTCGTGGTCGTGCGGGTGCTCGTGGTCGTGCGGGTGCTCGTGGTCGTGCGGGTGCTCGTGCGGCACCGTGATCCTGGTCCCGGTCTCGTCTCCGCATCCACAGGTGGCACACATTTGCGTCAGCTCACTTCCATCGAGAGGATTCGTAGTTCCCGACCCGACGTGACCTCCACGTCCGCACTTCCGCACGGGCACAGCAACACCAGGTCCGTGAGCACGAAGTCGTCGCCGCATGCACGGCAGTGCGCACCGCCCGGAGTGTGGTCGATGTCGAGACGGGCACCGTGCGCGACGGTCCCTTCGGTGACCAGTTCGAAACAGAACTGCATCGAATCGGCGACCACCGCAGTCAGCGCCCCCACCTGCACCCGCACACTGTGGACCGTCCGTCCCGCGGCGGTCTCGCAGACGGCGTCGACGACGCTCTGGGTGATTGCCAATTCGTGCATCACGGCCCCGTTCAGGACTCGTCACTATCCTGTTCGAGCGTAGCGCTTCGCACCCGTGAGTACTTGTTAACCGCCGGCGGTTAAGAAGTACTCACAGGCGTTCGATGATGGTGGCATTCGCGGTGCCGCCGCCTTCGCAGATGGTCTGCAGGCCGTAGCGGCCGCCGGTGCGTTCGAGTTCGTTGAGGAGCGTCGCCATCAGTTTCGTGCCGGTCGCGCCGAGTGGGTGGCCGAGGGCGATCGCACCGCCGTTGACGTTGACCTTCGCCGGGTCGGCGCCGGTCTCCGCGAGCCACGCTAGGACCACCGGCGCGAAGGCCTCGTTGATCTCGACGAGGTCGATGTCGTCGATGCTCAGGCCGGTCTTCTCCAGCGCGTAGCGGGTCGCGGGAATCGGCGCGCTGAGCATGAAGATCGGGTCGGCGCCGCGGGCGCTGAGGTGGTGGATGCGGGCACGGGGCGTCAGGCCGTACCGCTCGACCGCTTCCGGTGAGGCCAGCAGCACCGCGCTCGCGCCGTCGGAGATCTGGCTCGCGACCGCGGCGGTGAGACGACCACCGTCGGTGAGGGTCTTCAGCGCCGCCATCTTCTCGAGGCTGGTCTCCCGCGGACCCTCGTCGGTCGTGAAGTCGCCCACCGGCACGATCTCGCGGTCGAAGCGACCTTCGGCGATGGCGGTCCGCGCCCGCTCGTGGCTCTGCAGCGCCCAACGTTCGAGTGCCTCGCGGCTGATGTCCCACTTGTCCGCGATCAGTTCGGCGCCGTGGAACTGCGACACTTCCTGGTCGCCGTAGCGTTCGGCCCAGCCCGTCGATCCGCCGAACGGGGTGTCGAACCCGTACTGCTGCCCGACCACCATCGCCGAGGCGATCGGGATCTGGCTCATGTTCTGCACACCGCCGGCGACGATCAGGTCGGCGGTGCCGCTCAGGATCGCCTGCGCCCCGAAGTGGACGGCCTGCTGGCTCGACCCGCACTGCCGGTCGACGGTGACACCCGGGACCTCTTCCGGGTAGCCGGCGGCGAGCCACGCGGTGCGGGCGATGTTGCCCGCCTGCCCGCCGATCGCGTCGACACAACCGAAGACGACGTCGTCGACACCAGCCGGGTCGATGCCCGTGCGCTCGACGACGGCCTTGATGACGTGCGCACCCAGGTCTGCTGGGTGCACGCCGGACAGGCCACCGTTCTTCTTGCCGATCGGCGTGCGAACAGCGTCGACGATGTAGGCCTCGGTCATGTGAAACTCCTAGTCAGTGTTACGGACTCGCAAGTCCGTCGAGGACGATCGAGAGGTACTGCTTGGCCACGGTGTCGACCGTGACGGAACCGCCGGGCCGGTACCAGCGGACGGCGACCCAGGCGGTGTCGCGGAGGAAGCGGAAGGCGAGTTCGACGTCGATGTCGGCCCGAAAGCTGCCGTCCTTCACCCCCGCCTCGAGCACACCCATCCACAGGTCGCGGAATTCGGTGTTCAGTTCGGACAGGTACGTGAAGCGCTCGTTGGCGACGAGATGCTTCACCTCGTCCTGGTAGATCGCGACCGCCGAGTGCGACGCGTCGATCGCCTCGTAGGACGTGGTGACCAGCGCTTCGAGGGTCGCGCGGCTGTCGAGTCCGGATGCGACGATCTCGCGGTACTTGCCGAACAGGTCGTCGAGGAAGCCCCGTAGGATTTCGTCGACCATCGACTCCTTGGAGTCGAAGTGGTGGTACAGGCTGCCCGACAGGATGCCCGCGGCGTCGGCGATGTCGCGCACGGTGGTGGCCCGCAGGCCGCGTTCGGCGAAGAGGGTGGCCGCGATGTCGAGGAGTTCGGCCCTGCGTCCGGACTTGCCGGTGGTGTCGTCGGGGGGTGGAGTCATCGTCACATCCTATCAACCAAGCGCTTGCTAGGGCCTCCGGCCCCGTGCGCCTTTTTGGTAGCTGGAACAACCAGAAAGGCGCACGGGTGGCGAAGCCGCCTACGCCCGCTGCGACGAGATCGACACGACCTCGCCGGTGAGGTAGGTGGTGTAGTCGCTGGCGAGCATGGCGATGGTGGCGGCGATTTCCCACACCTCGGCGGCGCGGCCGAAGGCCTCGTCGGACGCCAGTTTGTCGAGGAGTTCCTCGCTGGTGACCTTGGCGAGGAACGCGTGCCGCGCGATGGACGGTGCGACGGCATTGATCCGGACCCCGTAATCGGCGGCCTCGATCGCGCTGCACCGGGTGAGGGCCATGACACCGGCCTTCGCCGCCGCGTAGTGGGCCTGCGAGTGCTGCGCCCGCCAGCCGAGGACGGACGCGTTGTTGACGAGGACGCCGTTGTGCTCCACGCCCTTGAAGTAGCGCAGCGCGGCGCGGGTGGCGCGGAACGTGCCGTTCAGGGTGATGTCGAGGACGCGGTCCCATTCCTCGTCGGTCATGTCGACGAGCGGCGTCTCGCCGCCGAGTCCGGCATTGTTGACGAGGACGTCGATCCGGCCCAGGCTGTCGGCCGCCCCGGAAATCAGCGCGTCCACCTGTTCGGTGCTCGACACGTCGCACGTCAGCGCCTCGACGGCCTGCCCGGGAAATTCCGCGGCCAGTTTCTCCTTCGTCTCGGTGAGGCGGCGTTCGTGCCAGTCCGACACCAGGACGTCGGCACCCTCGAGCAGGGCACGACGCGCGGATGCGAAGCCGATGCCGGTGCCCGCGGCGGCGGTGACGACGACCTTCTTTCCTTTCAGCAGGTCGTGGCCCGGTGTCTCGACGGGTGCGGTGGCGAGCGGTGCGGGTTTGGTCACGGTCGTGCCTCTCGGGGGAGTCCGAGCACGCGCTCGGAGATGATGTTGCGCTGGATCTCGTTGGATCCGCCGTAGATGGTGTCGGCGCGGGTGAACAGGAACAGCCGCTGCCATTCGCCGAGTTCGAGATGTTCGGGATCGGTGACGTCGGACGTCGGTTCGACGGGGGCGAGGAGTGACGACGCGCCCTGCACTTCCATCGCCAGCTGCCCGAGGTCGCGGTGCCAGTTGGCCCACAGCAGTTTCGCGACGGAGGCCTCGGGTCCGGACGTTCCGGCGTCGACGGCCTCGAGGGTCCGCAGGGCGTGGGCGCGCATCACCCGCAGTCCCACCCAGGCGCGAGCGATCTTCTCGCGAATGTTCGGGTCGGATGCGGCGCCGGTGGCTTTCGCGAGGTCGACGACGCCCTGCAGTTCGCGGGCGAATCCGATCTGCTGCCCGAGTGTGGACACACCGCGTTCGAAGGTGAGCAGTCCCATCGCGACCCGCCAGCCGTCTCCGGGTTCCCCGACCACCAGATCGGCGTCGGTGACGGCGTCGTCGAAGAACACCTCGTTGAACTCGGACGTGCCGGTGAGTTGCTGGATCGGCCGGACGGTGACGCCGGGCTGGTCGAGGGGCACCAGCAGGAAGCTCAGCCCCTGGTGCCGCTTCGAGCCGGGTTCCGTGCGGCACAGCACGAACGCCCACTGCGCGACGTGCGCGAGCGACGTCCATACCTTCTGGCCGTTGATCACCCACCTGTCGCCGTCGAGCCGTGCGGTGGTCGCGACGTTGGCGAGGTCTGAGCCGGCGCCGGGCTCGGAATAGCCCTGCGCCCACAGTTCGGTGACTGTGTTGATCCCGGGCAGGAAGCGTCGTTTCTGCTCCTCGGTGCCGAACGCGATGAGCGTCGGCCCGAGCAGTTCCTCGCCGACGTGGCTGACGCGTGCCGGTGCCCCTGCCTTCGCGTATTCCTCGTGGAACACGACCTGCTGCGCCAGCGTGGCGCCGCGTCCGCCGTGTTCCTTCGGCCAGCCGAGGCACGTCCATCCGGCGGCCGCCAGGTGCCGGTCCCAGGCAAGCCGTTCCTCGAAGAACTCGTGCTCGCTACCGGGGCCGCCCTTTCCCTTCAGCCGGGCGAAGTCGCCGGTCAGGTTGTTTTTCAGCCACGTCCTGACGCTCTCGGCGAAGTCGTCGTCGGTGATCAGCCCGTCCGGGCTCTCGCTCTGGTCCACGTCTGTAAGATAACCTACCAAGCACTTGCTAGGTAGGTAGGGAGCCCAGTGACCGAACATCCGAGAACCATCCCGTCCGCCGTCATCCACGCCGCGCGTGCATACGGCGAGCTTCCGGCGGTGTCCGACGGCGACGTCCGTCTGACCTTCACACAACTGCATGACCGTGTCCGCGATTTCGCCGCCGCACTCTGCTCACAGGACGTGCGGCCCGGCGACCACGTCGCGGTGTGGTCGCCCAACACGTATCACTGGGTGGTCGCGGCGCTCGGCATCCACTACGCCGGCGCGACGCTCGTCCCGATCAACACCCGGTACACCGCACCGGAGACCCTCGACATCCTCGAGCGCACCAAGACGACCGCGCTCGTCGTCGCGGGCAACTTCCTCGGCACCGACCGGTACGCGTTGCTGCGCGACGAGTCGAGCACCCTCGACCTGCCGACGGTCGTCCGCGTGCCGGTCGACGGCGGCGACGCCCCGACCCCCGGTGTCGTCGACTTCGACGACTTCCTCGCCCTCGCCGACGACGGCACCCGCACCGAGGCCGACGCCCGCGCGGCCGCCGTCTCCCCCGACGACGTCTCCGACGTCATGTTCACCTCGGGCACCACGGGCCGGAGCAAGGGGGTGATGAGCGCGCACCGGCAGTCGGTGGGCATCGCCCGGGCGTGGGGCGAGTGCGCGGACGTGACGTCGGACGACAACTACCTCATCATCAACCCGTTCTTCCACACCTTCGGCTACAAGGCCGGGTTCCTGGTGTGCCTGCTGAACGGGGTGACGGTGGTGCCGATGGCCGTGTTCGACGTGCCGAAGGTGATGGCGACCGTGCACGACGAGCAGATCACCGTGCTGCCCGGTGCCCCGACGATCTTCCAGTCGATCCTCGACCACCCCGACCGCCCGAAGTACGACCTGTCCAGCCTGCGGGTCGCGATCACCGGCGCGGCCGCGGTGCCCGTCGCCCTGGTGGAACGCATGCAGTCGGAACTCAGCTTCGACGCCGTCCTCACCGCCTACGGCCAGACCGAGGCCGTGGTGGTCACGATGTGCCGGACCGACGACGACCCGGTGACCGTCTCGACCACGTCCGGTCGCGCGATCCCCGGGATGGAGGTCCGGATCGGCGACCACGGCGAGATCCTGGTGCGCGGCGAGAACGTGATGCTCGGTTATCTCGACGACCCCGAATCGACGGCCAAGACCATCGACGCCGACGGCTGGCTGCACACCGGCGACGTCGGGACGCTCGACGACCGCGGGTACGTCGACATCACCGACCGTCTCAAGGACATGTACATCTCCGGCGGGTTCAACGTGTATCCCGCTGAGGTGGAGAACGCCCTTGCCAGGCTCGACGGTGTCGCGGAGTCTGCCGTCATCGGTGTTCCCGACCAGCGGATGGGCGAGGTCGGGCGCGCGTTCGTCGTGGCGAAGGCGGGTACCGCGCTCGCCGAGGACGACGTGATCGCGTTCTGCAAGGAGCGCCTCGCCAACTTCAAGGTGCCCCGCTCGGTGCGCTTCGTCGACTCCCTGCCCCGGAACCCCTCCGGGAAGGTCATGAAAAACGTTCTGCGTGAGGAGAAGAAATGACGGTTCCGGACGAGGGTGACGTCGTCACCTACGACGTGCGCGACGGTGTCGCGTTCGTGACGCTCAACCGCCCCGATTACCGCAACGCCCAGAACTCGGTGATGACGTACGCCCTCGACGCCGCGTTCGAGCGGGCCGTCGAGGACGACAACGTGAAGGTGATCGTCCTCGCGGGCAACGGAAAGCACTTCAGCGCCGGGCACGACATCGGTACCCCGGGCCGCGACCATCACGTCCGTTACGACAACAAGGCCGTGATGTGGTGGGACCACGTCGACAAGCCCGGCGGCGACCAGCGCTACGCCCGCGAGATGGAGGTGTACCTGGGGATGTGCCGGCGGTGGCGGGAAATCCCGAAGCCGACGATCGCGATGATCCAGGGCGCCTGCATCGCCGGCGGTCTGATGCTGGCGTGGGTGTGCGACCTGATCGTCGCGTCCGACGACGCCTTCTTCTCCGATCCGGTCGTACGTATGGGCATTCCCGGGGTCGAGTACTTCGCGCACCCGTGGATGCTGGGACCGCGGTTCGCGAAGGAAATCCTCTACACCGGTGACCGGTTCACCGCGCAGCGCGCGTACGAGGTGGGGATGGTCAACCGCGTCGTGCCGCGCGAGGACCTCGAGACGGAGACCCTGGCGATCGCCGGCCGCATCGCCGCGATGCCCCGGTTCGGTCTCGCGCTCACCAAGAAGGCCGTCAACCAGTGCGAAGACCAGATGGGCATGCGTAACGGGATGGATTCGGTGTTCGGACTGCATCACTTCGCGCACGCACACAACGCCGAGGTCGACTCGGATTCCCTCGGCGGCATGGACGCCAAGTCGATGGCGGCGAGCGCCCGCAACGAGAACGGGGCCAAGTAAGTGGATCTGGAGTACGACGACGCCACCCTCGCCTTCCGCGACGAGGTCCGGGCGTTCCTGAAGGCCAACGTTCCCGCCGAACCGCTGCCGTCGATGGACACGGCCGAAGGGTTCGAGGCGCACCGCCGGTGGGAGCGCACCCTCGCCGACGCGCGGCTGTCCGTGGTGTCGTGGCCGGAGGAACTCGGCGGCCGGGACGCGTCCCTGCTGGAGTGGGTGGTGTTCGAGGAGGAGTACTACCGCTCCGGCGCGCCGGGACGCGTCAGCCAGAACGGCATCTTCCTGCTCGCCCCGACGCTGTTCGAGCACGCCGACACCGAGCAGTTGGCCCGGATCATGCCGCGCATGGCCCGCGCCGACGACATCTGGGCGCAGGCGTGGTCGGAACCCGAGTCGGGCAGCGACCTCGCGTCGCTCCGCTCCACCGCCCGCCGCGTCGACGGCGGCTGGGTGCTGAACGGGCAGAAGACGTGGAGTTCCCGCGCGAGTTTCGCCGACTGGGGTTTCGGGCTGTTCCGGTCCGACCCGGATGCGCAGCGCCACAAGGGCATCACGTACTTCATGTTCGACCTGCGGTCGCAGGGTGTCACCGTCCGCCCGATCGATCAGCTCGACGGCGAACCCGGCTTCGCGGAGATCTTCCTCGAGGACGTCTTCGTGCCGGACGACCCCGCGCACCCCGGCGAATCGGGTGTGATCGGCGGCGTGAACGAGGGCTGGCGGGTCGCGATGAGCACGGCGTCGAACGAACGCGGGCTGTCGCTGCGCAGCCCCGGACGGTTCCTCGCCACGGTGGACCGGCTCGTCGCGCTGTTCCGGGACAGCGGCCGCACCGACGACACCGCGCTGCGCAATCGGGTCGCCGACGCCTGGATCGGGGCCCGCGCCTACCAGCTCAGCACGTTCGGGACCGTCACCCGGCTCGCCGACGGCGGACAGCTCGGCGCCGAGTCGTCGATCAACAAGGTGTTCTGGTCAGAGTGGGACATCACCACCCACGAGACCGCGCTCGAGCTGCAGGGCCCGTCGGCGGAGCTCGCCGACAACTGGATGGACGGCTACCTGTTCTCCCTCTCCGGTCCGATCTACGCCGGCACCAACGAGATTCAGAAGAACGTGATCGCCGAGCGGCTGCTCGGCCTACCGAAGGCAGACCGATGAGATTCACACTCGACTCCTCCCGGACGGACTTCGCGTCGAGTATCGACGCACTGCTGTCGAAGGCCGACCTGCCCGCGGTGATCCGGTCGTGGAACACCGGCGACACCGGCCCCGGCCTGAAGGTGTGGCAGCGCCTCGCCGAGACGGGCGTGAACGGACTGCTGGTGTCCGAGGAACACGACGGACTCGGCGCCGACGCCGTCGACCTCGTGGTGGCCGTCGAACAACTCGGACGCCATGCGGTCCCGGGGCCGGTGGCCGAGACCCTCGCCGTCGCACCGGCCCTGCTCGCGCAGGTGTCCCCGGACCGCCTGGCGGCATTGGCATCCGGGTCCCTCACCACCGTGGCCGCGGCGCCGCACGTGCCATTCGCCGTGGACGCGGACTCGGCCGAAATGGTCCTGCTCGTCGACGGTGCGACCGTGAGTATCGGCGCGCCCGGCGACGCGCAGAGGTCCGTGGATCAGTCGAGGCGACTGTTCCCGCTCACCGCCGGTGACGCGCTGGGCGACGTCGATTTCGCGCCGGCGTTCGATCTCGGCGCACTCGCGACCGCGGCGCAACTGCAGGGTCTGGGGCAGACCCTGCTCGACGTCGCCACCGACTACGCCAAGCAGCGCAAGCAGTTCGGCGCGGTGATCGGACAGTTCCAGGCGATCAAGCATCACCTGGCGGAAGTGGCTGTCGGGCTGGAGATGTCGCGGCCGCTGCTGCACGGTGCGGCGCTGGCCGTGCGGGACGGGTCCGGCGACGCGTCGCGGGACGTGTCGGCCGCGAAGGTGGCGTGCGGGGATGCCGCGTACCGGGCGGCGCGGGTGGCGCTCCAGGTGCACGGTGCCATCGGGTACACGCAGGAGCACGACCTGTCGCTGTGGCTGACGAAGGTCCGCGCGCTCGTGTCCGCCTGGGGCACACCGGCCTTCCACCGCGGGAGCGTCGTCGATTCACTGGTGGAGGCGTCGTGAGTTTCGACAACGAGGAACGGGCCGCGCTGCGGGAGTCGGTGCGGGACCTGCTCGGCAAGCATTCCGACTCCGCCGCCGTCCGCCGGGCGATCACCACCGAACACGGTTACGACGAGTCCCTGTGGTCGAAATTGTGCGAGCAGATCGGCGTCGCCGCACTCGCGGTCCCGGAGAAATACGACGGTGTCGGCGCATCACTGCTGGAAGTCCATGTGGTGCAGGAAGAGCTGGGTCGCAGGCTGACGCCGTCGCCGATGCTCGGCAGCGCGGTGCTGGCCGCGCAGGCGCTGGTGCTGTCGGGGGACGACGACGCGTGCGCCCGGCTACTCCCCGCCATCGCGGCGGGCTCGGTGGCGGCGCTGTGCTGGGCCGGTCCGGACGGGTGGAGCGACTTCGGCGTGACGGCGTCGGGCGAGACGCTGTCCGGGACGGCGTCGTACGTGCTCGGCGGTGACGTCGCGGACGTGCTGCTGGTCCTCACGTCCGACGGACTGTTCGAGGTCGACCCGGTGGCCGACGGCGTCACCCGGCGTCGGGTGCCGGCGATGGACCCGACGCGGTCGCTGTCGGAGGTGACGTTCGACGGTGTCGCGGCACGCCGGCTGGTCTCCCCGACCGACCTCGTCGAGCAGGTACGCACGATCGCGCTGGTCGCACTGTCGGCGGAGCAGGTCGGCGCGGCAGCGGCGGCGCTGGAACAGACGGTCGAGTATGCGAAGTCGCGCAAGCAGTTCGGACGTGCCATCGGATCCTTCCAGGCGCTGAAACACCGCATGGCCGACATGTACGCGCTCGTCGAGACGGCCCGGTCGATGTCGTACGCGGCGGCGCTGTCGGGGACGCACGACGATGCCGTCGTCGCGAAGGTGTACTGCTCCGAGGCGCTGCAACAGGTCGCGGCCGAGGCCATCCAACTGCACGGCGGCATCGCCATCACCTGGGAGCACGACGCGCAGTTGTACTTCAAACGCGCCCACGGGAGCGCACAGCTCTTCGGGCAACCGCGGGAGTTCCTCCGCCACCTGGCGACGGCGGCGGGGCTGTAGGCGGCTCCGCCGCCCGTGCGCCTTTTTGGTAGCTCCAGCAACCAGAAAGGCTCACGGGTGCGGAGCGCCCGCCAGCCCCTCCAGATAGCTGGCGACCCCGTCCTCGTCGTTGCTGGGCAGGACGTGGTCGGCGAGGGCGAGGACTTCGGGCAGCGCGTTGGACGGGCACAGTGCCGTGCCTGCCCACGTCAGCATCGGGACGTCGTTGATGGCGTCTCCGGCGACCGCGACCTCTGCCGTGGTGATCCCGTCGACGGCGCACAGTGCGGCGAGGGCGCTCGCCTTGGACACACCGGACGCCGCCATCTCGACGTATGGCGCACCGGAATGCGTCAGTTCGACGCCGGCGACGCCGGCGGCCACCGCCGCGCGGTACAGGTCCGCGCTGGGCACCTCGGGGTGCCGGGCGACGATCTTCACCATCGGCTCGTCCATGTCGGGCAGCAGTTCCGACAGCGTCATCTCGTGCGGATGCCGGTGGTGATCGGCGAACTCGCACAGCGCCGCGTACGCCGGTTCGGCGACGAACCGCGTCGGGCCGACGTTCGCGAACACCACTCCGGGCATCAGCGTCCGCACCCGGTCCATCGCCGCCGCGGCCGACGCCATCGCGATGGTCGTCGTCGCCGTGATCACCGGGGTGCCGTCGGCCAGGTCGAGGACGACGGCACCGTTCGCGCAGATCGCCTTGCCGCGGAATCCGCACGACTGCGCGAGTTCGTGCACCGAATGCCGGGCACGGGCCGTGGCCCACACCACCTCGACCCCCGACCGTCGCGCATCCTCCATGGCCCGCGCGGTGCGCGGGGAGATCGTGCGGTCCGATCGCAGCAGGGTGCCGTCGAGGTCCGTCGCCAATAGCCGAATTCGGGTCACCTCCGCATGATGCCAGGCGGCGCATGTACCCAGTCGATAGCCTGGACAGCATGAGTCCTCGAGTACCCAGCATCGTGCTGAATTCCGGAACCATCGTCCCCCAACTCGGCTTGGGGGTCTGGCAGGCCGACAACGACGAGACCGAACACGCCGTCGGGTTCGCCCTGGACGAGGCGGGCTACCGGCACATCGACACGGCCGCCGCGTACGGCAACGAGGAGGGCGTCGGCCGCGGCATCGCGAACTCGGGAGTCCCGCGCGAGGACATTTTCCTCACCACCAAGTTGTGGAACTCGGACCAGGGCTACGAGCCGGCGTTGAAGGCGTTCGACGCCAGCCTCGGACGCCTCGGTGTCGACTACGTCGACCTGTACCTGATCCATTGGCCGCTGCAGGACGACGACCGCATCCTCCGCACCTGGGATGCGCTGGAGAAGATCGCCGAGTCCGGGCGCGCCAAGGCGATCGGCGTGTGCAACTTCGAGCCGCGTCATCTGCAGTTGCTGATCGACCGCGGCGGCGTCGTCCCGGCGGTCGACCAGGTGGAGTTGCATCCGCATCTGGCCCAGCAAGAGGTCCGGGGATTCGCCGTCGAGCACGGCATCGCCGTCGAATCGTGGAGCCCGCTCGGCGGCACCAGCAACTCGGGCTGGGGCGACGACTCCAAGCCGAACATCCTGCTCACCGATCCGATCATCACCCGCATCGGCGACCGGCACAGCAAATCCCCGGCCCAGGTGCTGATCCGCTGGCATCTGCAGAGCGGGCTGATCGTCATCCCCAAGTCGGTCCACGAGTCGCGGATCCGCGAGAACATCGACGTGTTCGATTTCGAACTCAGCGAGCAGGACCTCAGCGAGATCGAGACGATGGACGACGGCGCCCGCATCGGCGCGCACCCGGACGAGTTGAACATCGACGCACCGGAGTAGGCGGCTTCGCCGCCCGTGCGCCTTTTTGGTAGCTGGAGCAGCCAAAAAGGCGCACGAGCCCGAAGGGCCTACACCTTCACCGGCATCTCCTCGAGCCCGGACACGAAGTTGGCGGGACGACGCCGCAGCGGGGTGTCGTCGACGAGCATCATGTCGGGCAGCCGCGACAGCAGTTGTTCGAACATGATCTTCGCTTCGAGCCGGGCGAGTTGGTTACCGAGGCAGAAGTGGGTGCCGAAACCGAACGCGACGTGCGGGTTCGGGGACCGTTCGGTGTCGAACACCTCGGGGTTCTCGAATACTGCCTCGTCGAAGTTGGCGGATTCGAACAGCAGCATCATCTTCTCGCCTTCGCGGAGGGCGGTTCCGAAGAAGTCGACGTCGCGGGTGACGGTGCGGCACATGTTCTTGATCGGCGACGACCAGCGCAGCATCTCCTCGACCGCCGTGGGGATGCCGCCGGGGTCGTTCACGAGGCGTGCCTGCTGTTCGGGGTGGCGCAGCAGTTGTTCCATGCCGCCGCTCAGGACGTGCCGGGTGGTCTCGTCGCCGCCGATGAGGATCAGCAGGGTTTCGCCGACGATGTCCGCGTCGCTCAGCCGGTGCCCGTCGATTTCGCTGTGCACGAGGATGCTGGTGAGGTCGTCGGTCGGGTTCTGCCGCCGTTCCTCGATGGTGCGGAGGGTGAACTCGTTGAACGCCAGGTAGGCGTTGGCCTGCGCCTGCAGTCCTTCCGGGGTGGCGTTGCTGCCGAGCGCGTTCATCAGGTCGTCGGACCACTGCAGAAACAGGTCGCGTTCCTGGGGGCGCACGCCGAGCATGTCGCCGACGACGGCCATGGGGAGCGGCGCCGCCAGATCGCGCACGAAATCGACTTCGTCCTTGTCGCACGCGGCGTCGATGAGGTGGTCGCAGATCTCGCGGATCCGGCCGACCTTCGCCTCTACCTGTTTGCGAGTGAAGCCGGCGTTGACGAGTCGGCGATGCTGCAGGTGCTGGGGGTCGTCCATGTCGATCATCTGGGGCAGCGGACCCACGCCTGGCCGGATTCCGCCCGCGTTCGAGAACAACTCCGGATCGCGTTCGGCGGCCAGGACGGCCTCATACGACGCGGCGCCGAGGATGCCGTCGGCCCGGTACACCGGTTCGTGGGCGCGCATCCAGGCGTATGCCTGCCGCGGGTCACCGAGTTCGCCCGAGTAGAAGCGTCCGTCGATGAGATCGAATTCCGGCCTGTCCGTCATCGAGACGCTCCTCCGCATTGAATCCCGCCGTTCGTGCCCCGATAATAGAACGTGTTCCTACTATGACGCAGTGGTATAGCGGCAGTTTTCACAGATCCCCGGCTCGATAATTGACACGAGTTCTATTACCTGGAGGTGCGCGTGGTTACCAACGACGGCAGCAGCGGGCTCGCGAAGATGTCCGTACTCGTCACCGGCGGCGGCAGTGGCATCGGACTGGGCATCGCCACCGCACTGGTCGCCGAGGGGGTCCACGTCACGATCTGCGGTCGGAACGAGGAGAAACTGGCACGCGCGGCGGAGCAGATCAGCGCCGACAACCCCGCGGGGACGGTCGACACGGTGACCGCCGACGTCACCAACGAGGACGACGTCGTCCGCGCGGTCGCGAAGGCGAGCGAACGCACCGGGCAACTCGACGGCGTCGTCACCTGCGCAGGCGGCAACGAGACGGTGGGGCCCGTGACCCAACTCGACGTCGACGCCTGGCGTCGAACCGTCGACCTCAACGTCACCGGCACGATGCTGACGATCAAGCACGCCGCCCGCGCGCTGGTCGCCGGGGGCGGCGGTTCCATCGTCACCATCTCCTCGATCGCGAGCAGCAACACCCATCGCTGGTTCGGCGCCTACGGCCCGTCGAAGGCGGGCGTCGACAACCTGACGCGACTCGCCGCCGACGAACTCGGGGCCAGCAACGTCCGCGTCAACTGCATCCGCCCCGGACTGACCCGCACCGACCTCGTCGCACTCATCACCGACGGCGGACCCGTCCTGGACGACTACCTTGCCAACACACCGATCTCACGGGTCGGCGAGGTCACCGACATCGCCGCGCTCGCCAAGTTCCTCCTCGGCCCCGACTCCACCTGGATCACGGGCCAGATCATCAACGTCGACGGCGGACAGATGCTGCGGCGCGGCCCCGACTTCGGGTCGATGTTCGAGCCCATGTTCGGCGCCGACGGCCTGCGCGGGGTGGTCGCGCCGTGACGTCGCACGAGGTTCTGGGCAAGCAGGTCGCCATGCCCGTGGAGATCCGGGCGGCGTCGGCGTTCACGGCGATGTATTCGGTGCCGACCGCGGCCGCCCAGTCACTGATCGACTACACCGGACTCGAGATCCTGCAGTTCCGGCCGGGGCGCGGTGTGTGCGTGCTGGTGTTCGTCGACTACGTGGACGGCGACCTCGGGCCGTACAACGAATTCGGGGTGTCATTCCTCGTCCGCGACCACCGGGCCGCCGGGACGTCGGTCCCGCAGGACCTGAAGGCGCTGGCCCAGGGCCGGGCAGGCGCGCTGATCCACCACCTGCCGGTCGACGGCGACTTCACCCTGGCCGCCGGCCGCGGCATCTGGGGCTTCCCGAAGGTCCTCGCCCATTTCGACGTCGACCATTCCGGGTCCGTCAAACGCGGGTCGGTGAGTCAGGGCGGTCGGCTGATCGCCCAGTTGAGTGTCAAACAGGGCATTCCCGTGCCGGGCTCGGGCGCGAGTACGTCGCTCGCCGCCTATTCACACCTCGACGGACTGACCCGATTCACCACCTGGGACATGAGCCCGACCGGCGTCCGCTCCCGGCCGGGAGGCGCGGAACTGAAACTGGGGAGCCATCCGATCGCCGACGAACTGCGGTCGCTGGGACTGCCGAAGCGGGCGCTCGTCACGTCGTCAATTCCCGAGTTGAGGATGACGTTCGGGGACGCCCAGCCCGTCTGACCCGCAGGTGAGTGGCAAAGTGTGCCGGGGACGCTTTGCCACTCACCTGCGGGTGGGGTTGCGCCGATCACCGAACTGCGGTCCAATACCGGTTCTGGACGCTTGACCAATTCGTGGTGCCCCGGGGGCTGCCGCCGAAAGGACGATCGGTAGTGCAGATCAAACGACGCAGCGTGCTCGTGGGCGCAGCCCTGACTCCGGCGGTCGCGACGCTCGGTTCCGGCCGGGCCGCCGCGGATCCCGGCACCGACGACGCCGGCGAATTCCTGGTCGGCGTCGGCATTTCCGACGCCACCGGGCCGGTCGCCGAGGTCGGAATGATGGGCTACTCCAGCTTCGAGCAACGCGCGGAGGGCCTGCATCAGCGAACCCGCGCCCGGGCATTCGTGTTCGCCGAATCCGGCGGGACGCAGCGCGTGGTGTACGTGTGCGCCGACGTCTGCATGATCTTCCAGTCCGTCCACGACGCCGTGCTCACCCGGCTCGCGCAGGTCTACGGCGACCTCTACACCGAACGCAACGTGATGCTCACGGCCGTCCACTCCCACGCGGCGTGCGGCGGCGCGTCCCACGACTACGCGTACAACCTCGCCGTGCTCGGCCACAACCCTCAGGTGTTCGACGCCGAGGTCGGCGGCATCGTCGAGGCGATCACCGCCGCACACGATTCCCTCGCACCCGGTTCGCTGTCGTACGGTCGCAGCGAACTCACCGACGCCAGCGTCAACCGCTCGCGAATCGCGTTCGACCGCAACCCCGCCGAGGACAGGGACTACTACCCGCTCGGCATCGACACGTCGATGCGGGTGCTGCGAATCATGCAGGGCGGCAGGGACGTCGGCGCGATCAACTGGTTCCCGACCCACGGCGCGTCGCTCACCGACACGAACCACCTCATCTCGGGTGACAACAAGGGCGCGGCCGCCTACTTCTGGGAGCACGACCACGAAGGTGTCCGCTATCTCGACGGCACACCGCAGTTCGTCGCCGCGTTCCCGCAGACGAACACCGGCGACATGTCCCCCAACCTCGACCTCCGGCCCGGCCACGGACCCACCGACGACGAATTCGAGAACACCCGCATCATCGGGCAGCGGCAGGTCGAGGCCGCACGCACCGCGTGGGCGTCGGCGTCCGAGAATCTCACCGGCGGCGTGGACAGCCGAATCATGTACCTCGACATGGCGAATCAGGAAGTCGGCAGCGAGTTCACGCCCGACGGCCGAACATATCGGACGTCACCCGCCTGCGTCGGTGCCGCCATGAGCGCCGGCAGCACCGAGGACGGTCCGGCCATCCCGATCTTCCCCGAGGGCACCACCAACCCGCTCGTCGACGCACTCGGCGGGATGGATGCCCCGATCCCCCAGTGGCTGCAGGACGCGCAGGCCCCGAAACTCGTGCTGGTGGCCGTGGGCCTGCTGCCACCGGACGGCTGGGTTCCGCACGTGCTGAAGATCCAGATCCTGCGCATCGGCGGGTTGTATGTCGTGGGCGGTCCCGCGGAGTTCACGATCGTGGCCGGGTTGCGGATCCGCCGCACCGTCGCCGACCGACTCGGCGTGCCACTGGAGAACGTGATCTTCCAGGGTTACGCCAATTCGTATGCGAGTTACTGCACCACCCCGCAGGAGTACGACGCCCAGCAGTACGAAGGTGGGTCGACCCTCTTCGGCCGGTACACGCTGCCCGCGTACCAGCAGGGATTCGCGGCGCTCGCCGACGCGTTGCGCACCGTCGGCGACGTCCCGCGCGGCCCGGCACCCCGCGACCTGTCGCAGTTCCAGCCGTATTTCGGTCCTCGTGTCGAGCACGACGAGCCACCCGCCGGCCACGCCTTCGGCGATATCCTTACCCAGCCGGCCTCGAAAACTACTCCGGGCCAACAGGTCACCGTCGAGTTCGTCACCGGACACCCGCACAACAACCCGCGCCGTGGGGGAACGTTTCTCGAGATTCAGCGCCTGAGCGGCGACCGCTGGCTACGGCACGCCGACGACGGCGACTGGTCGACCAGGTACCACTGGACACGCACCGAACCCCACCGGTCGGTCGCGCGCATCACGTGGGACATTCCGGACGAAACGCCCGCCGGGCAATACCGGGTGCAGCACTACGGCGACAGCCGGGACGCGGCGGGAACGATCACCCCGTTCACCGGGACGTCGAACGACTTCGACGTCGAGTAGCGGGCGGCGACTACCTCGCGCACACCGGCTCCCTGGCACATGTCCCCGCTTACACCGACCGCGCGATGCCTTCCGCACCACATGTCTGCTGTGCCACATTCAGCCTGCACGCCAACGTATTTCACGATCACCCGTCACACCGCCGACCGTGTGAGGAAACGGCTTCGCAATACGGCGGGGACACAGTGGGTGCATGAACGATGCCGAGAGAGAACCCGGAGTTCATGTCAACGCGTGCGAGGCGTGCGGCCGGCTTCCGCATCCCCGCCGGGTCCGTCTGGCTCTGGCGAAGCTGTGCGCCGTGTTTCCCGTCGAGCTGTTACTCCATGCCTTGGTCGTTCATTTTCACACCTCCTATCTGATGACAGTCGCGGTCCTCACCGTCACCACGACCGTGTTGGTGATCTGGGTGGTCGAGCCGTCGGCGATGCGGCTCCTCGGCGGGTGGTTGCACGGTCCCGCGGACGGTAAGCACGGCCACCTCGCGACCGGACAGTCGCTCTGGCGCATCCGCGTCCGGGTGAGCGATCGCCCGGGTCAGCTGGAATCGCTGGCCCACCACCTCGCGGAGCTGGACGCGAACATCCTGACCGTGCACGTTCATCACTTGGAGGGCGGTTCACTCGACGAGTTGATCGTCGGGGCGTGCCGCGACACGTCGCCCGAGGCGCTGTCGAATGCCGTTCGCGCCGGCGGCGGTCACGGTGTCGGCGTCTGGCCGGCATCGGCGCTCGCCCTGATCGACGGCCAGACCAAGGCCTTGACGTTGGCGTCGCGGGTGGTGGCCGATCCGTCCGAACTTCCGCTGTCGATCGCGGAACTCCTCGGGGCCCAGTACGTCGATGCGCGCGTGAGCGACGTTCCCACTGCCGTGACGAGTGTCGAGATTCCGTCGGGTGATGAACAGCTCGTCTTCGTCCGGTCGGCGGACGAGCCGTTCACGCCGGCCGAGATCGCCCGGGCCCGCCGCCTCGGCGAATTGGCGCAGAAGGCACGAGAGATGGCGGTGTAAGGACCGCAGGGACGGTCATTCGCACACAATTGCACCCCAACACGAGCCGACTTCCGTGACAGATCGTCAATCCGTTTGACATACTTGAACTAATGACTACCCGGACAATGTTTCACGGCTCTCACAAGGATGCGATCTCGATGCGAGATAACCAGTCCGCAGCCTCCGCCTTGCAACTCTACTGCGCCTTTCGGCATCAGCATCCGCGCAGCGTGATGCCCTTCGATTACGTCACCGACTGCGGTTTCCGACTCGGACGCTGGCAGGACCGTCAGCGCGTGGCCCGGATGCTGGGCACCCTGCCGCCGCAACGCATCCAGCAACTCGACGCGATCGGCTTCCTGTGGAGCGATGACGCTGTCCCGCTCCCGGCCGTGTCGGCGGCGGACGGCAAGCGGCGGCGAATGCTCACCGCCATCGCCGCCTACCGCGAAGAGCACGGCAACGCACTCGTTCCCGCGAACTACGTCACCGCCGACGGAGAACAGGTGGGCCAGTGGCTCTATCGAGCGGTGAAGAAGTGGCGGGCCGACGCACTGCCGGACGAAGAACGTCGCCCGCTCGTCGTGCTCGGTGTCTCCCCCGGTCCACGCCCACGAGGGCCGCGGACCTCGGCGTCGCACGTCGGAAGGCAGTCCGCCGGTCGCCACTGACGGCCAGAGCCGTCAGAAGTCCTCATTGATGCAGGCCAGACGATCACCGGCCATCCCAGCCTGGCCAGGACCGGTCATGGTGTGCTGCGCGTGGAGCACTACGGAATTGGCCTCGCCTTCGCGAAACTCCCAGTCGACCGTCGTCGACGCCTGCGCATTGCCGCTCGCGTCGGTGGTGACGTCGAGCCAGATCTCGTTCTGAGGGTTCGCGTATGCGGGATCCGAAGACGGCTTTTCCGGGGTCGCCGCGGGATCCACATTGTTCTGATAGTGCGGTCCCGAATCCGAAGGCTTCGGCCCGCACGGACGCGTGTGCGCGTGCACACCGAAGTCGCGGTTCGGCGCGAGCCCGGTCGCGGTGAACGTCACCGTCGTGCGGCCGTCCTGTCCCTCGGATTCGACGTGGACGGACGAACCCACCGGGACAGCTACCTCGTCGTAGGTGAAGGCGTTGTCCTCACTGGCACCTTCCACGGGAAGTTGGAAGCCGTCGCCTGTCGTGCCCGGAAGCGGGACCGCCACGCTGGTCGTCGTTTCGGCGGAAACCGGAGGTGTCTCGACGGTGGCATCCGTCGACGCGTCGTCGCTGCCGCACCCGGCCGCCACGAGCGCGGTCAGGGACACTCCGGCGATCAGAGTTGCTCGTCGTGTATTCATGATTTCCCGCGTACCCGGGGAGCGGACCACCGAATCCAGCTAGGCCCTTCGGGCCCGTGAGTGGTTAGCGAGTCTCTGGACTCGTCAACCACGCGCAGGCGCGGAGCGCCTCCGGCGCCGGCGCAGGGTGAGTTGGAGTTCGAGGAGAAGGCGGTCGGAGGCATCCTGTAGGTTCACCCCGACGATCTCTTCGACGCGGCGAATCCGGTACCGCAGCGTGTTCGGATGCACCTGCACCGCCGCCGCGGCGCTGCGGACGTCGCCGTAGTGCGCGAGGTAGCTCTCGGCGCTCTCACTGAGGTTCGACGCGTGTGTGGTGTCGTACTCGAACAGGGCATCCAATCGTGGATCGTGGAGTTCGGGGTGCTGATCGACGAGGTCGAGGATCTCGCCGAGCAACACTGCGGTGCGTGATTCGGCGAGGGTGGTCACCCGCCCTTCCGGGAAGGTGGCGGCGGTGCCGTCGAGGACCCGATCGACCTCGGTCCGCGCGCCGGCGACGTGCCCGAGATCCGTGACCGGGACGGCGATCGCCGCGCGGAGGACGATCGACCGCTTCGTTTCGAACTGGTCGACGAGTTGCCGGGTCCAGGCGGCGACGGTGTTCGCCGACTTGTAGCGCGGCAGCAGTACATACGCACGGTCGCCGATGATGGTGACCACCGAGTCTCGGCTGAAGGAACTGGCGTGCAGGCGCAGCATGCTGCCCGATTCCGCGAAGTCGCCGATCGGCGCTGCCGCGTCCGTGGCGGTCGGAGCGAAACCGACGACGGCGGCCGGACCGGTCACCGGCAGATTCAGCGCACCGGCCACCGACGGGACGTCCACTCCGCCCCCGCGCGCACCGAACAGTCGTTGGATCAGCAGCGCCTCCGTGGACGGGGCGTTGAGGGTGCGCGAGATGATCCGTGCGGCAATCGCCGACGCACCCCGCAGCACGTCGGCCGCGTCCGGCGTCAGTGGAGTGTCGCCCTGCTGCACCCAGATCGAGCCGAGCAGCCGGGACGCCCCCGCCCCTTCGGTGGTTTCCCGGATGCTGACCACCAGCCGCCTCTTCGTACCGAGTTTCGGATGCGCCGGGACGTCGATGACCTCGTCGCTCTTGCGGAGCCGGTCGAACACGCCCCATTTCTGCAGCACGCGCAGATAGTCCCGCGGTCCCTCGCGGCCGAGAATCGACAGCATCCGCAACTCGTCCGCCGACTCGTCGGACGACGAATACGCCAGCACGCGCGACTGCGCGTCCTCGATCGACACCATGCCGCCGGAGTTCTGGGCCACGATCTGGGCGAGTCCGAACAGGTCGGTGTCGGTGGCCAGCAGTTCCTGGTCTCCCAGACCGGACTGCCGCCGACGGGAACGGTCCAGCATCCGCTGCACCAAGGGGAACACGTGGTCCCACCGGGCCCTCGGATGCACGGCCACCAGCGCGACACCCGCACGGCGCGCCGCGGTCTGAAGTGCGCGCGACTCGGTCGCCGTTTTTGACATCACTGCGCGCGGTCGCTGTCCGGGTGGCCGCTGCGCGACGCGATCGAACCAGCGCACCGCCTCGGCCTTGCCGACCCCGACGTGCAGCAGCAGGTCGGGCAGAGGAGATTGCGATTCGATCTCGGCGGCCAGATCGGTGCCGTCGACGAGCGCGACCGACGCAATTACGACGTCGTCACCGGCGGGGGCCTCCACCAGTTCGACGACCGCGGTGTCGAGAGAGCGGAGAAGCTCACGCAGAGTGATGATCTCGACCTCGTCCGGCGCCTTTTCGGAGACCGGAAATACGGGTCGATCACGGCGGCTCATGGGGATGTCTCCAGTTCGGAAATCGAAAATCGGTTTGGCCAATCGTACAACTCGACGCGAGACAATTTGTTCGACTGGCTCATCAACCAGGGGCTCTCCCAGTGTTCACTGTGACTAGTTCGTTGCGGCGGTGCTCGCCGCCACATCTCGTAGGAGGTTTCATGGACGCCGTCATCACCACTCCGCAGCCGGTCAACGAGCCGGTCGGCAGTTTCGCACCCGGCAGCCCCGAGCGGGCACGGCTGCAGGCCAAGCTCGCCGAACTCGGGTCGAACCCCACCGAGATCCACAACGTGATCGGCGGGCAGCACCGCCGCGGCAACGGCCCGACGATCGATGTGGTGCAGCCGCACCGGCACGCCGCGGTGCTGGGCACCTTCACCAACGCCGCCACCCAGGACATCCAGGACGCGGTCACCGCGGCCGCCGCCGCGGCACCGGCATGGCGGGCGCTGTCGTTCGAGGACCGCGCCGCGGTGTTCCTGCGCGCAGCCGACCTGTTGTCCGGACCGTGGCGCGAAACCCTAGCCGCCGCAACGATGCTGGGTCAGTCCAAGACCGCGTACCAGGCCGAGATCGATACCCCGTGCGAGCTGATCGACTTCTGGCGGTTCAACGTTCATTTCGCCCGGCAGATCCTCGCCGACCAGCCGATCTCCTCCCCCGGTGTGTGGAACAAGGTCGAATACCGCCCCCTGGAGGGCTTCGTCTACGCCATCACCCCGTTCAACTTCACCGCCATCGCAGGCAACCTGCCCACCGCCCCCGCACTGATGGGCAACACGGTGATCTGGAAGCCCTCCGAGACGCAGGCCGTGGCCGCGTACTGGACGATGAAGCTGCTCGAGGCCGCCGGCCTGCCTCCCGGCGTGATCAACCTCGTCAACGGCCCCGGCGCCGCCGTCTCCGACGTGGTTCTCGCCGACCGTCGCCTGGCCGGCATCCACTTCACCGGCTCGACCACGACGTTCCAGCACCTGTGGCGTCAGGTCGGCAACAACATCGCGAACTACGACTCCTACCCCCGCCTGGTCGGCGAGACCGGCGGCAAGGATTTCGTCCTCGCCCACAGCTCCGCGAACCCGGACACCCTGACCACCGCCCTGATCCGCGGCGCCTTCGACTTCCAGGGCCAGAAGTGCTCCGCCGCCTCCCGCGCGTTCGTCCCGAAGTCGGTGTGGGCGAAGATGGGCAACGACTTCATCGAGAAGGTGTCCGACCTGAAATACGGTGACGTCACCGA
This sequence comes from Rhodococcus sp. NCIMB 12038, assembly GCF_002165735.1. Classification (NCBI taxonomy): domain Bacteria; kingdom Bacillati; phylum Actinomycetota; class Actinomycetes; order Mycobacteriales; family Nocardiaceae; genus Rhodococcus; species Rhodococcus sp. NCIMB 12038. Next base: position 149,136 of record NZ_NHML01000011.1, read on the forward strand.
CTTCTCGAACTTCGGCGGCGCCGTCATCGACAAGCGGGCATTCGACCGCAACGCCGACGCCCTCGCCCGCGCCAAGGCCACCCCCGGCCTGACCATCGCCGCCGGCGGCCACGTCGACGACTCCGTCGGCTACTTCGTCGACCCGACCGTCCTACTCGGTGACGATCCCACCGACGACGCGTTCCGCACCGAATACTTCGGGCCGATCCTGGCGGTGCACGTCTACGACGATTCGGCCGCCGGATCCTTCGACACCGTGCTCGACCTGGTCGACAAGGGCTCGAAGTACGCGCTGACCGGTGCGGTCATCGCCGACGACCGCACCGCCGTCGCCAAGGCCACCGAGGACCTGCGGTTCGCGGCCGGCAACTTCTACATCAACGACAAGCCCACCGGCGCCGTCGTCGGACAGCAACCGTTCGGCGGAGCCCGCGCGTCCGGCACCAACGACAAGGCCGGTTCCCCGCAGAACCTGCTGCGCTGGGCGTCCGCCCGCACCATCAAGGAAACGTTCGTCCCCGCCACCGACCACCGCTACCCGCACCAGGGCACCGACACCACCGAGGACAACTGATGGCCGTCTCCGATCTGCTCCGGCCGGCGCTGCTCGCCGCCGCCCGCTCACCGCGCATGGAACGCACCGTCACCAGGATCCCGGTGACCCGCAACCTCGTCGACCGGTTCGTCGCCGGCGAAACCGAGGACCAGGCCGTCACCGCGTCCACCGGCATTCTCGGCTCCGGCCGCTTCATCACCATCGACTACCTCGGTGAGGACACCACCGACCTCGCGCAGGCGAACAGCACGGTCTCGCACTACTTGACGTTGCTGTCCTCGCTGGCGCGACTCGCTCCCGCCGCTGCGAACACCGGTGAGCCGCGCAACATCGAGGTCTCGCTCAAGCTGTCCGCACTGGGTCAATTCCTCCCCCGGGACGGGCACAAGGTGGCGCTCGAGAACGCGCACAAGATCTGCGCGGCCGCCGAGGAGGCCGGGGCATGGGTCACCGTCGACGCCGAGGACCACACCACCACCGACTCGACGCTGTCGATCGTGCGCGAGTTGCGGCAGGACTTCCCGTCGCTGGGCACCGTGCTGCAGGCGTACCTGAAGCGCACCGAGGCCGACTGCCGGGACCTGTCCGGGCCCGGATCACGGATCCGGCTGTGCAAGGGCGCCTACAAGGAACCGGCCTCGGTCGCCTATCAGGGCAAGGCCGCGGTCGACGAGGCATACCTGCGCTGCCTGCAGATCCTGATGAACGGGCAGGGCTACCCGATGGTCGCCTCGCACGACCCGGCCATGATCGACGCCGCACTGCAGTACGCAGAGACGGGGGGCCGCGGCGTCGACGACTTCGAACTCCAGATGCTCTACGGCATCCGGGACGCCGAACAACTGCGGCTCATCGACGAGCAGCAGCATGTGCGGGTCTACTTGCCCTACGGCGAGCAGTGGTACGGCTACTTCATGCGCCGCCTCGCCGAACGACCCGCCAACCTGGCGTTCTTCCTGCGCTCACTGGCCTCGACGAAGTAGGCCGAGACTACGATTACAAATTCTCGCCCTGCCGCTGCGCGATGCTCCATGCCGCGATCTGTGCGCGGGAGGTGAAACCCAGCTTGGACAGGATGTGTTCCACATGGCCCTGCGCGGTGCGCTGCGAGATGACGAGCCTGCCGGCGATCGCCTTGTTCGTCAGGCCCTCGGCGACGAGTTCTGCGACTTGTTGTTCGCGCCGCGTGAGGCTCGTGGGTCCCGGCTCGATTGCGGTATCGGAAGGCCCGGTCTCGTCGAGGGCGTACGCTGCGGCGTCGTCGAACCGCATTTCGAGGCCCTGCCGGAATTCCGCCTCGAACGCGCGGTCACCGATCGCCAGGCGTGCCTGTTGCTCGAACCGGGCATGTTCGAGGTGTGCGCTCGGGAAAATGGCGCTCGGACTCCCCACCGTGTGAACAAGGGCCTCGGTGGCACCCATCAACCTGGCCGCGCGCCTCGAGGCCTCCTGATCCACCGCAATCCACGAGAGGAGCTCCATACATCCCAAAGCGCTGATGCGGTCGTCCACCAGCCGTGCGAGCTGCAGCCCTCGCGTGACCAGATCCTTCGCACGGGAGCCCTCGCCGCGCCGCCAGGCGCCCATCGCAGCACCCCACAGCGACCATCCGCGGTACACGGATTCGCCCCGTGACTCGGTGACCGCCAGGATCTCCCGCTGACAATCCTCACTCCGGGTGCGGTCTCCGGCCGCGTCTCCGGCCAGCACGAGACCGAGCAGCGACCACATCAGATACAGCAGGTTGCCGTCCTCCCGGAACACCGGAAGCGAGGATTCGAAGTACTCGCACGCCGCCGCGGACTCCCCGATGAACAGCGCATGCCAACCCGCGGCATCGGCCATCATCGCCTCGCCGACACGATCACCGACCTGCGCCGCCATCGCCGCTCCCCGCTCGGCATAGAGCGCCGACGCATCCGGGTCGCCATTGAGCCCGGACAGCGCACTGAGCACATACAACGCCTTGATCGGCTCCACACCGGGCGTGCCGCCGTGAACCGCCAGAAGCTGCGCGAGCCACCGCATACCCTCCCGTAACCTTCCCCGCACCCGCCAGTACGGGTACAACGCCGCTGCCATTCTCAGCCCCGCACCCGCCTCACCCGGACCGGTCAGGCAGAACTGCAGCGCCGCACGGATATTCGGCAGCTCGGCGTCGAGACGCTCCAGCCAGGCCACCTGCCGCGAGCTGATCCACTCGGACTCCGCCCGCAGCACCAGCTGTTCGTACCAATCCCGGTGCCGACGCAACAGCGATGCGAACTCCCCGGTCTCCTGCAACCGTTCCGTACCGTAATCACGCAACGTCTCGAGCAGCCGAAACCGCACCACCCCGACGGCCTCTTCCCGGATCAGGATCGACTTGTCGATCAACGACCCCACCACATCGACCACCTGATCCGCCCCCCTGACGTGGCCGCAGATGCCTTCGACCGCGTCGAGCGCGAAGCCGCCCGAGAACACCGCCAACCGGCCCCACAACTCCCGCTCGGCGGGCGAACACAACTCGTGACTCCAGTCGATGCACCACGCCAAAGTCTGCTGCCGAACCGGTGCACCACGACTGCCCATTGTCAGCAGCCCGTACCGGTCCGTCAGCCGTCGCAGGATCTGATCCTCCGACATCGCCCGCAGCCGCACCGCCGCCAACTCGATCGCGAGCGGCAGACCGTCCAGTCGACGACAGATCCTCGCCACCACATCCTGATTGTTCTCGGTGACCGCGAAGCCCGGGACCACCATCGCCGCGCGTTCGGCGAACAGGCTCATCGCCTCGTAGTGGTCGATGTCCCCTCCGGCCGGGGACGGGCGGTCCAGGTCCGGCATGGTCAGGGGCGGCACCCGATACACCGCTTCTCCCCCGATGCCGAGCGGTTCCCGGCTGGTCGCGAGAACCCGAAGTTCCGGGCACGCGCGGAGCAGGGAGCCGGTGAGGTCGGCGGCCGGTTCGACAAGATGCTCACAGTTGTCCAGTACGAGCAGCAGCTTCCGGGCCGCGAGGTACTCGACGAGCAATGCCTCGGGTGCGACGCCCCCGCCCTCGCGAAGCCCCAACCCCGACAGGACCGCGTCGACGACCGCACCCGGCTCCTGAACCTCCCCCAACTCGACCAACCACACACCGTCGTCGAACGCGCGCAGGGAGTCCGCGGCGACCCGCAACGCGAGCCTGGTCTTTCCCACGCCCCCGATACCCGACAACGTCACGAGCCGCGACACCGACAGCAGTCGGCGAACCTCGACGATCTCACGGCGACGGCCGACGAAACTCGTCAGTTCGTGGGGAAGATTCCCCACGTTAGCCCTGCCTCCGAGCGGCATGAACCGTCACCTTCTCACGTACCCCCGCTGACCACGGTACCTCCGCCGACCGGCCGCGGTCCGGAGGTTCGCGACCACCACCGGACACGACCGGCGGAGAAGGCGGTGTGTGGTTCATTCGGTGTTGCCGTACAACGAGCTTCGAGTCCGGAGGCGGCTCGCGTCCTGCCCTCGAATCCCGGACGAATTCGGCTGCAGCTCTTTTCGGCTCGCACACTGAGCCGCGGGCGCGCCGACCCACTCCCTGGGACAATGGCGCGACGACGAAGAAGGGCCGTCCGCCTGGACGTGTCGAGATCCGGTCGGTCCGTTCGTCATTTCTTCGAGACATCGTGACAGTGGTGATTGGAGGAGCTGTGCAGTACATGCTGCTGATTTACGACTGTGAGGGGCCCGAACCCGCCGATCCGGAGTTTCCCGAGGCGATGGCCAGGGTGAATGCGTTCGCCGACGAGGGTCCGATGCTCGCGGTAGACCTTCTGAGGACCGCCGTGGTTGCTGACCGCGGGCCGCAACAGTGCCGTCGACCGGCTACGGCGGGTTCACGGCGGCGAGCCTTCCCGGCCCCTCCCGCCGCGGCACCGTTCCCGCTCATTTGTTCGCGTATCAACTCGAGTACGGCGTCATTCCACGGCTGGGCTGGTCAGGGGCCGACGATTCGGTGCTGTGTCACCAATGTGACTTCGCCGGCTGCGTCAACCCGCACCACATGCGTCTGGGCACGAACGCCGTCAACCGCACCGAGTACCACCTGCGTCGGCGCAATCTCTCCAGCCCGCTCGCCGACGTCCGGGGCCCCGCCGGCCGCATCCGCGCAGTCGCCGCCGCCATCCGCACCGGACTCGCACGTAGTGACGACACCGACAGCATCGAAGAACGGATCCGGTGCGCCGAAGCGGCCGGGCTTCCCCTCACCCTCTGGTAACCGTCCACGGTGCCATCGGCTGCCGGCAAGTGTGCGAATCTCGGTCCGAGGGTTTCAGCCCCGGTGTGCGTGGCCAGGTATTTCGATCTGCGAGTTCTGACGCAGAGGCTCGGGCGGGCCAGAACTCCCGTCGGCCGTACTCCGAACCGGACGCGCAGATCTTCCTGTCGTCCAGGCCGGTTGGAATCGGTACGTGATGTTCAGATCGGGAACTTGGCTCATGCTCCGAACTGCGGAGCACGTGTCCCTGTTCAGAAGATGCGTGATCTCACGCGAACTGGTAAATCGACTTGAGTTGTTGGTAGGCGGCCAGCCCTTCGGGCCCGAACTCGCGTCCGAGACCGCTTGCCTTGATCCCGCCGAATGGTGCAGTGGGTTCGGGGAGGTAGCCGTTGATACCGATGGTTCCGGATTGTATGCCGGACGCCACGGACAGTGCCCGGTCGCTGTCTGTGGACCAGACACTGCCGCCGAGTCCGAAGTCGGAGTCGTTGGCAATGCGGATTGCGTCGTCGTCTCCGTCGTAGGCGATGACCGACAGCACGGGTCCGAAGATCTCCTCCCTGGATACGGTGGCGGTGTTGTCGATGTCGGCGAACAAGGTCGGCTTGACGAACCACCCTCGGTCGATACCGTCGGGTCGTCCCGTTCCCCCGACGACGACCCGCGCGCCCTCCCGGGAACCGAGATCGATGTAGTGAGCGACTCGATCCCGTTGGATGGAGCTGGCCATGGGGCCGATCAGGGTGGATTCATCGAGGGCGTCGCCGACCGGTGCGCCTTCGATCAGGGCGGCGAAGGTGTCGACGACCTCGGTGTATCGGGAACGAGGTGCCAGGACGCGCGTGCCGAGGAAGCAGACCTGGCCGTTGTTGGCGAGCGTCGCGGCGAACAGCGACTGGCCTACGTTGCCCAGGTCGAGGTCGGCATCGTCGAGGATGACGGCCGCGGATTTGCCTCCGAGTTCGAGGGTGACGGGACGCAGGAGTCCCGCGCAGGCCTGAGCGACGGCTTGTCCTCCGGCGGTGGACCCGGTGAAGGCGACCTTGTCGATGCCGGGATGCGAGACGAGGTAGGCGCCGAGTTCGCGGCCACCGGGGACGATACTGACCACGCCGTCCGGGATGCCGGCGGCTTCGGCGGCCCGGGCCAGTAGAAAGGCATCGAGAACGGTCTCCGGGGAGGGCTTGATGACGATGGTGCAGCCGGCGGCCAGGGCCGGAGCGAGTTTCGTCATCGTCAGCGTCTGGGGCACGTTCCACGGGATGATTGCGGCGACAACACCGATCGGTTGACGGCGGACGATCGTCGACTTCACGAACAGTCCCTCACGGAGCTCCTCGACGGGTTGGCTCCGGATCAGGTTCGCGTAATACCGCAGCAGGGTGGGCGGGAAGGTTGCTTCGAGCTGCCTGGCGATAGCGATCGGCATGCCGTTCTGCTGAGAGATCGCGTACAGGATTTCTTCGCCACGCTTGTCGTACTCGTCGGCGAAACGATCGAGGATCTCGGCGCGGCGGTGGGCGGGCCACCGGGACCATCCGTGCGGATCGTCGAATGCGCTGCGGGCCGCGGTGACGGCCGCGTCGACGTCTGCTGGGGCGCCTTCGGGGACCGAACCGATGCGCTCTTCGGTACTGGCCGAACGCACCTCGATCCGATGAGGGCTCGACGGTGTAACCCATTGGCCGCCGATGAACAGGGAGGAGTGATCGATCGTCATGTGTTGTGCTCCTTCAGGACGTAGGGGATCTACATCGCGGGGGGTTCACCCGGGGAAACGGTGTGATGTAAACAACAATGGAGGCAGTGCGAGCCGTGGTCATTGGCTCGGCAGTCCAAAGTTCGGTGTAGATGTTGTACGCGAGCTGCCCTGGCTGTCAGGGCAGCAGCACGTGGGTGCCGAAATAGTCGGCGAGTAGCAAGGCGCAGTACAGTTCGGTTCGCCGTTGTGAAATGGGATGTCCGAGAGTGTCTTCGATGCGCCGGATTCGGTAGACGACCGTGTTGCGGTGGACATGTTGGGCGGTGGCGGTGTGTACGAGACTCTGATTCGACTCGATGTAGCTGCGCAGCGTCGACCGTTGTTCCGCGGCCGCGGCGTCGGACCGCGCGAGGGGACCGAGGCGGGCGCTGACAAACCATCGGGCGCGTTCGAGGTCACTGCCCAACAGGGTCACCAGCCCCGTGGTGTCCCAGCTGGTGACGGTGTCGCTGGTGTGGGAAATTCGCGCTGCCGCGGCCGAATCTCGGGCCTGCCAATGGGATTGTCGGAAACCCTCGGCGCCGGCGCAGACCGGCCCGTACGCGACACGGACGCCGGGCACCGACGGTCGTAGACCATCGAGGTTCGTGACCGTATCGGGTGTGGGGACACAGGGGAAGCTCAGCCACGCCCACATCTGCCCGTCGTCCACGGGCACCGTGAGCAGGGTGTTCTCGGGAAAGATGGACGTTATCTGTCTGGCAACGCGTTCGAGTTCGTAGCCGGCGGCTATACCGGGAAACCACAGCACGAGCGCCAAGTGGTAGCGGGTGATATCGATGCCGAGCTGGGATTGAACCAGTCCGGTGTCGACAGAGCTCGATCCCTCACACAGCCCCTGTACGGTGGCGCGGCGCCAGGCGAGTTGGCCGGCGAGAAGTTGTTCCCGTTCGGCGAGGTACTCGGTGATGAACGTGTCGACGACCGCATCGAAGACGCGGGAAGTGATCGTCAGGATCTGTTGCAGGTCCGGTGACGCCGGGACACCGCCGATGACGTCGAGAAAAACGCTGACCCAGTGTTGTTGGACGATTCGCATCGCATCCACGATCAGTCGGACGTGGACTCCGCGGCGGGCGGCGTCGCGGGAAAACCCCCGATACTCGTCGGTGAAGCGTGTCAGTTCCGTCCCCCCGACCAGCAGTCGGCAGATCTGCAGCAGGGTGCTCTCGATCGCCCGGGCGATACTGTCCACCGGCAGGTCGGGAACCCCGGGATAAAAGGCCTCGATCATCTCGACGGTGCGCGCCGATTCTTCGATCGCCCAGGCGACTACCTGTGGCGGCAGAGCCTGGCAGGCGTCGACGATTTCGGAATCCGGTAGGACCGAGCACTTCAGGGCGTCGGACGTCGTTGTTGCCGGAGCCAGTGCCCGCACCGCCGATATCACTGCGGCGCTCGGCGGTACACCCTCGGGGTCGAGGGGGCCGTGCGTGAGTGAAGTCGGCGGTGGCGGGTCGATCATTGGAGATGCTTTCTGTCAGCCGGTCGCATTGGCCTTGCGGGCTTCGACGACTTCGATCGGTTCGCTCACCACTGCCTGGCCGGCCGGGTGGGGGCACTGGCCACCGCCCCCGAGGGGCGAGACGGCTGCCTGGTGGTCGAGGCTGCGCGCGACCGCCTTCCTGCGGCGATGGATTTCCGGCAGTGACTCCTGTGGATCGGGCAATACCTTCTCACTGAGGGTCAGACCGAATCGGACGCCGAGCCGTACCAGCTTTCTGGTGATCGGGCGCGGGCGGGGCATGTTGTGTACGCGCAGGACGGTGTCGTTGTACATCGCAAGGACGAGCGTACGGGCCAAGGGGTGCAGTAGTCGAGGGAAGTAGCGTTCGGCGAACGGACCCAACATGCGTTCGGTGACGTCGGCTCCGAGGGGATTGTCCGGCCAGTTCTTCCCCTCGTACTCGTCCATGAAGGCGTTGATTCCCGCGAAGTCCTCAGGGAACCCGTGCAGTTCGGCGCCGCTGTCGGCGTTGACGAACAGCTTCGCCATCCGAGACCAGAATTCCCAGGCTGCCTGCTGCTGTTTCTCGCTGATGCCGTTCATTCCCAGCTTCAGGCGCAACCGGTGCATCAGCGCGGCTTCATAGCAGAGGGTGTAGATGTAATCCTCGTTGTAGCCGAAGTTTCCGGGATACTTGCGGGCGTAATACTTGTGGAGGTTGTTCAGAGACTGCACGGACCGTTGGGTCTTGATGTCCGACGGGCCGTTCTCCCACCAGACCAGCATGTGGCGTGTCGTGTCATCCATGCGGCGGTTGGGATCGGTGTAGACCTTGCCGGTTCCCTCTCGCAGCACCGCCTGGGCGCCTCGCTGCGGAACGATGAAGTTCGGGAAGGTGATGGCGTAGATGTAGTCGGCAAGGAAGTCGTTGATGTAGTAGATACTCGACAGCTTCCAGATCGTCTCGTAGTCGGTCTTCGGATCGAGCTTCTCGATTTCCCTGGCAATCCACTTGTAGGGTTTCGTGCGTGCCATTGCCCCACGTTCTCCTTCGATTCTCACTTCGGAAGGGCGGTGGCTGGTCCCACTGCCGCCGAAGTTCGTGGTGTGATGGAAGCAACATTTCCCTGTTTTCGGGCGGAGATCATTGGTGGTCCGATACGAAAAGCACCGCTCGTTCGGTACCCCCGATACAGCCCGGCCACCGGCATGCATCGGGGGTCCGGCCATATCAGGATCCGGTGTCGACCCGATTGCGGACAGGGGTGATGTCGGCGGGGGGTTTGGGGCCGCGGGTGGCGCCCTTCGTCGGGCAGGGAACGGCGCCGGTGGCCCTGACGTTCACGGACAGGGTCCCGATCCGGTCGATGGTGACGGTCACGGTGTCGCCGTCGTGGATCTGACCGATTCCGGCGGGGGTGCCGGTGGTGATGATATCGCCGGGATGCAGGGTCATCACCGAGGAGGCGTAGCTGATCAATTCGGGAACGCCCCAGATCAGGTCCTTGATGTCGGCATCTTGGCGGAGGACGTCGTTGACGCGGGTGCGCAGCTGTAGCTGTTCGAGCGGTCCGACCTCGTCCGGGGTCACCAGGTAGGGGCCGACCGGGGTGAAGGTGTCGAAGGACTTGCGGGTGGAGCGGTCTTCGCCGCCGCGCATGGTGATGTCGAGTAGGCAGGTGTAGCCGGCGACGACGTCGAGAGCATTCTCGGCGGAGACGTTTTCGGCGGTGCGGCCGATGACGAGTGCGAGTTCACCCTCTTGGTCGAATCGGCGGTCGGTGTAGGGCAGTTCGATGGTGTCGCCGTGGCCGATGACCGACGACGGTGCCTTGAGGAAGACTCCGAGGGAGTCGATGTGATAGTCCTCCATCATTTCCGCCTGGTGGTCGCGGTAGTTGACCGGTGCGGCAATGACTTTGGTGGGGTCGGCGACGAGAGGGGACACCGCGACCGAGTCCAGGGCGATGCGCTCGAGGCCGGCCAGGTCATTGTCGTGGAACTGCAGACGGCCCCCGGTGGCGTGCAGTAGTCGGCGAATCGGGCTCAGGCCGGTGGCGTCGGTGCCGGCGGTCAGCGGTGCGAGGTCGACGAGTGTGTCGTCCGCGATCAGGGCTCCGACGGAGTCGTGGCCGGTGGCAGTGCGGTAGCTGAGGATCTTCATGGGGTTCTTTCTGTTGGTGCGGCGATGCGGTCGCCGGATCGGTCAGGCGCGCAGCGGCTCGGTGTCGGTGGGGCGTTCGGCGTAGAGCCAGTCGAGTTCGGAGTAGTCGTCGGCGGCACGCGTGCGGAAGACGCGGTTGCGCAGCGCGAGCATGGCGGGATCATCGGTGTGCCAGGTACGACCCCACGGGCGGGCGACGGTCTGGCATCTGTTGGTGACGGGGACGCGCAGTTCTTCGTATGCCTTGAACGCACGTGGCGCGTCGCCCGGGAAGGCCGCCAGGGCCCGGGACAGGCTCAGCGCGTCTTCGAGTGCTTGGCAGGCGCCCTGTCCCAGGTACTGCAGCATCGCGTGCGCGGCGTCCCCGATCAGGACGGTGTGAGGCGTGCTCCAGGTACTGATGGGGTCGCGGTCGAAGACCGGCCAGGCCCGACTGGTGTCGATCTGGGTGACCGCGTCGCGCACGGCTTCACAGGCCGGGGCGAACATCTCGTCGAACTCGTCTTGGCTGCCCCAGTCGTCACCGCCTTGGGCGTAGCGGGGACTCTCGTACACCGCGACCTGGTTGTAGAGTTCGCCGCGGCGCACCGGGTACTGCATCAGATGGATCCCGGGGCCCATCCACAACACGACGTCGTCGGTGGAGACGTCGGTGCGGACCTCGGCGATGTCGATGGCTCCGCGGTGCGCGATGTGTCCGCTGAAGACCGGTTCGGAGGTGTCGAGGAGTTGCCGGACCCGGGACTTGATGCCGTCGGCACCGATCACCACGTCGGCGGTGTACTCGTCGCCGTCACCGAAGGAGACGACCGCACCGGTCGCGGTGTCGGTGACCGCCTGGACGGTGCGGTTGTTCTCCAGGGTGACCAGTGGTTCCTCTTCGCAGGCGCGCAGCAGGATCGACAGCACATCGCTGCGGTGAGCGACCAGGTACGGGTGACCGTAGCGGGTGAGAAACGGTGTCCCCAGGTCCAAGGTCGTGAGAATGTCCCCGGTGTAGGCGTCGTGCACGATCGCGCTGCGCGGGTGTACGGCGATCGCGGAGAGTTCGTGGAGCAGGCCGAGGCGGTCGAGGGCCCGGGTGGCGTTGGGCCCGATCTGCAGACCTGCCCCGATCTCGGTGAACGCCGGAGCTTGTTCGACAAGCTGCACGGGGCGGCCGGTGCGAGCGAGGGCGAGGGCGGTCGCCAGCCCGCCGATACCTCCGCCGATGACCAGGGTGTCGAAATGGGTTGTTGTCATGATGGATTGACCTGCTCACTGCGGTAGAGCGAGAGCGCGTCGAGGACGGGCGCGTCGCTGGTGGTGAAGATGTCGAGGTCTCGGTCGGCGTGCACCCGGTGGGTGGCCCACGAGGGGACGACGAAGATGTCGCCGGCGGCGAGAGTGAAGCTTGCCTCTCCGATGTCTACTCGCCCGCTGCCGTTGAGAACCGCACAGACTCGAGAGCCGGTCTGTCGATCGGTCGGTGTGCTTGCGCCGGCGAGGAGTCGGCGCATCTCGCAGCGCAAGGTCGGCATGACGTCGCGATCACGGGTGGGATCGCGGAAGCGTAGTTGCGCGTGACCGGTGTCTGTCAGTTCGAGCATCGCCGACAGCGCCGCATCGGTATCGGCCCATCGGTAGACGACCAGGGGGGAATGCGGCGAAGCGTGTTCGGTGATATCGCCGCCGACAGGGGCAAGCCCCGGTCCTTGGCCGTAGAGCCGCTCCGACCGGGACCGTGGGGCGACGCTCTGATCGGCGACCTCGCTCGGTCCCTCTTCGAAGAAGACCGCATCGAGTCCGGCGACGATCGGCAGATCGAGGACATCGAGCCACATCATCGGCTTGCTGCCCGGGTTGTGGTGCTCGTGGAACGACCAGGCCGGGGTGAGGACCAGATCGCCTCGGGACATGGTCACGGGATCGCCGTCGAGAACGGTGTAGACCCCGTCGCCGTCGAGGACGAAGCGTAGAGCTGCCGGGGAATGCCGGTGCGCCGGAGCCAGCTCGCCGGGTTGGAGGAACTGCACCGCGGCCCACAAGGTCGCCGAGATGAAGGGCGCACCGTCGAGACCCGGATTGGACAGGGCCAGGACCCGTCGATCCCCTCCGCGGTCGATCGGTACCAGCTCACCGGATCGTTCGGCGAGCTTGGACAACTCACCGGAGCTCCACCGGTGCGGCACGGTGGCGACCGTGGGTGTCTTGGTCAGCAGGCCCCGCATCTCCCACAGCGGTTGCAGATCATGTGCGGCGATATCCGCGTAGAACGCGTCCAGCTCGGGATTGTCCGCGGTATAGCGTGTGGTTGTCATCTCGTCTCACTTACATCAATGGCGGGTCGGGGACCCTCGGTCACGGGGCGGGTTCGGGGCCGGGAAGGCGCGTCGAGGCCGTCGGTGGCGCTCTCGCGCAGGAACAGCAGCGCCAGGAAACTGACCGCACCCAGCACGGCCATATAGGCGGCGATCAACGTCGAGGTACCAGTCGCGGCGTACAGGGCCGTCGCGATGATCGGGGCGAGGGCGCCGCCGAGAATGGAGCCGACCTGGTAGGCGAGGGAGGCTCCGCTGTAGCGCACTTCGGCCGGGAACAGCGCTGCCACCAAGGTCGCCTGTGGGCCGGCCATCCCGGCGATACCCGCCGTGCCGACCGCGAATGCCAGCAGGATCAGTGCCGGTGAGGCGGTGTCGACGAGCAGGAAGAACGGGAATGCCCACGCGGTCACCAGAAGAGCGCCGGCGAGGAACACCGGTTTGCGGCCGATCCGGTCGGCGGCTACTGCGGCCACCGCGATCATGATCAGCCAGACCGCGCTGCCGAGCACGATCAGCCAGAGCATGGTCTCGCGCGGCAGCTTCAAAACCTGGACACCGTAGGACAGCATGTAGACCAGCACCAGGTAGCCCAGTGCGGGGGCGGCGATCGACGCCGCGCAGGCGAGCACCAGAGCCTTGCGATGCCGACTGATGACCTCCACGATCGGGCTCCGGGACAGGTTCCGCTCTGCCTTGGCAGACACGAACGCCGGGCTTTCACCGATCTTCAATCGCAGCACCAGACCAGCGAAGATCAACACCGCGCTGAGCAGGAACGGCACCCGCCACCCCCATGAGGCGAATGCCTCGGGTGCGACGGTGGCGCTGACGAACAAGAAGACCAGGTTCGCCGCGATGATTCCGGCGGGAAGACCCATCTGTGGGAACGCCCCGTATAGCGCACGGCGGTTGCGTGGGGCGAACTCCACGGCCATCAGGACGGCCCCACCCCATTCGCCGCCGACCCCCAGTCCCTGGATGAAGCGCAGGACGACCAGCAGGATCGGAGCTGCGATCCCGATCGTGGCGTAATTCGGCAGCACACCGATGGCCACGGTGGCCGCCCCCATCAGCATCATCGACCAGACCAGCATCGACTTGCGCCCGACACGGTCGCCGAAGTGCCCCATGACGACCCCGCCGATGGGACGTGCGATGAAACCGACGGCGAACGTGGCGAATGCCGCCAGCGTCCCGGTCAACGGATCGGCGGTGGGGAAGAACTGTGGTGCGAACACCAGCGCCGCAGCGCTGCCGTAGATGAAGTAGTCGTACCACTCGATGGTGGTGCCGATGAAGCTGGCGGCAGCGACGCGGCGACGCTCGCTGGCAGTCGGCGACAGCTGTGACGGATCGGGCATAAGAACTCCTCGACGGGAACGTAACCAAATTAGTCCGTATACGTACGATTACGCTAATCCGGTTCTCGCGTGACTGTCAACACACCGATTCCGGAGGTCGACGTACGCCGCGCGGCGCAGCCGCAACACGCCATGCATGGTCACTACTGGCCTGTTGAGCGCATCGGATGGCAAAACCTTCTCCGATCACCACCCTCCAGACGCGTTGACCCAACGGGCCGATGCGTTGTAGCGTCCATCACATCGCATTTATTACGTATACGGATTGATAGCACTGCTGGCGAGAGCCGAATCCGAGTAGAGGAGAAGGACCGATGTCTGTCATCTCTCACGACAGTTCCCAGTTCACCGACATCGCCGCTAGTTCCTGGCCGATGAATGCCTGGTACGTCGCAGCATGGGATCACGAAGTCGGACGCGCGTTGCAGCCCTGCAATGTCGCGGGCCGCCCAGTCGTGGTCTACCGCACCACCGCGGGTGAGCCGGTCGCACTGGCCGACGCCTGCTGGCATCGGCTGGTGCCCCTGTCGATGGGCACGCTCTGCGGAGACGAAGTGCAGTGCGGGTACCACGGGATCAGATACGACCCGGACGGCAAGTGCACCTTCATGCCGGCCCAGGAGACCATCAACCCGAGCGCGGCCGTCCAGTCGTATCCGACGGTCGAGCGACACCGGTTCATCTGGGTTTGGCCGGGCAATCCCGCCTTGGCCGATCCGGATCTGATCCCGGACTTGCACACCAACGACGATCCGGACTGGGCCGGGGACGGCTCCGCAATTGCCGTCGACGCCGGATATCAACTGGTACTGGACAATTTGATGGACTTGACTCATGAGGAGTTCATCCACACCTCGAGCATCGGCAACGAGCACCTCTCGGTGGCCCCGTTCGATACCGAGCACTCCGAAAACGCGGTGACGGTCACTCGATGGATGCGCAACATCCCGGCGCCGCCGCTCTGGCAGTACATGCTCAACATCAAATTCCCCGACTACCAGGGTCCGGTGGACCGATGGCAGATCATCAACTACCTGGCACCGTCGACGATCGCCCTCGACGTGGGCGTCGCCATCGCCGGAACCGGTGCACCCGAAGGTGATCGCAGCCAAGGAGTGAACTGTTTCGTCCTGCACACCATGACCCCCACCGGCCCGAAGACCTGCATGTATCACTGGGCCATCACCCGCAACTTCGCGATCGACAAACAGCGAGTGACCAATGAACTCCGCGAGGGCGTGGCAAAGGTGTTCTTCGAAGACGAGACCATGCTCAACGCGCAACAGTCGGCCATCGACGCCAACCCCGGCTACGACTTCTACAACCTCAACATCGATGCCGGTGGCATGTGGGTGCGCCGCACAATCGCCAAGATGATTGCCGAGGAACGTCAGTGAGCGCCACCTCCCAGCGACGTTGGACCACCGCCACCGTCATCGCCGCCGTCGACGCCGCCGACGGCGTACGCAAGATCGTCCTCGAATACCGCGATCCGATACGAGACCCGATCGAAGGCAGCCACCTCGACGTCGACGTCCATATCGAGGGCCGCACCGAGGTCCGCTCCTACTCGATCGTCGAACGGGACAAGGCGAACCCCCGTCGCCTTGCCCTCGGGGTGCACCGCGCACTCAACTCCCGCGGCGGATCGCGCTACATGCACACGCTCACCGCCGGCATGACGCTACGCACCACCCAGCCCCTGAACAGTTTCCCTTTCCGGCGCACCGCCGGCCCGGTGCGATTTCTCGCCGGGGGCATCGGAGTGACCGCCGTGATGTCGATGGCCGCCGCCGCCCGCGCCAGGCCTGCCGCCCCCGGAAGCGACTACCACCTCACCTATGTCGGGCGTGCACCATCGGTGATGGCCTTCCACGACGAGCTCGCCGAACTGCACGGCGAGGCCCTGACGGTGCACCACAGCGACACCGACGGGCTCTTCGACGTTCCCACCTTCGTCGCCGGCTGCCCCCGCGAGAGCATGCTGTACCTGTGCGGACCCATCGGCCTGCTCGATGCGGTCCGCACCGCCTGGGTCGGCGACGGACGAGCCCTGCGAGACCTGCGATTCGAAACCTTCGGCACGACAGGTAATTTCCCCACCGAGTCCTTCACCGTCACCGTGCCGGCGCAGGGTCTGGAAGTGGTGGTGCGCGAGGATCAGTCCATCCTGGAGGCACTCGAGGCCGCCGGGGCCGAGATGATGTTCAACTGCCGCAAAGGAGAATGCGGACTGTGCCAGGTCGACGTCCGGGGCGTACGAGGGCACATCGATCACCGAGATGTGTTCTTCAGCGATCAGCAGCATGCCAACGGAGCGAAGCTGTGCACCTGCGTGACTCGGATCGCGCGTGCAACCGGTGCCGAAGCGCCGGCAGTGACACTGCATCTGCCCTGACCAATCGACAAAGACCGGCTCCCCGGTCGCCGATCAGCCAGCACCGACCGGAAGCCGGTCCACCGGATCCCGCTCGATCAGAGCGACCTGCTGCATCAACGAAACGAATCGATCGCGTTCCCGCGCATCGAGCGCACACAGGAGCTCGTCCTGCACCTGCTCGACAGAGCGAGTCAGATGCCGCATGGCCGTCACCGCCGGCACGGTGAGGTGGATCCGCATCCGTCGGCGGTCCCCCGGATCCCGCCGACGGGTGATCCAGCCCTTCTCTTCCAGCCGGGCCACGATGTCCGTCACACTCGACGAATCCAACGAAGCACGCAGACTGATCTGCGATTGATCGACCGAATCCGTGCCCGCAGTAGCGGCAGCGGTGAGTACCGCATACTGCGGGCTGGTGAGGTCACCGGCGAAGATCCGGTTCCACACCGCAGCATGCACCTGCTGGGCCCTCCGAATCAGGTATCCGGGTGTGGTACTCATCTCCAACACATCAACACTGCGCAATGGCGCAGTACTTACGGTCGACTCGGCATCGGGGAACGCCACCCGTTGCAACAAGTCGATGAACTCCGGCCGATCCCGCTCCACCAGCGGCTGCAACAACAGACGCTGCACTTCGGCCGCCCCTGCGGTCAGCTCAGGTAGGCGGCGCCGAGCATCCTCGGTGAGCACGAGCAACCGGCGCCGCGCATCGGCAGGATGGCGTTGCCGAGAAATCCACCCCTTCTTCTCCAGCCGGGCGAGAACTCCGGCCACAGTGGATTTGTCCAGCGAGGCGAGCTCTCCGGCCAACTTCTGGTCGACTTCCGGCCACCCGGCCACCGACACCAACGTCGCGTACTGGGGACCCGTGATGTCCTCGTCGATCTCGCGCGACCAGTAATCGGTGTGTACTTGCTGAGCCCGGCGCAGCAGATGTCCCGGCGCTGCAGAAAAACGCAGGGCAAGAGGGTCTTCATCTGCCACGCCATCACCTCCCATCTCGCCTCAAACTGCTTATCCATACAGTATTGCGCTGATGCGGACTTCGTTCACGGCCCGCCGGTCCGCATCAGCGAGGTCGCCAATCACTTAATTTAGTATGTATGCATACTAAATGCTGGCATGTGAAGCGGACGCTGAGATAGGCTTCGGTCACCTCCCGATCCCGTCGCCAAATTCGTGCTATTCAGCAAATTGTCCTCTACCAGAGCGGCTCGCGAAGTTCACCGGACCGCCGTTGTGACGCCACGGATCACTGGTTCAAGCCAAATAAGATACGTATACGGACTGAGTATTCGGGTGCTGGAGTCACCAGAATCCATCCCCGCATCCAAGGAATCCGCTATGAGTGCAAACAGAGCAGTAACCTTCGTCGGCCCAGGCAAAGTCGAGGTTCGTGACATCGACTTCCCTACGTTGGAACTGCGGAACGGCCCAGGCATCAACCCCGCCAACATCGGGCGCAAGTGCGAGCACGGGGTCATCCTCAAGGTGATCTCGACCAACATCTGCGGCAGCGATCAACACATGGTTCGCGGCCGCACCACCGCCACCGAAGGGCTTGTTCTCGGCCACGAAATCACCGGCGAGGTGATCGTGGTAGGCCGTGACGTCGAGTTCATCAAGGTTGGTGACCTTTGCTCGGTACCGTTCAACATCGCCTGCGGACGATGCCGCAACTGCAAGGAACGCAAGACCGGAATCTGCCTCAACGTCAACCCAGACCGACCCGGCTCTGCATTCGGGTACGTTGACATGGGCGGCTGGGTCGGCGGACAGGCAGAGTACGTCATGGCCCCCTACGCCGACACACTGCTGAAATTCCCCGACAAGGACCAGGCGCTCGAGAAGATCCGCGACCTCACGATGCTCCGGATATCTTCCCAACCGGTTACCACGGCGCGCTGACCGCCGGAGTCCGCGCCGGCTCTACCGTCTACATCGCCGGTGCCGGCCCCGTCGGGCTCGCCGCCGCCGCCGGAGCACAACTGCTCGGTGCCGCAGTGGTCATCGTTGGTGACCTCAATGCCGACCGGCTCGGCCAGGCCCGCTCCTTCGGGTGCGAGACCATCGACATCTCAAAGGGTGCACCCCAGGACCAAATCGAACAGATCCTCGGCATCCCCGAAGTCGACGCCGCCATCGACGCCGTCGGATTCGAGGCCCGCGGCCACGGCGGCTATACAGGCCACGAACAACCCGCAGCCGTCCTCAACTCGTTGATGGAACTGACCACCGCCGGCGGTGGCATCGGCATCCCCGGCCTCTACGTCACCGGTGACCCGGGCGCCGCCGACGACGCAGCCAAAGTCGGAGCCTTGTCGCTGAGCCTGGGAACCGGCGACTGTAGCTGAGGCTAAGACCGGAGCGCTGGTCGCGTGCGTCCGCTCGATGGTGCGGAACTGCCAGTCGCGCACGCACACGTCGTTCGTCACGGTGAACCCGGCGATCGCATCGACGGCGTTGTCGAGAAACGCGCGATGGACGCCCCGCCCGATGACCACAACGAGCTCGACCTCCCCAGTCCAGGGTGTCGGTCTCGGCCGGCTTCACGATGTCGTCGTTCGCGCCGATCAGGGTGTCGGCGAACTTCGGGAACAGCGTCGGGTACGACGGCGGCTCGCCGCCCATCTCCTCGATGTGGTTTGCGTCGTTCTGCCCGACGCAGATCCCCTTCGGCGGATTCGGGATGACGGGAGTGAAGTCCGCGCCCTCGATCGGATAGGACGTGCCGGCGGCCGGAGCGTCGCGCCAGTCGGGTCGGGCGAGCAGTTCGCCGACGTCGGCCGCGCGAATGTTGGCGAGCTTGATCAGGTGTTGTCCTGTCGGGTCCGACGGTCGGACGGCAGGGTCGAAGGTTCGCCGAGAAACAGTTTCGCCTGCTCGACGAAACGCTCGGCTTGCTCGATCTGGATCCAGTGACCAGCGTGCGGCAGGACGTGGAGCTGTGCATTCGGGAGGTTCTCGGCGAGGTAGTAGCCGGCCCGGACCGGCAGCATCCGGTCCTCGCGACCGTGGAGCACCAGTGTCTCGTTCTTGATCTGCGCGAGCGCTTCCTCGCTGTACCCGACCGGGCTGAACGCAGGGTTGAAGGTCGCCAGATGGGAGCGGCGTACGTCGGGCCGGTTGGCTTTTGCAGCTCGGTCCGCCGCGATCTGGTCGAGTTTGCCGGCGAACAGATCGGTGTTGTCGACGAAACGGATGAGCAGGCCGGCCATGGCCTCTGGAGACGGGTCGTCGTAGAAGGTGATGAGCCGCATGAGGTCGTCGGTCGGCTTCATCGGTGCACCGCCGGACCCCATCAGGATCATCCGGTCGACGCGCTCGGGCGCGATCTGTGCGATGCGCAGCGAGATCATGCCGCCCATCGAGTTCCCGATGAAGTGGGCCTTGTCGATGCCCAGCGCGTCGAGCAGGGCGATCAGGGAAGTGGCGCGAAGGTCGGTGTACTCCGGCATTCCACCGACCGGTGCCGGGTCCGGATGCTCGGAGTCGCCGAAACCGAGGACGTCGGGTGCGATCGCGAAGTAGCCGGCCTCGGCGAACACCGGAAGCAGGTGCTCCCAGTTCGACGGTGCACTGACACCCGGCCCCGAGCCATGGACCAGCACAACGGCAGGGAGCACCCGATCACCGCAGGTGTAGACCCGGAGCCGATGGTCCCCGGCATCAACATCCCGGCTGGTGACCTGCCCGCTGACCATCGCTCCGCTGGCGGCCACGGTGTCACAGGTGGCCCTCACGACTGGACCTCTGCCGCAGCGGCGACGGCCTCGTCGACGGCTGCGCGCTGGAGCTCGTCGCCGCGGTCGGCACTCTCGATGAGCCACTTCCCGAGCTCCCGCGAGTTCTTGTGCCCCCACATCGAAATCGCGTCGTACTGGGTGACTTCCCAGGCTTCGTCGTCCTCGATGATGAGACCGCCCCAGCCGAACTCGACGGCAACACCGGAGGGTGAGTGGGCGTAGAAGGAGAACATCTTGTCGTTCGGGTGCACGCCGAGGGTCATGAGCAGCGGCACGCGGGCCTCGAGGATACGGTCGTAGGCCAGGCCGACGTCCTCGCGGAGGTTGTTCTCGATCAGGAAGTGGTGCAGCTTGAACGGCGCCGGGGCCTCGGCGATCGCGAGGGTGTGGTGGCGGCCGTTGCAGTGGGTGAACGCCGCGTCGATGTAGACGCCGGGCGCCATCTCCTCCTTGATGTAGTCCGACAGCTTGAAGCCGAGGTAGCCGTAGAACTCGAGCATCACGTCGCGCATGCCTTCTCCGCAGAGTAGGAAGATGTGGCCGGCACCCCCTTGCTGGGTCTGGAAGCCGCCGCTGTTGACATCGTTGCGGTAGGGCTCGGTCGCCGCGGCGAGACCGGTGATCAGCTCGACGCGGATCTGTTCCGGGTCGTGGGTGATGAAGACCCGCTGGACTCCGCGCTCGGTTCTGAGCGCTTCGTCGCCCTCGGTGACTTCGTGGCCTTGGGCTCGGAGCAACGCGACGACCTCGTCGAGGTCGGCATCGGACCCGCAGTCGTAACCGACGAACGAGACGTCGTTCTTCGGGCCGTGCTCGATGATGTGGCGGTGGATGCGGTCGTCGATCCGGAATGTGCGGACGTCCTCGGTGTGACGAGCCGGCATCACGCCGAGCAACTGTCCGAGGAAGCCGCTCCAGGCATCGAGGTCGGAGGCCTCGATGCCGACGTACGCGAGTTCTTTGACGGTGGCGGTCATGGTGACTCCTTGCTGATCAGAGAGCGGGGATGGAGAGGCCGGTGCTGTCCGCAGCGGCCACGAACCGATCGGGACGTACGACGACCACGCGGGCGCTGTACCTGCGAAGCCATGCGAGGAGGGTGCCGTCGATGTCGACGACGTCCTCGGGGCCCTCGGTGGCCTGGTCTGCGGCGCGCACGGCGACGTACCGGACACCGATCGCGTCCCATGCGGTCTTCTCCGCCGGGGACAGGACCGTGGCCGGGTCGACGTTGTCGCCGAGCACGACGAACCCGCTGCCGAGGAGGTCGTCGAGCGGCCCGATGAGACCCTGAACGTTGGCCGCACGTGGCTGCGGGATCATCCGGCCGACTGCGCCCTCAGGCATGCCCATCGGATCGGCGGAGATGCCGGTGAACCATCCGGCGGGGTAGGTCGGCGGCCACAAAAGCGGCGGCAGCTCGCCGGACTCCTGAGCTGCGGCCAACCCGGCCTGCTCCTCGGGCGTGAGCTCTTGCTTGATGATGCGGCCGAGTTGGATCGAGACGCCGGTGTAGAAGTCGACGTTGGGTCGCCGCTCGGCCTCGTAGGAGTCGAGGATTGTCTCGGGCAAGGTGCCGTCGAGGACGCCGGCCAGCTTCCAGGCGAGGTTGAACGCGTCCCGGATGCCCGACTGCATGCCGGATCCGGCCCACGGGGGCATGAGGTGGGCGGCATCGCCGAGCAGGAAGAGGCGCTCTCCGAGTCGCCACTTCTCGGCAGATCGGATGTGGTGGCTGTAGAACGCCCAGCCGTGGATGTCGATCTCCTCGTGCGAGACGCCGACCGACTCGAGCAAGGGCCAGATCTTCTCGGGGCTGTCGAAGTCGGCGTCGGTCTCGCCCGGGTTGAGTGGGATCTCCCAGCGGTGGTTGTCGCGGCCGAGCGCTATGTCGACGACGGGGCGCTCCCTGTCCGACCAGAAGGTGAGGATGTGGCGGTTGGGCCACCAGCGCTTGACCTTGCCGTCGATGACAACCCAGCGCACATCGAGCGTGTCGCCGAGGAGGTTGACCCCGAGGTGCTCGCGGGTGCGCGCCTCGCCACCGTGACATGCGAGTGCGTAGCGGGCGCGGACGCTCGACTCCTCGTCCGTCACCATGTCTCGGGTCGTCACGGTGACACCGTCGGCATCCTGGGCGACGTCGACCACAGTCGCTCCGTACTCCACGCGGATCTTGTCGCCGTAGCGCGAGGCGCCGTCGCGCAGCGTCTGCTCGAGCGTGGGCTGGTAGATGGCGTATGAGGTGGCGTGGCCGAGCTCGCCGGGTGGGAACGATGTGCGGAGCAGCTCGGCGCCGTCGTAGGTGATCCACCGCAGCGCGACTGTCGGGTCCATCTCGGCCTTGGCCTGCTGGTCCAGGCCGACGGACTGGAAGTGGCGCATCGTCCAGTCGTTGACGGTGACGGCGCGAGCCCGGGCGTAGATGTCGTGGTCGCGCTCGAAGGCGATTGCGGTGACCCCGAGCGCGCCCAGCGCGTTCGCGGCCGCGACGCCGGACGGGCCGTATCCGATGATTGCGACGTCGGTGTCGTAATTGGTGCTCATGGCACTCCCTCAAGTTCTGGACTGAACGTTCCAGACAGAAGTCTGTGGCCCTGATTACACTCGCAGCGGTCACGCCTGTCAAGAGTTCTGGAATAAACACTCCAGAAACACCGTGGCCAGCGGTGCCCTCGCGCACCTACACTTCGTCGCGTGCCACCAGCAGCGAAGCGACCGAACAAGCGCATGGCCCAGGGTGCGAGGTCTCGCGACGAGATCCTCGACGCCGCCTCCCGGATGATGGCCACCCGCGGATTCGAAGGAACGAGCGTCGCCGACATCGCCCGCGAGTCAGGCCTGCCGAACAGCTCGATCTACTGGCACTTCAACTCCAAGGCCGGCATCCTCGCGGCGGTGATGGAGCGGGGCGCGGAGCGCTTCTTCGCCGACGTACGACCGTCGCCGGCACTGCCGGACGAGACTGCGGACGCCCACCTACACCGAGCTCTGCGCGGCGTCGGCGAGGTTTTCGTCGCCCACCCGGAGTTCTTGCGGCTGTTCGTCATCCTGTTGTTGGGCAACGAGTCCGACGATATCAGGGAGATCGTGCATCGGGTGCGTGAGCGCGGACGTCAGAGCCTGAACACCTTGCTCCAGGCCACCCTCGGGCCATGGGGTGAGGCGACGGCCGCCCGTGTCAGCGACCGCATCGTCGACTTTGCCCTGGCGGGATTCGACGGCGCCTTCCTTGCCCTGCAGGCCGGTTCTCCGACCTCACACGAAACCCTGATGTCCCAGCTGGCCGACTCCGTCATGGAACTCGCACGCGGCGAACGGGAAGTTCAGCCGACCCCCCTGAGTCGCCCGAGTGTAGTTCGCCGTCGCCATTGAGGCAGGGTCCCCGCCGGCGCGAGCACGATGCCGAACCGCCTTTCCTGCGGTATCGGGTTCTCGGGGACATGGCCGCGGCGCACTGCCCAACGATAGAACCCAACGATAGAAAGTGTTGACCGCGGACACTTCCCGGTTCCATGTGGCGCCGGCGACCCGCGGACCCTCGGGATCGCGGCGGCGCCCACCAGATAGGCGACGTGATCTTCTTCGGTCGAATCGCGCCACGAGCGGCCCCCGCGAGCCGCGGTCAGGAAAGAGAAAAAGTCCGCGATGTTCCACGCGTACCCGTGCTGGGTCACCGGCGACAATCCCACGACCCCCGAACTCCGGAAGTTTCAGTTCAGCAGCACGTCGAACTCAAACGCCGGCGACAACAAGAACGGAGCGCCGGCCATCGTGTCTTCAGGAAAGAACCCAGACGCACGGCCTTCGACTGTCCCGCTCGCAGAGGGACGGGGAACCCCGGCTCAGAGGCGACATGCCGACACGGCGCGCGGCGGGGACGGCACCGAATGGGTCGCCGTCGGCGAACTGAGCGCGCAGTCTCCGGACGGCCCGCGCCGGCGACTCGATCTCGATGCGCGGACTCGCGGCACGGTGCACTGGATTCAGCCGGATCCGTATACCGATCCAGCAAACGCGGACGTCATGGCGAGAATCTCGGTGCCGATGCCGCGTCCGCGGCTGTCGGACGAGACGGCGGGCCAGTGACCCTGTTTATACGCTCCGACCTGTCTGTCAAGCTTTTTCAGAGAAGCGGCGGGCCGGATGTCCTCCAACTATCGTCGCATTTCGAAGGTGACCGGATCGTGCTTCCAGGGATCTGACCAGCGGAACCGTACCGCTTTCGGTACTCCGTTCAGCACCCAGGAAAGCGAACTCGGGCGTTGCGTGACCCGGTGAAGTGGATTGATCTCGTCATCGTGCAGCAGTGCTTCGGACTGGTTGAACAGGCAAAGCGTGAAGCTGACACCTGCCAGGTCGACGACCCCGCCGAACAGCAATTTCGGATCGTGTTTGATTAGTGGTGCGGCCGACCACCAGTCGCTCGTGACCGTCTCGATTCGGGTGAACGGATCGAACGACAGATGCGTGTTCGAGAGATCACCCGTCACACCGAGTCCCCACGCGCTGGGCCAGCCCGCACGATCGAGCAGCAGGTCGATCGCCTCGTCGGAGACGAGAGTCGTTACGCGCTCGCCGTTGTTCCCGGTGAGCACGTCCGCGGCGGCATGGGTGATCAGTAGTTTGAGTACCCATCGCTGGAAGTCGTCTCCTGACACCTCGACCTCGTCTGGCTCACCCCAGGTGCCGGCTCCGTTCATGTATCGGAGAGCGATGCTGCGCAGGAAGGTCGCGAAGGCGAGCGCTGCTCCGTCCGCATTGCTGAGACCATTGTTGTGCGCCGTGCAGAGGACATTAGCGACGAATCTCCTTGGCTGGATGCCGACGGGGATCCGGTAATTCGGTGTGGGTTGGATCCGGACGCCGGGGTCGTCGAATGTGTAGAGGCGGATCAGCGCGTGAGATATGTAGTGCTCGCCCGAGATGGTGGTCGAGCAGCCGCCTCTCGTGTTCGCGTAACACTTCGGGTGCACGTAGCTCGGGTCCGTGTCAGGCATCTCCGTTTCCTATCTGTCGAGGTCGCAAGAGGCGGGCCCGGAATCTCGCAGACCGAACCCGAGCATAGGGGCGACGGCCGACACCACAATCCACACGTCACCCTTCGCGTTGATTCGCGAACGCCGAACCGAATCCCCCGACCTCAGTCCGAATTCGAACCCACGTCTCACATCCCTCACTGGATCGCCCGGTGACGATGCGCCGCCCGTAGGGAGCGTTTCATGAGCCGTCTTCGTACCGCCACCGATGTTCTCGCCGCGATCCCCGCGATGCTGGGATTCACTCCGGTGCAGTCCATCGTGGCGATTCTGCCCGGTGAGTTCGAGGCCGACGGCATCACCGGAACCCGTATCGTGCTCGCGGCCCGCTATGACGCCGACGACGGTCCCACCCACCGCGCACCGCTTCACGCAATGCACGCGACCGCGCTGCCCGTGCGGCGCGGTCGGGCCCGTACCAATGCCATGTCTGTCCGCGGCCGCCGCCGCGCCCCCTTCACGCCCATCCCGGCAAGATTCTGTGCTTGCGTGCCGAGCACGACGTGCGGACGACCCAACGCTTCCGACGACGCCCGCACACAGATCGGGTTGTCGCACACTTCGTGCAACGCGACCGCGAAGTCGTCGACGCCGCCCGCGACACCCTCGTCATCGGCACCTGAACACCCACAATCACCCCGAGGACGATCTGATGACCAGGATGCTCGGATACGCCCGCATCACCTCGCTTGACCGAAAGCCGCCTCGCGCTCCAACACGACGCGCTCGCCGCGGTCGCCTGCGAACGCATCTTCACCGACACCACCCCCGCAGCAGGCGCACCGCAACCACAGCTCGAGGCCGCCATCGCCGCGCTCGAACCGAAAGACTTGCTCGTCAGACCAGAACCCCGACCATCAGGTCGACGCGCTGCGCCGCGCCGGGGTGGCCGCCGAGAACATCCACATCGATCACGCGGGCGGGGCGAAAGCCTCTCGCCCGCAACTCGATCTGGTGCTCCAGCGGCTTCGCGCCGACGACGTCCTGGTGATCACCCGGTTGGATCGGCTCGGACGGTCAATGCTGCACCTGATCACGCTCGGCGCCGACCTGAGCGAACGCGGCATCGGTCTGAAGGTGCTCGAGCAGGGCATCGACACCGCCACGGCCGAGGGCCGCGCCATGTTCGGGATGCTGTCGGTCCTGGCCGAGTTCCAGCGCGAACTCATCGTCGCCAACACCCGCGACGGGCTAGCCGCCGCCCGGGCCCGCGGCCGGAAGGGTGGCCGGCCCTCGAAGCTCAGCCCGGACCAGATTCGACTCGCGCAGCGCCTGTACGACGCCGGGGAACACACCGTCGCCCAGATCGCCGACATGCTGAAAGTGCCGCGCACCACGGTGTATGGGCATCTGAACAAGCGCGTGGACATCGCACCGATCACGCAGGAGATCCTGGTCGCCGATCCACCTGCACCTATACCCACCTCTCGAACGTGTCCGACCTGCGGGCACGAACCCACCACTCGCGCCGAGGCAGCGCACCAACGCGCTGACCTCGCGGTGATCTGGCTCCACCCCGATCCCGAGCACCGCGGAGCGGTCATCAGCCGACAGCACTGCCATCAATGCGAACCCGGGCAGCCAGCTTTCGACGTCGCCTGCAGCGTCTGCGGCGACGGACCCATCCTCGCCGGGGCTCTCGCTGAGAAGGCCGAGAACGGCGAGCTCAGCGAGCCGGTCCAACACTGGCTCGCCAGCGCCGGGTGGACCGTCACCCCTGATCTACTCTGCCCGGGCCACGCATGATGACGCCGACGGCATCTCTCTGCCACCCACGGATGAATACGACACCTTTCGAATACCGCACCCCACCAGTCCTCGGGGCTGACCGCCGGGCCACCGGGATCGCCGACCTGCCCGATTCCGCAGTCCTGGACGCGCTGCACGTCAACCTGGTGTGGAACATCGTCAACCGTCTGGCCAACGCGTTCGGGTTCACCCTCCGCGAGGGCCGACTGCGCAGCGGCACCCGAGCGCTGCACCGGTTCGGCTACAGATTCCCGCGCTTCCTGCTCGCCGACTGGCCGACTGGCCGACCACCGACCACGGTGACGTCGCGGCGGACGGCCCGCTTCCCGAACCGTGGTAGCCCTACGTCACCGCCGTCCGTGACGCGTCGTACACGATCACCGACACCGACATCGCCCGGCTCACCGCCGCGGGGCACACCGAGGATCAGATCTTCGAGATGACCGTTGCGGCAGCGGTCGGCGCGGCGCTCCGCAGCTTCGACGCCGACCGAAGCACGCTCGGTCTCGAAGCCTGATCCGGACTGTCAGTCCACGATCGTGGGCGGCTCGGTCAGGAACGGGCGCAGCTCTAGCCATTCGTGGATCGGCTTCCCACCCGCACCCGGCGCCGCGGACAGCTCGCCGGCGAGTTCGAGGGCCCGCTCGTAGGTGTCGACGTCGATCATCATCCAGCCGGCGATCAGGTCCTTCGTCTCCGCGAAGGGGCCGTCGGTGACCGGTGGGCGTCCCTCGCCGTCGTAGCGGACGAACGTCCCCTCCGGGGCGAGCGCCTGACCGTCGACGAACTCCCCGGTCCCCTCCAGCTTGGTCGCGAAATCCTGCATGTACTGCACGTGCGCCGAGATCTCCTCCGGCGTCCACTCGGCCATCGGGACGTCGTTGACCGCCGCCGGCGCGCCGCGGTAGTGCTTGAGCAGCAAGTACTTGGCCATCATGTGCTCCTTGGTACTGGTGCGACCCATTCTGGTCACATTCACCACGGGGACGGAGCCGATCATCGGTTCTCGACAACGCCTCCAAAACTATTTTCGATCGAGCCAGTCGCCGAACAGCGCGGCGAGCAGCTCGGGCCGCTCGTGTACGAGCGCATGGCCGGCGTCCTCGAGGACGGCCAGGGTGGCGTGCGGATAGCGCTCGGCCAATTCGCACGCGTCGGCGTACCCGGCGACCGAATCGCGCCGGCCCGCCACGATCACCGTCGGCCCCGCGAACGCACTCGACCCGACGTCGACCGCCCACCCGGCGAAGATGCGTCCAAGCGCCTCCTCGTCGACGAGCGTCGTCCCCGGCACCACGTGGTCGCGGTAGCGGCGAGCGGTGGCCCGGGTGCGCACGACGAAGTACTCGTCGAACCCCGCCCACAGCGCACGGTCGAGTTCGTCGTAGGCTTCGGCGTCCCGACGAACCACGCTGCGCTCGGGCACATTCCGCGACCGCTCGGCGACCGGGCACAGCAACGCCAGGCCGAGCACCACGTCCGGTCGCTGCGCGGCCACACCACGAGCCAGATAGGCGCCGTAAGAATGCCCGACCAGCATCACCGGGCCCGCCCCGAGGCCGTCGATGAAGGCGGCGAGCAGCGTCACCACATCGTCGTTGCAGGTCAGCCCGTCCGCTGTCGACAGGCCCATCCCCGGCAAGTCCGGGTATATGCGTCGATACCCTGTGCCCGGAACGACGGCCTCGATCGCCGCCTCGATCTCACGATGATCCACGCCGGCGCCGTGCAGGGCGACAATCGGCACGCCACTGCCGTGCTCGACCCAATGGACCACGGCTTCGTCGATCCGGCGTTCCATGGCAACACCCTAACGATCCACGGCGCCCCTCAGTCGATTGCGAGCCACCAGACATTTCGTCGGCTTAGACCCTACGAAATGCGCACTGGAAGGGTGGGAGTTCTGTGACACGAGCACACACCACCGCCGTACCGGCGCCCCTTGCCCGGCGACCGCTGCGAACCTTCCGCCCCAAGGGGCATCAGCACGGCACGCCTGCACCACGCGATACCCCACTCGGGGCCGCACTGGTGACCACCCCCGAGCAAACCATCCTCGATCTGGCACGGTGGCCGCAACTCGGTGACGCCGAGATCGAAATCCCCACCGCGATCGCGGCCCTCCATCAACGCAGCGACCCCACGCGTCCAGCCGCCCTCGCCACCGAACAACACGGTATGACCGCCGTCCTCACCCGAGCTCATCTCATTACTCCTGGCCTACATCAGTGAACATTTCGCCGATCGACTGCACTTCATCGGTGGCACCGCACTCGCCCGCACACACCTCCGCGACGGGCGGCTCAGCGAGGACATCGATCTCATCTCACTCGACCCGCGACGCAGCGCGCTGGCCGCCGACCTCGACACACAGCACTCCACCGATCCCAACAGCGATCGCACGGCCGACTCGACTGGGCGCCGTCGCACTGTTCCGCAAGTACGGACCCACCGGCGGGAACCCCGGCGACGCACCGTCCGCACCGTCTGGTCGCACCTCCGCCCGTACAGCACTGCGACGCGTGCCGGAACATGAACCGGAGGTCGGCTGGAAGGCCAAGTCGCCGATCCACGGTCGTGAGACTCGACGGGCGGAAAATGGTTGGCAGGCACGGCGCCCGCACTGCTAACGTTCGGAGGACCGTGACTTCGAGCGAGGAGGTGAGACCCATGAACGCAGTACGCAGGTGGGTGCTCCCGCTCTTCACGGCCGGGCGATCGACGTAGATGTCGCCGGGAGCGCCTCGACAACAAGGCAATCCCGAAAGGCAACACCATGCACTTCACCTCTGAGACATCGTCGAACGGTGTCATCGAACGCAACTTCACCCTGGGCGAGATCACCGGCGTGCTCTGGTCACCCGTATCCGGAAGCGTCGGTGCACCGCTGCTGCTGTCAGGGCACAGCGGCGGCATGCACAAGAAGGCGCCGGGACTGGTCGCCGGCGCACTCCACTGCGTGACCACCTACGGATACACCGTCGCCGCCATCGACACCCCCGGACACGGTGACCGGCCGCGCAACCCTCAGGATCAACGGTCAGCCGACGCGATCCACCGGGCCCGGGCGGCTGGGGAACCGATCGCCCCGATCGTCGTCGACTACAACAGGTGGCTGGCGGAGCGTGCGGTGCCGGAATGGCAGGCAACGATCGACGCGCTGCAGGCGCTGCCCGAGATCGGCGCCGAAACGGCGATCGGCTACGGCGGCATGACGTTGGGTGTCGTGACCGGGCTGATGCTGGCGACGGTCGAATCCCGGATCGCCGCCCTGAGCATCGGCGCGGTCTTCGTCGACGACGCTCTGATCGAGACGGCACGAAAGATCACCATCCCGGTCGAGTACCGGATTCCGTGGGACGACGAATACATCGACCGCCACGCCGGTCTCGCGTTGTTCGACGCCTTCGGCTCGAGGGAGAAGACCCTGCACGCCCACTCGGGCGGGTACAACCAGGTGCCGGAATACGAGCGCGACAACTCGGCCCGGTTCTTCGCCCGCCACCTCCGCCGGGCCGGCGCGACACCAGCCTGACATGACCGGTATCGGCGGCCGGACACCGGCCGGCCGCCGATACCGCTGCCACCCTTTCGGGTCCGCATAACGCTCGCGAGCCACCCGGCGCCACAAGGGCGCAAGGTCCAGACGCTCGGCGACGCCCGCGTAGATCAAGCGTGCAGTGTGAACCCGATCCCGCGGACCGTGTGGATGAGGGGCGGGATGCCGCTCGATGCAAGCTTGCGGCGCAACGAGCTGACGCACATGTTGAGTACGTTGGTGCGGGTTTCGCCGGGATAGCCCCAGACGGTACGGAGGAGGTGTGGGCGGCTGACGACACGGCCTGTGTTCTGGGTGAGGATGCCCATCAGTTCGAATTCGTTTCTGGTCAGGAAAATTCGGGCGTCGTGTATTTCGACTGTCCCGCGCGCGGCGTCCAGGGTGATGTACGCGGGGTGTGACGGATTCAGCGCCGGGGGTGCGAGGCGCCGGAGCAGGGCGCGTAGCCGGGCGATGGCTTCATCGTGGATAACCCGGGCGGTCAGGACGTCGTCGGCGCCGGCCTCGAGGAACGCGCACACGCTGTCGGAGTCGGTCGGTTGCGGTCCGGTGATCACCACGATGCCGATGCCCGGTTCTGAAATTCTGACCGCCCGTACGGCCGCGAGGCCGTCGAAGCCCGGCACTCGGGAGTCGATGATGACGACATCGGGTCGCTCAGGCGTGGAATGCACGGCTGCTCCACGGATCACGCGGAATCCGGCGTCGGCTGAGAGCCGCGTGATGAGTGACGCCTCCCCGCGTGGCGGGAGGGCGAGGATGATCGCCGGTGTCGAGGCCGGAGTGAACGGTGGGGTCATTCGCAATATCCGAGGTGGTTTGTGTGTGCCGACTGGGGCACGGCCGGGACTGTACGGGCGGCGGAGTGGGGGTTTGTCAGACGAGTTCGGCTTGGTAGTCGATGTTCGGGCGTAATGCCGCCCAGCCGAATCCCAGTGCCGCGCAGAGCGGGATCAGCAGCAGCAGCCATCGTGCGACGCCGCCCTGCCCGCCGAGCAGAACGCCGTAGTTCTGCACGGCGAGCCATACGACCACCGCGAACCCGAGCAGTGCGCCGGCGGGTGCCACCTTGGTTTTCCAGATGCTCGTTTCCAGGCGGGTGCGGGCGAAGAAGGCGATGATCGATGCCGAGGTGAGGGCGAGGATCACGATGAGCGAGACGGTGCCCAGGGACAGCAACCAGCTGAAGGTGACGGTGATCGGATCTGCGCCGGCGAGTTCGAAGGCAGCGAGGATGATCGCGAGCGCGATGCCGACCACCAAGGCGGCCGCCGCAGGGGTGCCGGTCTTGGCGTTGGCTTCACCGAGTCGGTGCGGCAGCACCTTCGCTCGTCCCAGTGCATAGAGGTAGCGAGACAACATGTTCTGGAAGCCGATGAGCATGGCGATGAAACTCGTGACGACCAGGATCTCCATCGCCGTGCTCAACCAGGGACCGACTTCGGCCTCGGCGATGGCGAACACGAATCCGGCCGGGTCGTCGGTGGCGGCGGCCTGGACAGCGTCCGCGCCGACGGAGTTGCCCAGCGCCCAGGTCGTCAGGGCGTAGAAGACGCCGATGAACGCGATCGAGGTGTACACGGCGCGGGGAATGGTGCGGTGGGGGTCCTTTGCTTCCTCGGAGAAGACGACGGTGGCCTCGAAACCGGTGAAGCAGGTGATGCAGAACAGGAACGCCACACCGAGCCCCGGACCGACCAGTGCGGACGGATCGAAGGCCGCCAGCGAGTTCCCCGAGATGCCACCCCCGACGATGATCGCGACGTCGAGCACGACGAAGGCGGCGATCTCGAGCAGCACGAGCAGTCCCAGCACCTTCAGACTGACGTCGACACCGCGGACCGTGAGGGCGGTGACCAGGGCCAAGGTGGCGAACAGCAGCACCCACGCCGGTACGTCGACGCCGAGTTTGTCGGTGATCAACTGTTGCGCGAACACCGAGTACTGGGACCACAGGGCCGCCTGCAGGGCCGTGTAGGCCAGGATGGCCAACCCGGCGGCGGCCGTGGCCAGCCGTGGCCCGAATCCCTGCGCGATGTACGCGACGAAGCCGCCGGCATTGGTGATGTGCCGGCTCATCGTCACGTACCCCACGGAGAAGACGACGAACAACAGGGCCGCCAGCAGATACGTCGCGGGGGCGGCGACACCGTTGACGGAGAAGACGACGGGTGAGGCGCCGACGATCGCGGCCATCGGGGCGACTGCGGCGACGACGAAGAACACGATCGCCGCGACCCCGAGCCTGCCTGCCCGCAGCCCCGCCCTCCCCTCCCCAGGGGGCTCGTTGTGACCTGTGTTCTGTGGCGGGACGGCCTGGTGGGGAGGGGTGGACATTGGAGCCTCCGAAGAAGGGATTCGCGGGATAGTGAGGGTGGGTGTCGCGGCGTGTTCGTGGGTGACCGTTGGCGGACGGATCCGCGTCAGGCCGTGGGGCCGGGGCGGGCGTCGTCGACGGACGGGGTGCGCTCGAATTCGCGCGCGTACGAGCCCATGGTGATGTTGACCAGGTCACCGCTCTGCTGGTCGATGCCGAACTGGATGCCGACGGTGCGGAGGGCGTTGAGGTCGACCAGGACCATGCCCTCGACGCCGACGTTCTTCTCCAGCCAGGAGAAGAGGTACGTGTTCTCACGCAGCTTCCAGTAGGTGCAGCTGTCGGTGTCACCCACACCCAGCTCGGCGCCGCCGATGCACAGCCAGGTGAAGAGGTTCTCGTTGAGGTAGACGTGGTCGTAGACGTCGTCGCCGCTGTAGGCGTAGCGCACCCGGCGCCCGATCAGCTCGCCGGTCGGCTCGTGGGCGTCAGCCGCGGTGGCGGCGCTGCCGGCGATCTGACCCTGGAACCAGCGCTGCCGGGCAAGGTGGGGGTGGGGGCCGAGTCCGACTTCGCCGACCGCGCCGGTGACCTGACCGGTGGTCAGATCAAGGGCGGCGCTGACGACGACCGGGTGGTCCTCGCCGCTGCGCCGGTAGTGGAGGTAGAACAGTCCGGGCTGCATCTCGAACAGTTCGTAGTTCTCGGTGCCGGCCTGCTCGCCGGTGCGCCAGCTCAGTTCTGCTTCGGAAAATGCGTGGGTGAGGGTGAACTCGTCACCCGAATCCACGAAGCGGGCGTTCAGGGTTAGTTCCCGGCCGTCGAGGGCGCAGCTGTAGGCGGGCCGGTATTCGTCGAAGCCGTCGGCCATCTCGCTCAGTGAGGCCCAGTCGTCCTTGTTCCAGCTGAAGGCCGAGGTAGTGGAGGTGCTCATGGTGTCAGGTGTCCTTGGATCGGTGGAGGGATTTCTGGTGGGTCGTTCGCGGGCGGGTCAGCCGAGGTTGACCCAGACGCCCTTGGTCTCGGTGAATTCGTCGATGGCGTTGGAGCTCATCTCCCGGCCCCATCCGCTGGAACCGAATCCGCCCCACGGGGCAGCGGGATCGAGGAACGGCAGCATGTTCGCGAAAACGCTGCCGGCGTGGATCGAGGCGGCGAGGTTGTGTGCCAGCTCGAGGTCCTTGGTCCAAATACATGCGGCCAGACCGTAATCGGTGTCGTTGGCGCGGGCGGCGAGCTCGTCGGCGTCGTCGTAGGACAGGATCGACAGCACCGGCCCGAAGATCTCCTCCCGGGCGATGGTCATGTCATCGCGCACACCCGAGAACACGGTGGGCGCGAAGAAGTTCCCGCCGGACAGCTCTCCGCCGACTCGGCTACCGCCGGTCACCAGCTCCGCGCCCTCGGCGACCCCGGCGTTGACGAGCCGCTCGACGTGGTCGGCGTGCTCGGGCGAGGCCAGCGGGCCGATCACCGTCTCGGGCGACATGCCGGGACCGATCGGCAGCGCACTCGCCGCGGCCGCGATCTTCTCGGTGAACTCGTCCACCCGCTTCGAGTCGACGAAGAACCGCGTGTAGGCGGCGCAGACCTGACCGCTGTTGAGCAGGGCGCCCTGCAGGTTCCCCGCGACCGCGGCGTCGATATCCGCATCTCGCGCAATGACACTCGGCGCCTTGCCACCGAGTTCGAGGGTGACCCGCTTGAGGTTGCCCGAAGCGGCGACGACGATTTGCTTACCGACCGCGGTCGACCCGGTGAACGACACCTTGTCGACGTCGGCGTGCTCGGTGAGGGCCTTGCCCGCCTCGGGACCGCCGGTCAGGCAGTTCACGACACCGGACGGGAACCCGGCCTCCACGCACAGCCTGGCCAGGAACACGGTGCTCAGCGGCGTCTGCTCGGCGGGCTTGAGGATCACGGTGTTGCCGCAGGCCAGCGCAGGGGCCAGCTTCCAGGCGGCGATCATCAGCGGGAAGTTCCACGGGGTGATCAGCGCGCACACGCCGACCGGTTCACGGCGGGTGTAGTGCATCGTGTTCGGGATCGACACCGCCGAGTTCTTGCCCTCGATCTTGGTGCACCAACCGGCGTAGTAGCGGAAGACCTCGGCGGCCATGGTGAGGCTGACGGTCTTCGCGACCCCGAGCGGCTGCCCCTGGTCGCGGGTTTCGAGTTCGGCGAGTTCGTCCGCGTGCTGCTCGATCAGATCGGCGACCTTCCACAGCAGCCGTGCGCGGGCGGCGGGCACCAGGGCCTTCCAGGCCGGATCTGTCAGGGCATGCCGCGCCGCCGCGACCGCGGCGTCCGCGTCGGCGGCGCCGGCGTCCGCGACCGTGCCCAGAGGCTCCCCCGTCGCCGGATCGTAGGTCTTGAACTCGGCACCGGACCGGGCCGGAACCCAGCGGCCGTCGATCAGCAACTGCTCGCGCACATCCATTGTGAGAACTCCTCGAAATACTCGTGACCAGGTCACGTGACGTGAGTCTCACTCTGCTCCGGGATCTGTGGGAATGCATTGCCGAAGTCCGTACAAGCATTGACTGATTGCGCACACCTTCGGCGGCAGCAAGTCAATCGAGACCGGTCGCGGCCGCCAAGTTGCGAGCAGGGACCGGCGGCGAGCCGGTAACACACGGAGACAGCAGGCGAATGCCGTTTCTACAGAACCTTTTTGGGAGATCGCGCGCCGTGC
Source organism: Rhodococcus sp. NCIMB 12038 (assembly GCF_002165735.1). Taxonomy (NCBI): domain Bacteria; kingdom Bacillati; phylum Actinomycetota; class Actinomycetes; order Mycobacteriales; family Nocardiaceae; genus Rhodococcus; species Rhodococcus sp. NCIMB 12038. Next base: position 184,469 of record NZ_NHML01000011.1, read on the forward strand.
TCCTCACTCGGCAAGTGAGCGCAGAAACCGGCGAAGATGCGCGAGCGCGGCCTCGTTGAGTTCGGGGCGATCGAGGGTGATCTGCTGAAAGATCAGTCCGTCGGCAGCCGCGATGAACAGTTGGGCCATCGCCTCATCGCAGTCGACTCCGCCGTGCGCCAACTCTTCGGCGCTCACATTCCCCTGTCGGCGCAACCTACCAGGCCATGCTCACCAAGAACGGGCACACGCTCACCAACGTGGAGAAGGTGATGAGCGGCGAGCTGTCCGCCGAGGACATCGACATCAGCCGCTAGATGCTGACGCGGCCAGCGCCCGACCCGTGATCGGAGCGAGGCGCTTGCCGTGTGGCGTGATCTGTAGCCACCCCAGGGTGAGAACCGGGCCCCCTGCGGGTGTGAAGTGTCAGCACTAGGGGGCGTGTTGGTCCTCGATGGAGGGGACGAGCGTGGACGACGCCCCACGAGGTGCTCCACCCAAACGAAGGCACACCCAGGGCACAAACAAGGAAAGTCTGATGTCCGAACCCCCCACGAAAGAATTATCCGAACTGGGCAAAGAAGCACTGAGACGACTGAAAGATCAGCGTCTACCCTCTTTGCCCAAATTCGCCCCAAGATCACCGATACCCCCGCTCGAAACCCCTCCACCCAGCGCACTCACCCGCCTCGCGGATGCAGGCAGATGGGCCTTCAGAGGCGTAAGGACCATCGGGACCGCAGTTACCAGTACCGCCGGGGCAACCCTGATCGGAGTCGCGGTGCTCGCCCTCGGCGCCGGATACCTCTGGGCACGCTACGGCGGCGACAAGCCGATCGAGTACGGCCCGCGGTTCGACCCGAAGCCAGCCGTCGAAGCCCCCGTGGTGCCCGGCGCCGCGGCACCCGCTGCCGCACCGGCGGTACCTGCACCGCCTGCCGCCGCACCTGAACCCCCCGGTGCCGTACCCGCGGCACCCCCACCCCCCGGTGGTGCCGCCTCAGCGGCCGCTCCTCAACGCGATTCGGCGCCCGGTCTCCAGAACCCCGCCGCAGCCGACCAGCCCTCGATCCTCGAACCACCCCCGGGGGTCCCCGACCTGAGGCCGTTGGGCCTCCCCCCATTCGGCCCCGCCCTGCCGGCGCCCCTTCCACCGCGTCCTGCGCCTGCAGTCGAGGTCCCGCCCGCACCTGTAGCACCGGCCGCGGATGCACCGGTGGTCGTTTCCCCCGCTGCTCCGGCTCCGGTGCCCGACGCGCCCGCCCCGGCACTCATTGCACCCGCACCTCCTGCACAGATGCCCGACGCTGGGCATGGCGGAAGCGACCAGACGACGATGGGCGGTCACGATGCTCCCGTGGCACCGCCGGTCGAGGCCGCACCCGCGGCACCACCGGTCGAGGCCGCACCCGCGGCACCACCGGTCGAGGCCGCACCCGCGGCACCGCCGGTCGAGGCCGCACCCGTGGCACCTATGCCCGATTCTCCACACAGCGCACCCGCTCCAGCTGACGTCGGCGGTACCGGTGCCGATCCCGGCACCTATACAGACCCCGGGACGGGGTATACCGATCCGGGCACGACCTACACCGATCCGGGCACGACCTACACCGATCCGGGGACCACCTACGCCGATCCGGGCACGAGCAGTGGCTACACCGCTCCAGCTGACGTCGGCGGATACGGTGCGGATCCCGGAACCCCCACGGATCCTGGAACGGGTAGCGGCTACACCGATCTCGGACTCACCGAGAGCGGCACCACCGGATAGATCGAGAGAGAAACCTGCGAATCATGTGACGCAAGAATGCGCTACGACCCGTGACCGGATCGAGCGCATTCCGCGTGGTACGGGCGTTGCGCTTTTAGTGTTAATGCATGGCCCAACGGTAGGCGGGCCAAATCAGCATGTGTCGAAAATGCTCCGCGGGAGGGTTTTCGACATGGTCAACGGCCGGCTTTCGAGACTTGCCGGTCGTCGGCCCGGCGACGGTACCGCTGAGCCGGAAGGATCCAGAAACCGAAGAACATCAGCATCGCTACCGTTGCCGCGAGCACCCCGGTGGGCATGTTCACCACGACATCGTCGCTGCATCCACCATCGACACCGAAACCTCGAGTGCGATCCTGTCGATCGCCACCGTCCTGGGTATCGCCGGTTCTGCACTGGCCACGGTCCTGGGCGCCCGGCCGAGCACGAGAACCAACCTCCTCGTCGGGTATGTGGCGATGACGCTGTCGGTCGGTCTGCTCGCCGGGATGCCCGGGCTGCTCCGATTCACCGTTGCAGCACTGCTTTTCAAGTTCACCTGGACGTTCATCCTTCCCTACATCATGTCCACCCTCTCCGGCCTGGACCGGTCGGGGCGAGTGGTGAACCTGGCCAACATCGCCATCGGCGGCGGCTTCGCGATCGGCCCGTTCATGGGAGGACGCCTCGTCGAGAGTGCGGGCGGATACGGAACGTTGATCGCGGTCAGCGCCGCGGGACTGGTCCTGTCGCTGGCACTGATCATGACTACCCAACCCCGGCGGACCACCGCACCTGCCGCCACCGCCCCAGTTCCGCAGATGGCCGAGTAGCACTTTCAGTCGACAGGTTGATCGAGAGCACCGCCGGCAGTCCGATAACGGCCGGCGGTAACTCCGAAACGGGTCTTGAACAACCGCGAGAAGTGCGCCGGGTCGGAGAACCCCCACCGCGCTCCGACGGCAGCCACCGGGAGGTGGCAGTTTCGCGGATCGACGAGATCGCGCCGGCACTGCTCGAGTCGGCGCTCCCGGATCCACCCGCCCACGGGGGTGCCGTCCGCCTCGAAGATCTTCTGCAGATGCCGCACCGAAATATGATGCGCGGCAGCCACCATCGCCGTATCGAGACCCGGATCCGTCAGATGCTCCTCGATGAACGTGCCGACCCGGACGCGGAGGGCCGTTTGCCGCGATTCGAGCGACAGACTGTCCGTGATCTGCAGTTGCTCGGCGAACGCCGCGGCCAGCACGTCGAGGACCGCGTCGTTGAGATGCACCGCCACCGCGGGCTCGGTATCGAAGACCCGGTCCCCGAGATCCTTGACGAACGGCGCGACCAGGGCGCCCATGCCCTGGCGGCCGGAGATCCGCCGTGCCGTGAGCTCCGCTATCCCGGCGGGGGGAATCCGGAGCAGTTCCCGCGGGAACATCATGACCAGCATTCGGAACCGATCGTCGAACGAGAGTTGATAGGGCCTGGTCGTGTCGTAGATCGCGAAGTCGCCCGGGGTCAACGCCGCCTCGCGGTCGTCCTGTGTCAGCACGCAGTAGCCGCGGACCTGCAACCCCACCTTGTAGAAACCCGGATCGCTGGCGCGGATCGTCTTCGGGGTGCGGCGCACCGTGTGCGCCGACGCGACAACATCGGCAACCTGGACCTGACCGAGGGAGGCACCGTGGATATAGCCCGCGAAATCGGTATCCGGGGCGATCGACGTCTCCAAGGGGACGAAACTGTCGGTCACCGACTCCCTGAACGTGTCGAGATCAAGTGATCGATTCCGAATTTCGACGATCTCACCCATGGCTGACTCGGTCCTCGATGCCGGCGCACAACTGCGTCGCCGGTTCCGACGAGGCGCATCGTCCGGAACTGTTCTGCCGCAGTAGTTCCCGCAGATGGGCGAGAGCCCTCTCGGTCAGCTCGGGGGGACCGAGGGTGATCTGATGGAACACCAGGCCGTCGGCGGCCACATAGATAAGGTGACTCAACGCCGGGTCGGGATCCATCCCGGCGCACTCGAGTTCGAACTGCAGCCGGTCGACGTACGCCCGGTAGATCGCCTCGACGTACGGGCGCAACTCCGGACGGCGTCGAGATTCGAGGATCAGCTCGTATTGGAAGGCGAGGTCGTCGGGGTTACTTTCCACCATCGTCGCCAGTCCGGCGAAGACGGCGTCGAGGTCACCACTTCCCGGACGGGTGCTGATCGAGGTCACGCTGTTGTCTACGGAGAACTGCAGCGCCGCCTCGAGCAGCGCGTCGCGGGACCCGAAGTGATGCGCCACCAGCCCGTGCGCGACACCGGCCTCACGCGCCACCGCCCGGTACGTCAGCTTTCGCAGTCCCTGCTCGGCGACCACACGCACCGCCGCAGCGAGGAGGGCGGTGCGTCCCTCCCCGTAGCGGGGCGCCTGCCGGGCCGAGCCCTCTTCGGAGACGGTCATCGCGGTAACTCCTCGCTGTCCACTTGGCCAGTTTCTCCAGAATTATAGACGCGGGGCCGCTCGCTGTCCAGATGGACAGTTGCCGATTCGGATCAGGATTCCCGCTCGGCCGGCCGCGCTAACTCAGCAAGCGCAACGCGCTGGAGACACTTCACCCGGCCACTGACAGGAAGGCAGGAGATATCAGTCAAGCTCCTGGCCCGTACTTAGGCGAGCACTCGATCACGAGTTTCTGGCATCCGCGCGTACACGACCACTCCGCCGAGAGCCGCTGCCGCGACGTAGAGCCATACCCAGTCTTGGAGACCGTTGGTCGCCAACCAGGTCGTGATGTACGGAGCCGTCCCACCGAAGAGAGCAACCGCGATGGCGTAGGGGAACCCGATACCTGTTGTGCGGACTTCCGCGGGGAACTGTTCGGCCATTACCGTTGCAATGAGTCCTGCATAACCGGCCAGCAAGGTGACACCGACGATCTCGACGGCGAGAAGAGTCCAGAAGCCACCGGTCTCGAGCATTCGGAACGCCGGGTAAGCGAACAGGAGGAAGCCGATCGCGAAGGTCAACATCACCGGCTTGCGCCCGACACGGTCGGCGATGATCCCGGCGAACGGCAGGAGGCACAGAAAGTATGCCAGTGCAATCGTGTTCGCCAGGAGCGCCGTCTGCAATGACATCGTGCCGAGTGCGGCGCTGACGTACCCGGGCATGTAGTTGATCCAGATGTAGTAGATCAGCACTCCGGCGGCAGCCATTCCGATCACTCGGAACGCCGCATTAGGATGCTTCCGCAACATTTCGGTCATCGGGTTTCGCGGGATTCGTCCATCGGCTTGCGCGTTCCGGAAGCTGTCGGTCTCCTCGAGCCCGATCCGCAGCCACAAACCGACCAAACCCAGCAGTCCACCGGCGATGAACGCGGCCCGCCATCCCCACGCCGACATCACCTCCGGATCGAGCGTCGACGTGAGGATCAGTGCCAGCACGGCGGCGATCAACACACCCAGCCCTGCCGACACTTGTTGCCATGAACCAGCGAAGGCGCGTCGCATTCCCGTCGCAGATTCGACGAGGAGAGCGGAGGAGGATCCGAACTCACCGCCGGCCGAGAATCCCTGCACGAGCCGGGCCAAGAGAAGCACGATCGGTGCCGCCACACCGATTTGGTCGTATGTCGGGCACAGTGCGATGACGAACGCACACCCGGCCATCATCACGATGGTCAGAGTCAGCCCCTTCTTCCGGCCGTGACGATCGGTGAAGACGCCGATCACGGCACCACCGACAGGCCGCATGACGAATCCGACCGCGAAGACGGCAAGTGTTGCCAGCAAACCGGATCCGGGCGCCGAGGGCGGGAAGAAGTGTGTCGCGAAGATCGGTGCCAGCGCGCTGTACAGAGCCCAATCGATCCATTCCACGGTATTTCCGACCGAGCCCGCGACCAGCGCTTTGCGCTTCTTTCGCGACTCGGTCCGCTGAGCGCTCGAGGGAGCATCCTTGCTTCGGACACGCATCGTCCAACCTCTCGTTCGGGATTCACAGTGTGAGTATTCGTGCAGATGTACCGCGGAGACCGGCTTCAGCGGCCGACGTAGTGCGCCGGCCGCTTCTCGACCATGGCGCGCCGGGCTTCGTGCGAATCCTCGGTCGACATGACGACCGCGTGATGCGAGGAAATCAGGTCGAGTGCTGTTCTGAGATCATGTTTTTCACCGAGCCTGGTGCTGCGCTTGATCATCTGCACCGCAACGGGAGGCTGGCGCGCGATCTGGGTTGCCAGTTCGAGCATCTCCGTCTCCAACGCGTCGTCGGGGTGCACCGCACTGACCAGTCCGAGCGAGAGCGCTTCCTGAGCCCCGACAACGCGTCCCGTCCACATCAGTTGCAGGGCGGTGGCGGTGCCGACGATCCTGGGCAGCAAATAGCATCCCCCGTCACCGGGAACAAGACCCACCCGGATGTATGCCTGAGAGAACCGGGCAGACTCGGAGGCCAGCCGGATATCGGCGAGAAGTGCCATGTCCATTCCCGCACCGAAGGCATCGCCGGAGACCGCGGCGAGGTACGGCTTGTTGAGCGCTTCCGCGGCGTGCGCGACCTTGTGCACATGCCTGGTCAGGAGGTTTTTCGCACCCAGGGGTGTCGGTTCGATGCTATCGAGAACCGTGAGGTCGACTCCGGAACAGAATGATCCGCCGGCGCCGGTCAGGACGACGACGCGGACGTTGGGGTCGTGTTCCGCCTCGATTAGCGCATTCGCCCAGGTGTCGATCATCTCGAGCGTGAAGGCGTTCTTGCGTTGCGGCCGGTTGAGCGTGATGGTGGCGATGTGATCGGCCACCGCATAGTCGATGTCTGCCATGATGATTCCTTCGGTGTGCGTAGCTGGTGACCGCGATGTCCCGGTCAGTCCGCTGCGCCGAGGACGAGGACGTTGTAGTACTGGGCCCCGGATCCGGCACCGGCAACCAGGCCGGTCCGAGCTCCGGGTACCTGCCTGTTGCCGCCGTCCCCGCGGATTTGCCGGACAGCTTCGATGATCTTCAATGTTGGTGCACCCCAACCTATGTGACTGAACGAGAGGACGCCGCCGTCGGTGCAGGTGGGCAGTCCCCCATCGATCCCGATTCCGGTGTCCATGGCGAACGGTCCACCGTCGCCCTGTTTGCAGAATCCGAGTGCCTCGTACTGCCGGAGGACCTCGGCGGAATTGACGTCGTACAGCTGGACGAAGTCGAGGTCCTCGGGTTCGAGGCCTGCGGTGGCGTAGGCGCGACGCGACGCGTCCGCGCCGATCATCCAGACGTCGTCGTAGCGGGGCGGGTCGACGTATTGCTGGCGCATCCATTCTGCGCCGCCGCCGAGGATGCGGACCGGAGTCGACGGCAGGTCGCGGGCGCGCTCCATCGATGTGACGACCAGTGCGGCAGCGCCCTCGTTCGCCAGGCAGACCTCCAGCCGAGTGAATGGATCGACGACCTTCGGCGCGGCCAGAACGTCCTCGGCGGTGTAGGGACCGCGACCGGCCATCACTGCATCGGGATTGGCCGATCCCGTGTTGCGGATGGCGGCGGCGACGTGGGCCATACCGTCCCTCGCGTGGGGGTATTCGTGGAGGTACCGCTGCGCGACCAACGCGAACTGTGCCGTGGTGAATGAGCCGAAGGGTTCGACGAACTCGTTCTCCGGACGGGTGTAGGACGCGACACGGCCGGCTTCGGCGCTCATCACGCCTGCCTGTCCGCCGGTGATCAGCACCGTGTGGCACTGCCCGGTTGCGATTGCCGCGGCCGCGTCGAGAACCGCAGGCACGCCTTGCGGGTAGGTGTCGCCGATCCATCGCACCGGGATTCCCAGCAGTCCCGCCCAATCCGCTGATCCGGGTTGGAAGACGGTGCCGCCGGGTCCGGGCCAGCGGGCGCAGATGCCATCGACGTCGGTACGGTCGATCCCGGCGTCCGCGAGGGCGGCCTTCGCCGCGTGCACACTTGCGGTCAGTGAGTTCATCTCCAGTCGTCGGGCCTGCTGGGTCATCCCGACGCCGACGACGGCAATATCGTGAAAGGGGTGGCGCGCGGTCATACGACACCCGCCGGGGAGGACAGCCTTTCGCGCACCTGTGCCTTGGTGATCTTGCCGACCGCGTTGCGGGGGAGGTCCTGCCACACTTCGATCCGTTCGGGAACCTTGATGCTCGGGAGGCCCTGCTGTCGGCACCACTGCATGAGTTCGTCCGCCGACGGTGCCTGCGCCCCACTTGCGATGACTACCGCGGCGATCGCCTCACCCCACTCGGGATCGTCGAGGCCGACGACGGCTGCCTCGCGTACCTGCTCGTGCAGGGTCAGCACGTTTTCGATCTCGGTGGGTGCAATATTGAACCCACCACGGATGATCAGATCCTTCTTCCTGCCCACGATCTTCAGATAGCCGTCGGATGTCCACTGCCCGATGTCACCGGAGTGCATCCAGCCATCTATGAGTGCCTCCGAGGTGCGCTCTGGTTCGCGGTAGTAGCCGATCATCGTGTACGGCGTGCCGAAAGCGATTTCGCCGCGCTCTCCCGCGGGAACGTCCGTACCGATCTCGTCGACCAGGCGCACCATCACTGCCATCGACTCTTTCCCGCAGGTGGTGAACAATTCCGGACGACCGTCCGCGGCGGCGGCGTGGTCACTCTTGCGAAGCATGGTGCCGATCGAGGCGATCTCCGCCATCCCGTACAACTGCACGAAGATCGGGCCGAAGCGCTCGACGAGTGCCGCGACTCGATCGGGGGCGATGGGGGCGGATCCGTACCCGATCGTCTGCAGGCTGGGAATCGTGTCTCGGTCGATCCCGGATTCGAGTAGACGGATCAGCATGGTCGGCACCAGGAACGTGTGCGTCACGGCATTCGAGCGCACCTCTTCGACGAGCCGCTCGGGCTTGAATCCTCGGGAATCCGAGAACCCGATAGCCCCGCCGAGGAGAGCCAAGGGTGCAAGGGTGATCTGCATGCTGGAGTTGTGCGGGATGGCGATCAGCCACCTCGTGTTCTCGGACAGCTCGTACTCGGATGCCGCCACCGCCGCGTGCTGAAGGGTCGCACCGACGCTGAAGAGGATGCCCTTGGGCCGGCCCGTCGTGCCGCTCGAGTACACGATGCAGAACTCGTCCTCGGAGTTCACCAATCGCTCGGTGGCGGGCGCCGCCGGCGAGGCGGTGCTCAACTGCGCCTCGTACTGGGTGGGATCGTCGATATCGAGTACCACCACGTCCGTGCCGTCGGTCAGTTTTCGCGCCATCGGGGCGAGGTCGGCGTCGGCGAGGATCACCTTGGGAGTGCAGTTGTCGAAGATCTCGTCGTATTCGGGCTCGCCGAGGCGGAAGTTCAGCCCGACGTACACCGCACCGGCCTTTGCACAGCCGCCGACGAGTTCCACGACTTCCACTCGGTTGGCGACCAGTACTGCGACCCGGTCGCCGCGTTGGACTCCGTACCGGTCGATGAGCAGATTCGCCAGGCGGCACGCGCGGTCGTCGACCTGCTCCCAGGTGCGCGAATCGGGGCCCGCGAAGGTGGCGAGCGCATGCGGGTTCCGGCGGGCGTTTCTACTGAAGGCGAGTCCGATGTTCATCGCGGCAAGTCCTCTGTGTCAGTGGCGTGAAAAGCGGGAAAGGTCCAGTTCTCGTCGATCTCGACCCATGCGACCTCGACACGGGTGCCGATTGGTGTCGGGGTGCCCTCGGTGGTGACGATGTTGGTCAGCAACTGCCACCCCTCGTCGATGTCGACGATGGCGAGCTCGTAGGGCGCAGGCAGTGCGGGAGACGGCGGGCGGTGCACGATCGTGCTGCTGTAGATGCTTCCGCGGCCGGTGCTGGTCTGGTAGCTCCATTTTTCGCCGAGGCAGTGGGGGCAGATCAGTTGGGGTGTGAAGAAGCTGCGGGTGCAGTCGTCGCAGACCGGACGGACCAGACGATGCTCGCGGGCCGCAGCCCAGAACGGCGCTGTCAGCTCGCTCGGGGTGGGCAGTGGCCGCTCGAGCTGCAAATCCATCACTCGCCACCGACGAGGAGGAGGTGAGCGGCTCGAGCGACGGGCATGCCGATGGCGACGCCGCGGTCGCGTGCCGGACCGTTACAGGCGCTGATCAGGCCCTCCTGGTAGCCGCGGAAGGCGTCACCGATCGGCGCAGTGCGGCCGTCGATGCATGCGCCGGCCAGTCCGGCGCCCTCGGCGGTCCGAAGTCCGACGATGCCGGAGTCATTCTTCGACATGCCACCGTCGTGGCAGATGAAGGCCCACGGGTCGGCTTCGAGTAGGAACTTCGCGCCGCTGCGACCCGTGTGGCCCGCGGTCACCATGACGCTGCGGCGGGCGTCCTCCGGCAGAGCCCACACGATGGAGTCGGTGACGACGGTCCGGCGGCCCTCGAACTCCTCGACGATCTCGCGCCGGATCTTGTTTCCCACGGTGGTGTCGGCCAGCTCGGTGTCGCGCAGCAGCTCGGCCGCTTCGCGAACGGGCATTCCGACTGACACGCCGAGGATTTCGGCGTGGTAGTTCACATGGGAAATCAGGCCATTGTCGTAGAGGTCGCGTCCGTTACCCATTTCCACGGACATGCCGTCCGCAGTGGCGGCGGGGATGCCCAGCGCCTCCAGGTACCAGAGCCCGGCGATCCCGGCCCCGTCCTTCCCGACGCAGGCGTCGTGCCCGATGACGCCGCGGGGCCGGTGGATCGCACACATGCGCGCGGGAAGGACGCCGATATACGACGCCGGCAGGACAACGTCCCGGTCGGTGTTCCGTTCGTCGACCCAGCGGGCGGAGTCCATGATGATGATCCGTCGTCCGTCGCGCTCCGCGACAACTTCCTGGGGATGGTCCTTCTCCCGCTCGAGCAGGGTTTCTCCCACGTCACTTCTCCTCGCCAGTTCGGTATTCATCACACAACTGTTACAAAATGTGGTGATATCATAAGCATATTTAAAGCCGCTTGAGAAGAGCTCCCGCCAAACCAACATTGTTGGCGCATCACGTAGGTCGGACGTCAACGGCCGAACGCTCTGGGCCGGTTGCGGCCTCGACGGCGGGCAGTAAAACTGCTTATATTAATGATATTAATCCGGTGTCTCGGTCGAACTGGGCCGACCGGGGCTTTCAGACGAAGGAGAATCTTGTGAATCTTGACGGAACATCCGCGCTGGTCACGGGAGGGGCGTCGGGCCTGGGCCTGGCCAGCGCGCGCGCACTGGCCAAACGGGGAGCACACGTGACTCTCCTGGACCTGCCCAGCTCCGCCGGTGAGGCGGTGGCAGCGAGCTTCGGTGGGGGCGCCGGCTTCGCGCCCGCCGACGTCACCGACGAGGAATCGGTGTCGGCCGCGCTCGACATCGCGCAATCACACGGGCCCCTGCGCGCGGTCGTGCACTGCGCCGGACGCAGTCACACGATGCGCATCCTGGACAGGGAAGGGCAACCCAACCCGCTCGAAAACTACGCGGGAGTCATCCAGACGAATCTCATCGGCTCCTATAACGTGCTGCGCCTCAGTGCCGCCCGCATGGTGAGCAACGACCCTCTCGACGGTGATCGTGGCGCGATCGTGATGACCGCATCGGTCGCGGCCTGGGAAGGTCAGGTCGGGCAGATTCCCTACGCCTCGTCCAAGGCAGGCGTGGTCGGTATGACGATCGTTGCCGCGCGAGACCTCGCCACCCACCAGATCCGGGTCGCGACGATCGCACCCGGCATCTTCGACACTCCGCTGCTCGCGCGCCTACCGGAGAACGTGCGCGACAAGCTCGGACAGTCCGTGCCGCACCCCAGTCGTCTCGGCGATCCGGCGGAATTCGGCGAGCTCGCAGTCCACATCATGGAGAATTCGATGATCAACGGTGAAACCATTCGACTCGACGGCGCAATCCGGATGGCGCCGCGATGAGCACCACCGAAGCCGTGGAATCGTTGACGGTTGCTCGTCTGGCGAGTGGTGTCGCAGTGCTCACGATCAACCGGCCGGAAGCCCGCAACGCCGTCGATCTGGCCACCGCCCGGGCGATCAGCAGCACCCTCGACACGCTCGACGACGACCCGAATTGCCGAGTAATCGTGCTGACCGGCGCGGGTGGCCATTTTTCTGCGGGAATGGACCTGAAAGCCTTCCGGGCGACGGGCGAACGCCCGGTCGACGAGAAGCGTGGCCCCTTCGGCCTGGTGCGCATGCCGCCGACCACGCCGATCATCGCCGCTGTCGAGGGTGCTGCCGTGGGCGGTGGATTCGAGATCGCGTTGTCGTGCGACCTGATCGTGGCGGCCGAGGATTCTGTGTTCGGTCTCCCCGAGGTGCAGCGTGGACTTACCGCCGCCGGCGGTGGGCTGCTGCGACTGCCCTCGCGCATCCCGTATCACCTGGCAATGGAAGCGGTCCTGACCGGACGACGGCTGACCGCCGCGTGGTGCGCCGAACACGGCCTGATCAACAGAACCGCAGCGTCCGGTCGTGCCCTCGATGCTGCACTCGCCCTCGCGGAGGAGATCAGCGGCAACGGCCCCCTGGCCGTCCAGGCGTCGAAGAAGGTGATCATCGAGTCCGGCAACTGGGCCATCGACGAGGCGTTCGAGCGTCAAGAAGCCATTGTCGACCCGGTTCGCCACTCCGCCGACGCACGTGAAGGCGCGACCGCTTTCGCCGAGAAGCGGCAGCCCGTCTGGACCGGTTGCTGACCGGAGGCGACACTCCCGTCTCCGCACTTACACCAGCGGCACCAGGCCCAAGGAGCATCGGATGCTGGAAACGAATGGCAATGGCATCACCCTGAACGACATGACACCGCAGGCCTACGAGCCGCGGATGCCGCCGAAACGCTCGGAGGTGATCGCCCAGCGGATCGCCAAGGACATTCGGACCCGCGGGCTTCGTCCCGGTGATCCGCTGGCCACGGAAGCCGACATGTGCGCCTCCCACAGTGTCGGCCGGAGCACCCTGCGGGAAGGGCTGCGAATCCTCGAGCTTCTCGGAGTGATCGAAATCCGTCCCGGACGCGGTGGCGGACCGGTCGTCGCTGCACCCAATTCACGTCATCTCGCCAGCACCATGGCGTTGTTGATGCAGTTCTCGGAGACCACGTTTCGTTCCGTCATCGAGTTGCGGGGATACATCGAGCCCATCGCCGCATCGCTGTGCGCGGCACACCGGAACGAGCAGACGGTCCTCGCCCTGCAGGAGTCGGTGGCCAACATGCGGGCCGACATCGACGACGAAGCCACCTTCCTGCACGAGAATCACCGGTTCCACATCCTCGTGGCCACCGGCGCCGGCAATCCGTTGATCACGTACATCTCCAACTCCCTCGACTGGGTTCTCGACGGCGCGCCACTGGGCGTGCAGTACACCAGAAATGCTCGCCGTTCGGTGCTCGCAGTGCACGAACTGATCTGCCGAACGGTCGAGGCGGGTCAGCCCGATGCGGCGGCGGAGGCCATGCGCCGCCACATGTCCGAGTCTGCGGCGTACTTCGAGAAGAAGTACCCGAATGTCATGCGGCAAGTCGTAACGTGGGAAATGTACGGCCTCTGACTTTCCTTCGACACACGAGGACCGTATCCGCCCACCTGGACGGATACGGTCCTGTTGTGCGGGCGATATTTTCATTGCGGCGACCGGTATCTCGGATATCGCGGCCACGGCACACCAAGTGGTGGGGAAGCCTCCACCGACACTTCCCCACCACATTGGCCGTGCGGCACTATCCCGAGTAGGCCCCGCTGAGCAAGATCTGCTTGAGTTCGGTGAACCCGAGGATCCCCTCGGCACCGCATTCGCGCCCCCATCCGGACTGCTTGACGCCGCCGAAGGGCTCGGTGAGCGAGCAACCCGCGAGATTGAGCGCCACTCCACCCGACCGGATACGCTTCGCGATGTCGAGCGCCGTGTCCCGGTTCTGCGCATAGACCGACGCGGCGAGACCGAATTTGGTGTCGTTCGCGATCCGAACCGCATCATCGAGATCGTCGTAGGCGATCACGACGGTGATCGGGCCGAAGACCTCTTCCTGGGCGATCTCCATGTCGCTGGTGACGTCGCGCAGCAGAGTCGGCGCGAAGTAGTAGCCGCGTTCGAGACCGTCCGGCCGCTTACCGCCGGCCGCAACCACCGCGCCCTCTTCGAGCGCCTTGGCCAGCATCCGTTCGGTCCGCTCGACGGAACGCTTGTTGGCGAGCGGACCCAGATCGGTGTCCGGGTCGAAGGGATCGCCGACCTTGATGGCATCGAACGCCGCGGCGAGTTTGGCAACGACCTCGTCGTAACGATTGCGGGAGACGAGAATTCGCGACAGCGCAACGCACACCTGCCCACAGCCGCCGGTGGCGCCGGGGACGAGGGTCGCCAGCACCTCGTCGATGGCGACGTCGTCGGCAATGATGGCCGGCGACTTCCCCCCGAGTTCGAGGGCTGTCCGGGCAAGGCGGTGCGAGGTCTGCTCGACCACTTCCTTGGCCACTGCAGTGCCCCCGGTCATGTGGACCATGTCGATCCCCGGGTGCTGCACGAGATGCTTGCTGGTCTCGAGCTCCGCGGCGAGACCGCTGATGACTCCGACCGGGAACCCGGCGGCCTTGGCGGCATCCATGATCAGGCGGGAAGTCAGCTGCGATTCGGGAGCGAATTTCACGACCACGGGACACCCGGCGAGCAGCGCCGGGATGACTTTCATGCCCATCAGCGGCACCGGTCCGTTGTAGGTCAGGATCGCCAGGACCGTTCCGATCGGTTGATGCTGGACCAGCACCTCACTGGTGGCGTTGGTGCGGATCTCTTCCCACGGCAGGGTAGGCGCGATGTCGATGGCATGACCCCAGATCGCACTGCCGGCACCCGAATTGATCATCTCGCCGTGCGCGCGGGTGTATCCGGACTCGATCGTCCAGGCATGATTCATCGCGTCCAACCGGGCTTCGAGCTCGTCTGCGAAGGTGCGGCAGATTCGTGCCCGCTCCTCGACGGGCATGCTCGGCCAGGGACCCTGATCGAACGCCGCCCGCGCCGCCGCGACGGCGGCGTCCGCGTCCGCCGTGGTGGGCGAGGGAACCGTGGCCACGACCCGCTCGGTCGAGGGCATGACCACGTCGATGGTGCCGGCACCAGTGGGTGTGACCCACTCACCGGCGATGAACACCTTGTCGAGTTCGGGAATGGTGACGTCGAGCTCGTCAGTGGTCGCGATAGTTGTCATCAGAACCTCTCGGATTCGAGTGAGATGTGGTGCGTCCCTGTGATGGGAATAACACTATAACGTATCTAACATAGATATGTTTTAGAAGTCAACGACGACGCTGCGCCGCCGGATGGCGAGCCTGTGACCCAGATCTCGACAACCCCAAGGGCGGTCTGTAAGGTAGATAACATAATCCTATTTAATCCCACACCGCCAACCAAGGAATGTGCCCATGACCACCGCGTATGCAGCAGCTCAGACCACCGAAAAGAAGCAATCGTTGGCGATCATCGACTCAGACGTCCATCCCTATATGGAGAACGGGCTGGCGACTCTCGTGCCCTACATGAGCACGGCGTGGCAGAAGCGCATCGGCAGCGGATTGGGCGGCGGCCACACCGTTGCATCTCAGTTCCACCTGCCGCTGGACTACCTGTACATCAACTCCTCCGGGGGGATGCGCGCCGACACCGCCCGCCCCGGCATGTCCCCGGCGACCGATCCTGCCTTCACCGCCACGCAGCTACTCGACGGAGCCGGCATCGATCGGGCGATTCTGCTGGCCGGACACCTACTCGGCCTGGGCGCTATGCCCGACCCGCAGGTCGCCGCCACCATCGCGTCGGCGTACAACGACTGGATGTGCGAGCGGTGGCTCCAGTTCGACCAGCGGTACCGCGGTGGGCTCGTCATCGCCCCCCAGGATCCCGAGCTCGCCGTCAAGGAGATCGACCGGATGGCCGATCGCCCCGGAATCGTCGAGATCTTCATGCCGCTGCACGAAATCCTCATGGGCGAGAAGCATTACTACCCGATCTACGAGGCCGCGCAGCGCCACGGGCTCCCCATCTGTGTGCACCCCAGTGGCACCGAGAACGTCTACGCTCGCGCCCCCAGGATGGCAGGCACCCCGACGTACTACATCGAATGGCATGCCCTGCTCGGCCAGATTCATCAGGCGAACACCGCGAGCCTGCTGTGCCACGGTGTCTTCGAACGCTTCCCGGAGCTGAAGGTGGTCATTGCGGAGGGCGGAATCGCGTGGATCGCGGAGCTCGCCTGGAAGCTCGACGCCGACTGGCACGGGCTGCGCGACGAGATCCCCTGGGTCAAGCGGCACCCGAGCGACTACCTCAACGAGAACATGCGGTTCACGACACAGCCGTTCGTCGAACCACCCAAGCGCGAGCACTTGACCTCGCTGATGGACATGATCAACGCGGAGAAGGTGCTCATGTTCAGCTCCGACTACCCGCACTGGAACTACAACGACCCCACCAACGCCCTCGCCGGCCTGCCGGAGGAACTCCAGCGCCGGATCATGTTCGACAACCCACGGGAGTTTTACGGTGACCGCATCAACTGATTGGGATCCCACGGTCATGAATCTGCTGCTGACTGCGAACGACGACGAAGTCGATCTCGTCCTCGTCGTGCACAACCGACGGATGCTGACGCCGGACATCGTGGCGTTGGAACTTCGCGCGGATGATGGTGCGCTACTGCCCTCGTGGGCTCCAGGCGCCCACGTCGAGATGAACCTCGACAACGGGCTGTCCCGGCAGTACTCACTGTGCGGAGATCCGGCCGATCGTCAGACCTGGACCGTTGCGGTGCTGCGTGAACCGAACAGCCGGGGAGGTTCCTCCTATATCCACGAGGAACTGTCCACGGGAACGAAGATGCAGTGCCGGGGCCCGCGCAACAACTTCCCGATCGAGGCCGCGACCGAATACAAATTCGTGGCCGGCGGCATCGGCATCACCCCGATGCTGCCCATGATCGGTGCGGCGGAGGCATCCGGCACCCCCTGGACGCTCCTGTACGGTGGGCGCTCACTCGAATCGATGGCCTTCCAGGACGAACTGGCGCGCTTCGGCGACAAGGTGCGCCTCCACCCGCAGGACACCCACGGACTGCTGGACCTGGCAACCGAACTGGCCGATCCCGGACCCGGGGCCGCGGTGTACTGCTGCGGTCCCGAGCCGTTGCTGGCCGCGATCGAGAACCACTGCGAATCCACCTGGCCCGTGGGTGCGCTACACGTAGAGCGGTTCCGCGCCGATCTGCCGGACCTGGCCGATGCCAGTCCGATCGAGGTCGAACTGGCCCAGTCGGGGATGACGCTGACGGTACCGTCCGACAAGAGCATCCTCGAGGTGTTGACCGAAGCCGGTGTCGAGGTGGATGCCTCGTGTGAGGAAGGCACCTGCGGAACCTGTGAAGTGATGGTGCTCGAGGGCACTCCGGAACACCACGACGTGGTGCTCACCGAAAGTGAGCGCGAGAGCGGCGAATGCATGATGATCTGCGTCTCACGCGCCAAGAGCAAATTCCTCAAGTTGGACCTGTGAAAATCGTTGCACGGCAATCAGTAGGCTCTGACCGTCCCGAATTCGGAGTCGACAATGCCCGGCTGGACAAGGAAAACTAATGGCCTTTGAACTGGATCAGAAGTACCTCGCTATTCGCGACGAAGCGGCCGCGGCCGCGGCCGCGGCCGAACCATTCGCCGTCGAAGCCGACGCGATGAGCACCGTGCACGAGGGCATGCGGAAAGTGCTTGCCGACAGCGGTCTGTGGACACTCACCGTGCCGGCAAGATGGGGCGGGCGGTTCGAGGCCGTCGACCCGCTCGCGGTGTGTGTCGTTCGCGAGGTTCTCATGGGAACGTCGGCGCACCTGGATTCGCTGTTCGCGCTGCAGGGTATCGGTAGCTTCGGACTGGCGCGGGCCGGTAACGACAAGCTCCGCGACGAGTGGCTGCCCGAGGTCGCGTCCGGCGAGGTCCTCGCCGGACTCGGGCTGACGGAGCAGGACGCCGGCTCGGACTTGAAGAACATCGTCACCGAGGTGCACCGGGACGGTGAACGTCTGGTGCTGAACGGCAACAAGTCCTTCATCTCCAACGGCGGCGCGGCCGGCTTCTACTGCGTGCTGGCCCGCGAGGACCAGGGCCTGAGCCTGTTCCTCGTCCCCGCGGACGCATCGGGCCTGACCATCACCCCCACCCCGGAGATCATTGCTCCGCATATCCTGGCCGAGCTCGCGTTCGACGATGTCGAGGTGAACGAGGACAACCGCATCGGTGAGATCGGCAAAGGTCTCGAGCACGTGCTCGCCACCTTGGCGGTGTTCCGCGTCTCGGTCGCGGGAGCATCGATCGGCCTCGCTCAGTCGGCGCTGGACGAGGCGGCCCGGCACGCGGGGACACGAGTGCAGTTCGGGCGCCCGCTCGCCAAGCTCGGCGCAGTCGCCGACATGCTCGGCGCGTCCTGGGCCGAACTCGAGGCGGCCCGCCTCCTGACGTACAAGGCCGCCGACATGGCCCGGGCAGACCCGGCGGCATCGCTGCACTTCAGCTCCATGGCGAAACTGGTCGCCAGTGAGACGGCCGGCCGCATCACCGACCGCGCCGTGCAGATCTCCGGCCGCTTCGGGCTCGTTCGCGACTCCAAGCTCGAGCGCCTCTACCGTCAGGCCCGCCCCATGCGGATCTACGAGGGCTCCTCGGAAATCCTCCGCCTCGGCATTTCCAAGACGCTCGTGAACAACGTCCTCGCCGACGGTGCGGCCCAGGCCGCGACCACCCCGGAAGGAGCCCGACGATGAGCACCGACACCGCGCATCAGGCCGTCATCATCGACGCGGTCCGGTCGCCGGTCGGCCGCGGGCATGCCGAGAAGGGCGTTCTCCGAGACGTGCACCCCGCCGACCTGCTCGGACAGTGCTACGAAGGTGTCCTGCAACGAGCGGGCATCGATCCGGCCACCGTAGACAACGTCATCACCGGATGCGCCAACCAGATCGCGCAACAGTCCTCCGGAATTGCCCGCACCGCCTGGCTGCAGAAAGGTCTTCCGGCCACGACGGGCGCCACGACGGTGGACATCCGGTGCGGCTCCAGCCAGCAAGCAGCCCACTATGCGGCGTCCTCCATCACGGCCGGCATCGATCGTGCCGTGATCGCCGCCGGGATCGAGCACATGGGCCGCAACGGTTTCCGCGTTCACCACGGTTCGCAGGAGCAGTGGGGACAAGCGTTCACCGAGGAACTGACGTCACGCTACCCGTTGGTGTCGCAAGGTATAGCCGCCGAGCGCTTGGCCGATCGCTATCAGATCAGTCGCGCCGAAATGGACGAGTTTTCCGCCCGGTCCCACCAACGCGCCGCCGCGGCTGTCCGGGACGGACACCTGGCCCGGGAGATCCATCCGATCGAGGTCGACGGCACCAAGGTCGACGCCGACCAGGGCATCCGGCCGGAGGCGACAGCGGAGTCGCTGGCAGCCCTGAAACCGGTCTTCGCGGACGACGGAAAAGTAACCGTCGGCAACTCGTCTCAGATCTCTGACGGAGCGGCCGCCGTCCTGCTCACCAGCGCCCAGTTCGCACAGGAAAACGGACTCCGGCCGCGCGCACGCGTGGTGGATCAGGTCGTTCTCGGGGTCGACCCGGTCGATATGCTGACCGGCCCCATCCCTGCGACCACACGTATCCTCGAACGCAACAACCTGAGCATCCGCGACATCGACGCCATCGAAATCAACGAGGCATTCGCCTCCGTCGTGCTCGCCTGGCAGCGCGAATTCCAGGCCGACATGGACCGGGTCAACTCCTGGGGCGGAGCGATCGCGATCGGGCACCCGTTGGGCACCACCGGGGCCCGGCTACTCACCACGATCGTCAACCGGTTGGAAAGCACCGACACCCGCTTCGGCCTCGTCACGATGTGCTGTGGCGGAGGCCTCGGCACCGCCACGTTGATCGAACGGATCTGACCCATCACCCTCACCGTTCCCTCCGACGGAAACGGTCTCATCGCACAACTGGAGCACCACAATGACACGCCACGTGATCGGCAAACTGGACGAATTTCCCGACGAGACCCGCCGCGTCGTCGACATCGACGGCGTGGAGATCGCCGTCTTCAACGTCGGCGGCGCCTTCCACGCTATGCGCAACGCATGCCCCCACAAGGGCGCCTCGCTGTGCACACTCCCTCCCACCGGCATGATGCTCGAAAGTGCACCCGACGTCTACGAATGGGGACGTGACGGTGAGATCGTGCGGTGCCCTTGGCACGGTTACGAATTCAACCTGTCCGACGGCAAGTCGGTCATCGCGCCGAAGCTCAAACTTCGCGCCCGCGTCTACAACATCGACGTCGAGGGTGAAGAAGTGGCGCTCTACGTCTGACTCAGCAAGAACATTCGGGCACATGCGATCCGGGCCGGTGACAACCGGTCCGGATCGCTTTGTGATTTTTCCACACATCTCGAATGGGAATCGAAACGGCCCTGGTTCGATCTCTGCGTGAGATCGAACCAGGGCCACCGGTGACGAGGAGCAGATGCCTCGCCGAAGCCTCACATGACGAGGACCCCGCGTTCCGCAATCTTGTGTTCGGCAAGATCCTGAAGCGCCTGGTTGACGTCGTCGAGACTGTAGCGCGTGGCGTCGGCGTTGATTCCGTGTTCCTTCCATAGGCTGATGACCGCAGCCAAGTCGGCACGCGACCCGAGCGAGCTCGTACTCACCTGCACTTGCTGGTTCGGGTTCGTGTAGCCGAAGGGCAGAGTGCCGCCCCCGATTCCGACCAGCACGATCGCACCGCACGGCGCGGTGACGCCGGCCGCGAGGGCGAGCGTGCTGTCTATTCCGACGAAGTCGATGACCGCGTCGACACCGAGGCCGTCACCGGACACGTTCAACAGCTGGCCCACAGCATCATCGGATGTGGAATCCACCGCCATGGAAGCCCCGATCGTGAGAGCGTGTTCGCGCTTGCCTGCGTCGATGTCCACAGCGACAATCCGTGCCGACGTCAGTGCCGACAAGTATTTGATCGCGAACTGCCCCAGTCCCCCGGCCCCGATCACGGCCACGCTTCGGTCGGGTTCGAGCAGTCTGTCCAGGACCTTGGAGACCGCCCCGTAGGCGGTCAGTCCGGCGTCGGTCAACGGCGCCGCCTCCACGGGGTCCAGGTCGCCCAGTGGAACGAGGTGCCGGGCGGCAGGAACGAGTAGGTAGTCCGCCCACCCTCCTGGCTGGGTCACGCCTACATAGCTGACGTTCGGGCAGATGTGCTCATGACCGGCCCTGCAAACGCGGCAGGTGCCATCACCCCACCCCGGCCATACCGCTACCGCATCCCCCACCTCGAAGTCGGTCACGCCGTCGCCGAGTGCATGCACGTATCCGGTGTTTTCGTGCCCGAGTGTCCATGGAAAATACGGCACGGAGGGCATGCCGGGTCCGGCGTTTTGGATAGTGACGTCCGAGTGGCACACACCGGACGCCGCGATTTTCACCACGACCTGACCCGGCCCCGGCGTGGGGTCCGGGATCTCCTCGACGACGAGATCAGAGCCGGTGGACGGCAGTCGAGCAGCGCGCATTGGAATCCTTCCTTCGTATGGTGCTTGTTGCGGCAACCGTCGACATTCAGGCAGTGAACCGGTACCGAGCCAGACCCCGCACCCAGTAGGACGGCATCCACTCGGGATCCGACTCCAGCGGCTGCAGATCAGGGAAGCGTGTCAGCAGTCCGCTGACGGCCTTCGCGCACATCATGCGGCCGAGCGGTGCACCGATGCAGTGGTGCGCGCCGGTGGCGAAGGACAGGTGCTTGTTGAGGTTGGGCCTGTCGAGGATGAACCGCTCCGGCTCGTCGAACACCGTGTCGTCGTGGTTGGCCGACGCGAGGTACGCGAACACCATGGACTCCGCCGGGATGGTGACGCCCGCGACCTCGACGTCGCGCGTGGAGGTCTGGAAGACCATCTGCACGGGTGAGTTCTGACGTAGCGTCTCCTGGACCGCTGCCAGAGCCCTGGTCGGGTCGCGACGCACCTCGGCCAGGATGTCCGGGTGCGTGAACAGGTTGTATATCGTCGAGCTGATCAGGTGGGACGGCGTCTCGGAGCCGCCGAACTGCATCAACGCGACCAGACTCAAGATTTCGGTGGCGGTGAGAGTCTGGCTTTCTTCCTCGGCGCGAACAAGATCCGAGACCAGATCGGTCCCTGGATGGGTTCGACGGTATTCGATCTGCTCGGTGAAGTAGGCACGGAGTTCGGCGACACTCTTGCTGATCTGGTCGAGCTCTTCCTGGGGAAGAACTCCGCGGCTGGGCGACTTCAACAGATCCATCGTCCAG
This sequence comes from Rhodococcus sp. NCIMB 12038, assembly GCF_002165735.1. Lineage (NCBI taxonomy): Bacteria > Bacillati > Actinomycetota > Actinomycetes > Mycobacteriales > Nocardiaceae > Rhodococcus > Rhodococcus sp. NCIMB 12038. Next base: position 206,520 of record NZ_NHML01000011.1, read on the forward strand.
CGCTTGAAGTCCTCCCGCACGTCCGGGTCCTCGACGCCGAGCAGGTCCGCGGTGACGTTGACCGGGACGTAGGCGGCGAAATCCGACACCAGATCGAATTCCGAGCGCTTGTTCTCCAGGTTGTCGAGCAACCTGTTGACCACGGCATCGACCTTCGGCTCCATGGACTTGATGGCACCCGGCCGGAAGCCGGCGTTGGCCAGGCGGCGGATGCGGGAATGCTCCGGCGGGTCCGTGGCGATGATGGACTTCACCTCGGGGACGGGATCGAACTCACCGAACGCGCTCGTAGTGAAATCCTTGGCGGAGAAAGTTTCCGGATGCTTGAAGGTGCTCTCCACATCGGCGTACCGGAAGATTCCCCACGCGCCGACCGACTCGAGATACTGCACCGGCGCGTTCTGGCGAAGTTCTTTGTAGAAGGGGTAAGGGTTCTGCTGAACCAGGTAGTCGAGCGGATCGAAACCGGTGGCGGTTGTCACCATAACCTCCAAATCAGGACCGGCAGACTCTTGTGAGTCGTGCTCGGACGGTTCGTTCTGTGACGCACAACACGTACTGAAATAACGTAACCATAATCATATTATCTACGCAAGGTCGGAGTGCGTTTCGACGGAACAAATATTGGAATCCTCAGCTGGAAGCTTGCTTTCACACCCTCCGACCGGACAGCAGCACACCTACGGAACCGACTCGAAGTCGATTTGCCGCTCTGTCAGACGGCTTCGATCCGAGACACGAGTCGTGCCTCGGACCGAAGATCGTGATTCGGCCTTGGTGCCGATCAGGATGAAATTTTCAACAACCGCGCCAAATTGAGTCCGAGGATGTTGTCGACGTCGCTGTCGGGTAGACCCAACTCACGCACGGCCTGGATCTCCCGCCCCTGATCCGCCATCGGCCAGTCCGAGGCGAAGATGATCCGCTCGGGACCGTGCGCCTCGATCGCCTTCCGTACGTCGGCGGGGTGGAGCTCGGCAAGGCTCGGCGGCCACGAGGTGTCCAGGTAGACCGGCAGTCCGACGACCGTGTCGACCGCCGCCTGGAACTGCCGGTAGCCGCCGAAGTGGCAGGCGATGACGTCGAGCCTGGGAAATTTGCGGATCAGTTCTGCCAGCATCGCCGGGCTGCAGACGCCCTCCGAACTGGCGGTGGAGATGGAACCGATGTGAATGATGACTGCGAACTCGCCTTGCATGGCGTCGAACAGTCGGTCCATGCGCAGGTCGTCGAGAGCGTACTTCTGGAAGAAGGGATGGATTTTCACTCCCTTCAGACCGTGCCGGCGAAGGCTCTCGACGTTCTCTTCCGCCGACAGCTCGGGATGAACCGATCCGAATCCGATGAAGTAGTCGGGATCGAGTGATCCGGAGAACTTGTTGGCTTTGTCCACGGCCGCACCGTCGTTCGCGACGGCCAAGCAGACCGAGCGGTCGATCCCGGCTGCGGCCATGGACTTCTTGAGGCCGCTCGCGGTACCGTCACCGCGACGTTCGAGATCCGGTACCGATCCGGCGAGGGCGCGTTTGGCGACCGCGTCCGGCCACATGTGCGTATGTGCGTCGATGATCATGGGGATACCTCTCAGAGCCGGCTGACCTCGCCGCCGTCGATGACGGCGACCGAACCGGTAACGAAATCGGACAATGGGGACGCCAGGTATGCCACCAGCGGACCGAACTCCGCCGGGTCGCCCATACGGCCGGCGGGGATCTTCCTCAGTCGCTTCGCGAGAACGTCCGGCGAGTCGGTGACAGCACTCTGCGCGTCCGTGGTGAAAGCACCGGGGGCGATGGCGTTGACCTGGATGCCCCTCTTTGCCCACTCGCCCGCGAGTGCCTTCGTGAATTGCACGAGCGCGCCCTTGGATGACGAGTACGCCACCAATGTCGGCTTTCCCTTGAGCCCGGACGTGCTCGCGATGTTGATGATCTTGCCGGACCCCTGCGGGAGCAGGTGTTGCGCCGCCGCACGGGTCAAGACTGCGGGCGCGCGCACGTTGACGTCGAAGACCTCGTCCCACAGTTTCTGAGGCTGCTCGTCGAAACGCCCGGCCGGGGCGATGCCGGCGTTGTTGACGACGATGTCGAGGCGACCGAACACCTCGACCGCAGCGTCGGCGAGAGCCGCCACCGCATCCATGTCGCGCATGTCGCAGGTCTGCACCGCGGTGCGGTCAGGGTATCGACCGTGCAAATCTTCCAGCGCCTCCCGCGTGCGTGCCACCAACAGGACTGACGCGCCTTCCTGTATCAGGGCTTCGGCCGCCGCCCAACCTAGTCCACGGCTTGCGCCCGTCACGATCGCGACCTTTCCGCGAAGCTGGAGGTCCATTGATCCCATCCCTTTCGGTGCTGAAGTGCCTCGGCGCAACCACATCTACGGAAGCACCGGCGTCGCGCCCTTGCCAGGCGACGAAATTATAATTATATTTGCCATATTAAACGTCAATCGGTGCCGGCGCCAGACCCACTTCGCCCCGACGAGAGGGCCCACGATTCGGTGCCCGATGACACCCACCACACCTCACGAAAGGCAAGGAACCTATGAGTGTCCCGATGACTGTCGAGGAGACCACCCTTTCCCCTGCGCCCGCCGCGGACATCTGGAAGCTGTGTGGCGCCCCCGCCTCGATCGCCGAGTGGTCTCCCGCCGTGGGGAAGTCGTGGATGGACGGCGACGTGCGCCACGTCGAACTCACCGGAGCCGGACAGGCGCGGGAACGAATCACCGAGCACGATGACGCGGAACGCTACTACACCTACGACTACGTGGACGGCCCGCTCGTACTCGATGCGATGTCATCACGGTTCGCGGTGCACGCCACGGCCGACGGCGGATCGAAGATCGTGTGGTCCGCGCAGTTCGCTGCCGTCGACGACGCGCAAGGTGCCGAGCTGGCACAAGCAGTGAGCGGCATGTACCAGGCAGGCTTGACCAGTCTCGCCGCGCTGGTGGCAGCGAGTCCGTCGTGACGTCGCGGGTCCGGCGCCGCGTGCGTCGTGCCTGTTCTGGAAGGAGCCCCCGGTGAGCAAGACTCGACTGATCCCACCCGCCGTCGACGATCCGAGCGAATACGATGCGCTTCGCGCCGAGGTGCGTGGCTTCCTCCGCAAGTGTCTCGACGACGCAGTATTCACACCAGGAGTCGACACCTGGCTCACCGGGTGGGACCCCGCGTTCACGCGCTTGCTGGCCGAACGCGGATGGATCGGCATGACCATCCCCACCGAATACGGGGGACACGGGCGGTCGCACCTGGAGCGATTCGCCGTGACCGAGGAACTTCTAGCGGTGGGCGCCCCGGTCGCGGCCCACTGGATCGCGGACCGGCAAATCGCTCCATCACTGTTGAAATTCGGCACCGAACAGCAGAAACACCGGTTCCTCCCTGCCATCACAAGGGGCGAGTGCTTCTTCGGCATCGGCATGAGTGAACCCGACTCCGGATCGGATCTGGCGAGCGTTCGCACGAAAGCCGTTCGTGTCGAAGGTGGCTGGAGAATCACCGGGACCAAGGTGTGGACGTCGGGAGCTCACCGTGCGGACGCGTTCATCGCTCTCGTCCGGACATCACCGAAGGACCCGGACGTCCGGCACGCCGGCCTCAGCCAACTCATCATCGAGCTGAGGTCACCGGGAGTCGAAATCAGACCGATCATCTCGATGGGAGGAAGCCATCACTTCAACGAGGTGATACTCGAGGATGTTTTCGTTCCCGACGAGATGGTACTCGGCCGGATCGGTGACGGCTGGCGGCAAGTGACGTCCGAACTCGCCTACGAGCGCAGCGGTCCGGAGCGCTTTCTGTCGACCTTCGCCCTGCTTGCCGAGACGGTGGAACAGGTCCGTACCGAACGAATTCGGGGCGACGGCGACCTGGGTCGCCTGACTGCCCGAATTGCAGGACTGCACCAGATGTCCTCCGCCGTCGCCGGAGCCCTGCACCGCGGCGAGCCGGCTGACAGTGCGGCCGCCGCGGTCAAACTGCTGGGCACCGCGACCGAAGGCGACATCGCAGACTACGCGGATGTCCTCATGAATCGCGACGCCCGCGGCCTCGACGCCGATCTCTTCACCGACCTCGTCGACCAGGCAATCGTCCAACGACCCGGCTTCACTCTGCGGGGCGGCACCAATGAGATCCTCGAGGGTGTTGTCGCACGAGAACTAGGACTGCGCTGATGAACACACATACGACGGTCGATCCGGATCTCGTCGAGATGATGGAATCGGTCTTCGCGACCCATCGCACTGCCCTTCCGCACCCGGGAGATGCCGCAGCATTCGATCCGAAGCTGTGGGCGGTACTCGGCGATCTCGGTCTCGCGCGGCTGACCGGGGGCGAATCCCATGGTGGCAGCGGTGCTGACTGGCACGCCTCCGCGGTGCTGCTCGGTGCCGCCGCAGCAGCGGCCGTCCACGTCCCCGTTGCCGAACATGACCTGTTGGCCGGATGGCTTCTCGAGACGGCGGGCCTTCCCATGGACGGTCGCTTGCGAACAGCCCTCCTGCTCAACGACCCTCGGGAGGCGAGCGTGGTGCCGTGGGCACGCGACGCCGAATTTCTGGTGGCTCTTCGCCGCACCGAATCATCGTGGATGGTTTCCGACATCGCCAGAGAACGGGCGACCATCATCACGGCGCAGAATGTTGCCGGCGAGCCGCGGGACCGCGTCACAATCGATGTCGACAATGCGCACTGGACCACAGTTCCGCACCACGTCGCCGAGACCTATATCCTGCGAGGGGCCCTCGCCCGCGTCTTGCAAACGTGCGCGGCGATGGAACGGATCGTCGAGTTGTCGATCGAGCACGCGTCCAGCCGCGTCCAGTTCGGCCGGCCGCTGGCGAAGTTCCAGGCAGTACAACGCCTGGTCACCGAAATCGCATCCGAGACCGCGCTCGCACGCGCCGCCGCAGACTCGGCTGTCGCCCGAGTCGAGAGAGAGGGTTGGAACACATCCGGCGCTGCCTTCAGCGTCGCGGTGGCCAAGTCCTGTGCCGGTCATGCCGCCTCGACAGTGGTCCGCAGTGCCCATCAGGTCCACGGCGCCATTGGCACGACACATGAGCATGAGCTCCACCGGTACACCCTGCCTGTGCTCGCATGGCGCTCGGAGTTCGGATCCGTGTCGCAGTGGGATCAGTTGCTCACCCGAACCGCGGTCGCCGCAGGACGGGATCAGGCATGGAGTTTGATCACCGAGGGTCGTCCGGTGCCGGGAGTATCAGACATCATCGGGTAGACGACCGGCGAAAACCGGTTTTGCCGAATCACTTTCGGCACAACCGGTTCACTTGGCTCAGCGGGCGCAACACCACTTCACAGCGAATGCGAGGATGTCATCGTCGCGATTCGTCGCAACCCTCCTCCGCCGGCGGCCATTCGTCGACCATGTGCAAACCGCGTCCGAGATGCGCGGCGCCGTCGATCTGCAACAGTTGCCCAGTGATCATCCGACCCGCCGGCGACGCGATGAACGCGACGAGTTCGGCGACGTCCGCGGCCGGCGTGGGCCTGCCGGCCGGCACCGACTCGGGAACTACGTGATCCCGCAGGGATGACGCAATGTCATCGGGCAGCGAGTCCGAAATCACTACACCCGGCGCTAGGCAATTGACGCGGATGCCCAGATGAGCCCACTCCAGTGCCAGCGTCTTCGTCATCGCCAGCACGCCCGCGCGGGCCGCCAGCGAGTGCGCGAGGCCCACGCTCCCCCGCTCGACACCCGAAAGGGAGATGTTCACGATGCTGCCGCCCCGCCGGGCCAGAAACTGCTTGGCTTCGGAGATGACGGTGAAGACCGCATTGAGGTTCAGATCGACCACGGCGCGGAATCCGTTGTCGGAGATCTTCTCTGCCTCAGCATAGAACTGTCCGCCCGCGTTGTTGACGAGAAGATCGATGCCCAACTCGGCCGACGCCTCGGAGATGATGGTTCGAACCTGCACGCAGTCTCGAACATCGACCGAGAACCACCGGAAGCTGCCCTGCGCACTTCCCACAAGCTCCGCCGTCCGCTGCAGCGCGGACTCGTTACGACCGACCCCCGTCACCGTCGCCCCGAGCTCGACCAGGCGAACGCAAATTTCCTGCCCGATACCGCTTCCGGCGCCTGTCACCACAGCGTGATTGCCTGCGAGGAGCAGCGGTTGCAGCACCTTCACATCGGCGACCTCCCAGGCCCGCCCCGATTGTTGCGGATGCGGCCGATAAGTTCGCATGCCAACTCCCTTCGAACTCGACAGCGACTCCGTGTCGGTTCTGATCACGCCTCGGCAGGTGCCGTCTCGGGTACCATCTGGCCGGAGCACAGCATTAGATGCATAACATAGATATGTTTACTGTCAAAGAATCACTCCGTCAACCCCCGGTCGGATCAGCGTTCGGCCGGCACCCTCGGCGGCGGCCAACTCGACGCCGGGGCAGCACCGCTGAGCGAGGGGTCCCGAATGTATGATGAACATATGCCAGGTAAAAAGGTGACAGGGTCGACTACGGCCAGTAGTCGCACACGCTCCGGTCGCCCGTCCACAGCAGGCGAGACCGTCACCCAGATCCTGCCACTGTTCCGGGACGTCACCCCGCTGACACGCCTTCCCGCGATGCCCCTCAAACGCGCCGAGATGGTCGCTCAGCGCATCGTGCACACGATTCAGGAACAAGGCCTGAAGCCAGGCGACCCACTGCCGGTCGAATCGGACATGTACGAAACTTTCGGCGTCGCGAGAAGCACTCTTCGTGAGGCGCTACGTGTGCTGGAGCAGCAGGGCGTGATTGTGATCCGCCCGGGCCGAGGAGGCGGACCCACCGTAGGACTGCCGGACTCACGGCACCTGGCGAGCACGCTTGCCCTCCTGATGCAGTTCTCGGACACTCCTTTTCGATCCGTGCTTGAGACCCGTGAATACATCGAGCCTATCGCTGCTTCCCTCTGCGCGCAGAACGGTGATGACCGGGTCATCGACGGACTCCGCCAATCGGTCGACGCCATGCGCGCGAACATCTCCGACGAAGATTCGTTTCTCTACGAGAACCACAGGTTCCACGAGTTGATCGCGGAGGGGGCACGGAATCCGCTGATCTCCTACTTCCTCAATTCGCTCGACTGGATCATCGACGGCGCGCGCTTGGGTGTTGTGTACAGCAAAGCCTCACGCAAGCAGGTTGCGGTGATTCACGATCAGATTTGCGAAGCAATCGAAGACGGCGACGGTGACCGTGCACGGGATGCCATGAGCGAGCACATGCGCGACACGCGTGCCTTCTTCGAGCGAAAGCATCCTCAGGTGATGAACCAGGCTTTGACCTGGGAGATGTACGGCCAGTAATCGGCCCGGGCGAGATCGTCTAGGACTCGATGAGAGCCAGCTTGATGGCTTCCTTCGCACCCAACCGCGACCCTTTGCGGTGCCGCGATCGAAAACCTCGTTCACCTAAGCTGCTGCGAGTCGATGCCTCGCATTCGGTGTGGTGACTGCGAAGTTCCTCGAACAGTAGAGGCGAGCTTCCCACTGCAGATCCAAGCGACTCCGCCGCGCCCAACAGCAGGGCGGCTCGGTCGAAGTCGCTGTTACGACCAGAGATCCACGCCAGAACTTCCAGACACAACGCTGTGACGAGCGGCTCGTCGATCAGACGGCAGAACTGAAGGCACTCACGCATATATTGCTCTGCACGAACAGTGTCTCCTTGCCTGAGCACCGCGATACCGATACCCCACAACGAGTACGAGCGGTAAACCGATTCGCCGCGTGCCTCGGTGATGCGGAGTACTTCGTTGTGACACGCGATCGCCCGCTCGTTGTTGCCACCCAATTCGTAAGCCAGCCCCAGCATCATCAGAATCCATACACGCACTCCGACCTCCGCATGTTCGCCGAATGTCTGGAGAGCTTCTTCGAGCCTCTCGGACGCCTGCAGCATATTCCCGCTGTAGAGTTCGAGAATTCCCCTGGCGTGGGCAACTCGGGCATCACTGACGGGATCTGACATCTCGGCGACCAGCAACTCGCCCTGGGAGACAAGGTTCGAACCAGCTGAAAGGTCGCCTTGCAGTTCAGCGAGCACACTGTTGGCATACAGGGCTTTGACTCGATCTGCCGACGCGCAGACAGGTCGCGTTTCCAGGGCGCGGTCGAGCCAGAATCTCCCCTCGCTGAGCAGGTTGCGGGAAAGCCAGAACGGAAACAGTGCCGCCGTAATCTCGAGCGCGGAGCCGTTCATTCGTTCGTCGGACTCGAGTACCGCGAACTCGATGGCCTCGCGGAGATTCGACTGTTCGCGGCCGAGTCGGGCGATCCATCCGAGTTGCCTGACGCTGATCCAATCGCTCTCGGCATCGAGTACCAACTGGCGATACCAATCATGATGCCGACGCCGAAGTTTCGCGTGATCGCCGGATTCGCGTGCTTTTACTCGCCCGAATTCACGGATCGTCTCCAACATTCGGAATCCGACAGCGTTTCCGTGCTCCTCCCGAATGAGAATCGACTTGTCGACGAGCGAGAAGATGCCGTCGAGTAGCTCGTCTCGATCGATCTCCTCACAGACGCCCTCTGCCGCGTCGAGTTCAATGATGCCGACGAACACCGACAGGTTGATCCATATCTGCTGTTCCAGCACCGAACACAGGTCGTAACTCCACTCGACGCAGAGGAGAAGGGTGCGCTGACGAGCCGGTGCCGCACGGTTTCCATGGGTGAGCAGTTTGTATCGATCGGTCAGCCGCTGAGCGATCTGCTTGAGCGACATCGCCCGTAACTGCGCTGCCGCCAATTCGAGGGGTAGGGGCAGGCCGTCCAGTTGACGGCAGATTTGCACAACGGTGTCGATGTTGTCATCGGAAAGCTCGAATCCCGGCACCGCGTCGGCGGCACGTTCCTCGAACAACGCGACTGCGTCGTAGTTCGGTGATGCCATCAATGCGGGCTCATGGTCCTCGGCGGGAGTGCTCAGGGATGGCACGCGCAAGACGGACTCGCCGGCAATGTTCAGAGGCTCGCGAGTCGTCGTCAGGATCGAGACCTCGGGGCAGGTTCGGAGAATCGTCTCTGCAAATCGCGCTACCGGCGCTATCACGTGCTCGCAGTTGTCCAGCACGATCAGCAACTTCCGATCGATCAGGAACTGGACGATCTCGTCCATGGGATCCGTGTGACCAGTTCGCAAACCGAGGGCTCGGGCGATGACGTCGATGAGGACGGACTCATCCAAGACTTCACCGAATTCCGCCAGCCAGACACCGTGCGGGAAATTCTTTCGCAGGTCAGCGGCGAGTCGCAACGCGAGCCGTGTTTTCCCGACTCCGCCGATCCCCGTCAACGTCACGAGCCGCGCGGTGTCGAACATACTTTTCGCGTCGGACAGTTCGACCTGGCGGCCGACGAAGCTGGTCAACTCCAGGGGCAGATTTCCGGCGCGACTCTGACGCGCGGTTCGGCGGCCTGAGTGCTCTTCCGTGGATTCTGCCGAAACGGCATCGCGTCGCCCCAGCGGCGCCACTGGCTCCTCCCCCAGGAGCGCCATCTCATCGACGTCCATGCCATTCCGCGCTTGGACGGCGCGTAGTTCATCACCGAAGTCGACAGCGGTTCCTGGACGGTCGTGAGGGTCGCGTGCCATGGCGTGTTCGATCACTCCGGCGATGTCGTCCGGAATTCCGTGTTCGCGCAGGTCGGGAAGAGGATTCCGCGCGATCCGGACGAATTGCGCCACGACCTTCTCTCCTGATCGGCGCTCGAATGCCGCGTGGCCTGTCAACGCACAGAAGAGGGTCGCGCCGATGCTGTAGATGTCCGACGCCGGGGTCGGCGGATCACCTCTGAGGATCTCCGGCGCCGCAAATGCAGGCGATGCCGTAATCGTGTCTTTCGCAGTCTCGAACCCGCCCACGATGTGCGCGATTCCGAAGTCGGTGAGCGCCGGCTCGCCGTAGCTCGAGAGCAAGATATTGCTGGGCTTGATGTCGCGGTGCAGGATCCCGAGCCGATGAGCGGTCTCCACCGCACCGGCGATTCGGACCCCCACTCTCAACACTTGATCGGGACGAAGTGGACCGTCGTCCCGGATCAATGTTTCCAACGAGTCCAACGGGTGATAGGGCATGACGATGAAGGGGTGCCCGCTCGTTGTGGAACCCACCTGGAGGACATTCACGATGTTCGGGTGGCCGGTCAGGCGACCCATCGCACGCTGCTCGCGGAAGAATCGGGTCCGGTTCTCGTCGTCGATCGCACCGATGAGAACTTTGACCGCGACCGTTCGGTCCAGAGAGGGTTGCAGACACCGATAGACCACTCCGAACCCACCACTGCCGATCTCGTGAGCCTCCGTCAATCCGACCGCACTCAGATCACGTTTCATGGCGTCGTCTTGCCGTGTCTTCAACCGACCATCCTCAACCATCACACCAGTCACAGACTTGCGATTTTGCCGCGACGACGTGAGATCGTCGTCACAACATCACTGTGAATCTACCCTCTGATGGAAACCGCGACGGTCCTCGCCGATCGCACCGGTGACGTCGGTAGCCGCATCGAGGATCGGGCAGCCTGCCTCGAGACGCACGGTCGATCACCTTTGTGACAGCTCACCCGATACCGCCGAGTTCGCGACGACCCCGCCCTAGACTCGGGCCATGGGAAGGACCGACCGTGCCAGTCGGGTGATAGCGGCGTCACCGACGACCGTGTACGACGCCCTGCTCGATCGGGAATCCGTCGAGGCCTGGTTGCCACCGGAGGGCATGCGGGGCCGGATCGAGCAGTGGGACCCTCGGCCCGGTGGCGGGTTCCGGATGGTCCTCACCTACCTCGACCCCGCCGACAGCCCCGGCAAGAGTTCGGCAGCGACGGATGTCGTCGACGTCGGGTTTGCCGACCTGGTGCCGGCCGAGCGGGTGGTGCAGCAGGCGGTGTTCGAGGCCGACGACCCGTCGTTCGCGGGCACCATGACGATGACCTGGCACCTCACCGCCACCGGTGACAGAACCGAGGTGACCGTCACCGCCACCGACGTGCCACCCGGCATCGACCAGGCGGACCACGAGGCCGGCATCGCGTCCTCGCTGGCCAACCTGGCGTCGTACGTCGAAACGTCCGGCTAGACCTCGCCCGCATTTCGGCTCCTCAGAGTTGCCGGTGGGCCGCGGCGATGCAATTTTGCACATCCCCCTTGCAGGTTCGGTGATTCCGCGATCGTCCCCGCGCGGGCACACTCGAAACCGTTCCCGGCGGAGAGCGACGCACACAGCGGCCCGCTTCCCGGGATTCACCCACGACCTGTTGTCCGGATCGATGCGCGTGCGTGGAACGTCGGCAACCACAAGGAGTACAGATGAGCAAGATCGCTTTCCTCGGGCTCGGAAACATGGGCTTGGGAATGGCCACGAATCTGACGCGAGCCGGCCACACGGTCGTCGGATTCGATCCCTCCCCGGCGGCCGCGGAGAAGGCGAAAGCACACGGAATCACCTTCGCTGACAGTGCTGTCGCCGCCTCCGAGGATGCCGACGTGATCATCACGATGCTGCCCAGCGGCAAGCACGTGCTCGACGTCTACGCCGACCTGGTCCCGGCGGCACGGCCGGGAACCCTGTTCCTCGACTGCTCGACGATCGATGTCGCCGACGCGCGGGCCGCCGCCGAACTCGCCGTCGCCGCCGGTCACAGCGCCGTGGACGCCCCCGTCTCCGGCGGCACCGTCGGTGCGGACGGCGGAACCCTCACGTTCATGGTCGGCGGTCCGGCCGACGCGGTGGACCAGGCTGCCACGTTCCTCGATGCCATGGGATCCCGGATCGTCCGATGCGGCGACGCCGGGGCCGGGCAGGCCGCGAAGATCTGCAACAACATGATCCTGGGAATCTCGATGATCGCCGTCAGCGAAGCTTTCGCGCTGGGCGCCAAGCTGGGCCTGACCGACCAGGCACTGTTCGACGTCTCGTCGACCGCGTCCGGTCAGTGCTGGGCGTTGACGACCAACTGCCCGGTCCCCGGTCCCGTTCCGACCAGCCCCGCCAACCGCGACTACGCGGGTGGATTCGGGAGTGCGTTGATGCTCAAGGACCTTCGCCTCGCGCAGGCCGCCGCAACCGACAACGGGGTGGACACCTCGCTCGGACGGCGCGCGACCGAACTCTACGAACAGTTCGTCGCTCAGGACGGCCCGGGCCGTGACTTCTCCGCGATCGTGACGGCGATCCGTTCCGGCGCCCTCGACGCCCAGGCATAACCGTCGTCACCCCCGCTCGACGCGAAAGGAATTTGTTGTGCGCATCATTCTGACAGGACCGCCCGGAGCGGGTAAAGGAACTCAGGCGCAGTCACTTTCGTCGGAACTGCAGATCCCCCACATCTCTACCGGCGACCTGTTCCGAAGCAATATCGCGCAGGGCACGGAACTGGGCCTGCGAGCGAAGTCGTTCCTCGATGCAGGCGAACTGGTGCCGGACGACGTCACCATCGGAATGGTGGTGGAGCGACTCGCCGACGACGACACGACCGCCGGATTCATTCTGGACGGCTTCCCCCGCACCGTGGCTCAGGCAGTTGCCCTCGATGAATTCCTGGCCGAGCAGCTGATCCAGATCAACGCTGTCCTGGACTTTTCGATCGCGGACGATGCCGTCGTCGAGCGGATGCTCGCCCGCGGACGCGCCGACGACACCGAGGACGTCATCCGTCGACGTCTGCGGGTCTATCACGACGAAACCCGCCCGCTGCTCGACTACTACTCGGCACTGCTGCTGACGGTCGATGCGGACGGGGAGGTCGACGACGTCTACGCCCACGCGATCGACGCGCTGTCCGAGCGCGGAAGTGTCGCGCCCACTCCCTAGCACTGCCCCCATTGCTTCCGTCTTCGCTGCACTCGCAGCAGAGCTATCCCTTATCAAGGAGATTCCGACATGACCTCCACACAGTCCACACTCGCTGATCTCGCGATTCCCGAAGCCCGCGACTACCCCATGTTCGTCGACGGCGGTTGGGTCGAAGCCCGCTCCGGCGAATGGACGAACGTGACGACCCCGGTCCTGCGTGAGCACGTGATCGGCCGGGTCCCGTCGTCGAGCACCGAGGATGTCGATCGGGCGGTCCGCGCGGCGAACAAGGCCTTCCCGCAGTGGCGTTCCCAGCACTTCACCGCACGGGCCCGGATCCTGGCGAAGATCGCCGACGCAATCGACGCCCGCTCCGAGGAACTCGCACGGCTCACCGCCCTCGACACCGGCAACGCGCTGCGCACCCAGGCCCGCCCCGAGGTCATCACCCTGGCGAACCTGTTCCGCTACTTCGCCGGCGTCGCCGGTGAGATCAAGGGCACCGTGCTGCCCGCAGGCGACGACCAGCTGCAGTACTCCCGGCAGGAGCCGCTCGGCGTCATCGGCGCCATCCTGCCCTGGAACTCCCCGCTGATGATCGCCGGCTTCAAGATCCCCGCGGCCCTCGTCGCCGGCAACACCGTCGTCGTCAAGGCCGCCGAAGCCGCACCGCTCAGCGTCCTGCTGCTCGCCGAGATCTGCGCCGAATACCTGCCCGCCGGTGTCCTCAACGTCATCACCGGATCCGGCAGGGTCGCCGGCGAGGCGCTCGTGCAGCACCCGGACGTCCACAAGGTCTCCTTCACCGGCTCCACCGAGGTCGGCCGCCACGTGGCCCGCGAAGCCGGCGGCCGCCTGGCCCACGTCTCCCTCGAACTCGGCGGCAAGAACCCGTCCATCGTGTTCCCCGACGTCGACGTCGACGACGACTTCATCAACCAGCTGCTGCTCTCCACCCGAGTGCACCGGCAGGGCCAGAGCTGCACCGCCGGCTCCCGCCTGTTCCTGCACCAGGACATCTACGACCAGGTCCTCGACCGACTCGTCACCACCCTCGCCGGCCTGAAAGTCGGTAACCCGCTGGACGAGGCGACGGACATGGGCGCCATCATCAACGACAAGCAGTTCGCGTCGGTGAACGGATTCCTCGAGGACGGCCTGAGCTCGACCAAGGTCTCCACCGTCCTCGACGGCTCCCCCGACACGATCGGCAACACCGACGGCTACTACATGGGCCCGACCGTGTTCTCCGGCGCCGACAACACCTGGCGCCTGTCGCGGGAAGAGATCTTCGGACCCGCCCTGGTCGCGATCCCGTGGAACGACCACGCCGACGTCATCTCGATGGCCAACGACTCGCACTACGGCCTGGCCGCGTACGTGTGGACGCACAACCTCGACCTGGCCCTGTCCACGGCCCACGCACTCGAAACCGGGTGGGTGCAGGTCAACCAGGGTGGCGGCCAGATGGTCGGCCAGTCCTACGGCGGGTACAAGCAGAGCGGCCTCGGCCGCGAGGTGTCCCTCGAGGGCATGATCGCCGGATTCACCCAGACCAAGCAGGTCAACGTGCGCCTGCGCACACTCTGAGGAGGAAACGCATCATGACTGTCGGACCTCTCAATGACATTCTCGTGCTGGACGTTTCCCGGGCACTGGCCGGGCCGATCGCCGCGATGATGCTCGGCGACCTCGGCGCCCGCGTCATCAAGGTCGAAGCCCCGGGCACCGGCGACGACTCCCGCACCTGGGGGCCGCCGTTCGTCGGGCCGCAGGACGACCCGCAGTCGTCGTACTTCATGTCGGCGAACCGGAACAAGGAATCGATCGTGCTGGATCTGAAATCCGAGCACGGCAAGGACGCGCTGCGTCGCCTGATCCGTCAGGCGGACGTGCTGATCGAGAATCTCCGGCCGGGCGCCTTCGATCGCCTCGGGTTTTCGCCGGAGGTGCTCGAAGAGCTCAACTCGCGGCTGATCACGTTGTCGATCACCGGGTTCGGGCACGACGGCCCGGAAGGATCGCGTGCGGGCTACGACCAGATCGCCCAGGGCGAGGCCGGCCTCATGTCGGTGACCGGTGACCCCGACGGGGAACCGACGCGGATCGGAGTGCCCGTGGCGGACGTCCTCGCCGGTGTCCACGGCACCGCCGGAGTGTCGGCAGCGCTGGCGGCCCGGGAGAAGACCGGCAAGGGCATGGTCGTCCGGACGTCCCTGCTGGCCGCCGCGGTCAGCGCGCACACCTTCCAGGGCACGAAGTGGACCGTCGGCGGTCAGGTCGCGCAGCGGTCCGGCAATCACCATCCTCAGATCGCCCCGTACGGCAGTTTCCGCTGTGGTGACGGGTATGTGCAGATCGCGGTCGGCAGCGAGGCGATCTGGGCGAAGTTCGCGCCGGTCGCCGGTCTGTCGGCCGACGATCCGCGGTTCGCGGTCAACCGTGACCGGGTCGCGGCCCGCGATGCACTGATCGCCGCCATCGAGGCCGACTTCGCCGGCCGCACTCGGGTCGATGTGCTCGCCGCGCTCGAGGCCGCGGGTGTTCCCGCGGGGTCGATCCGGACGATCGACGAGGTCTACGAGTGGGAGCAGACCCGCAGCCAGGGCCTGCTGCTCGAGGTCGAGCACCCGGTGGTGGGACCTGTGCAGTTGCCCGGCCCGTCGCTGCGGATGGAAACGGCAGGCGGCGACTCGCTGGTACGCGCCGAGCACGCTGCACCACCGGTGCTCGGGCAGCACACCGAACAGATCCTCAACTGGCTCGACTCGGTGGACGCCGCCGATCCGCTCGATACCAGGGTGCCCGCGCAGGCGTGACGCCCTCCGACGGAACTACCTGGTGGGGACCAGTTCTTCTCGACGGCTGAGAGCCTCTTCCTGGATCGCTTGCCGCACAGCCTGTACCGCAGGATTGGTCAGGCTTTCGCGGCGAGCGGCCAGGGAGAAGGAGAGTCGGACGTCGACGGTGTCGGGCAGGATTCGGCGCAGATCGGCGTGCTGGTCGGCCATGAATGCCGGCAGCAGTCCGATGCCGCCACCGCACCGGGTGGCCGCGACGTGAGCGAAGATGTTGGTGGACATGAATTTTGCCGCAACACCGGGCAGATGACGGTTCAAGTCGAGATCCCCGACCTGCAGCAGGGAGTCGACGAAGAAGACCAGCGGGTGCGCCGTCAGCTCCTCGATGCTGCCGGGTTCACCGTGGTCGCGGAAATACTGTTCGCTGCCGTACAACCCGAGCGAGTACTGGCACACCCTTTCGGAGACCAGCCGACTGGTGATCGGCGTCCCCACCGCCACGGCCAGGTCGAACCCCGATTGATAGAGATTGAGTTGCCGTGTATCGGTGACCAATTCGACGACGAGATGCGGATGATTCATTCTCAACTTGGCCAGCGCCGGAGCGACGAACAACGAGCCGAACCCGTCCGGAGCGGTGATCCGGACCGTTCCCCGGAGTGTATCCTCGCTGATGCCGAGGACCACGTCGGCCGCTTCCTGAACGGCTTCCTCGATGTGTTGCGCCTTCTCCGCGATCGATCGGCCGACATCGGTCAACTCCCACCCGTCGGCACTGCGCTGCAGCAGTCGGACGCCGAGAACCTTCTCGAGCGCGCGCACGCGCCTCGAGACGGTGGTGTGATCGACGCCCAGGTCCATCGCAGCAGATTGGCGGCGACCCGTCCGCGCCACGGCGAGCAGGTACCGCAGATCATCCGAGCGAATATTGCGTACGTCGATCACGGCCGGTCTCCCGACAGTTCGGCGGCCGCGGTCGATGCCCGCCGGGTTGCGGCGAGTAGCTGTTGCAGACCCTCGTGGAGACGGTGCATGTCCTGTGGGTCCGCGAGCGCGACGCCGTCGAGGGCTCGGCTCGCCGACGCCCCCACCTCGAGGCCCTTGTCGGTGACCGTGACCAGGGTCGAGCGACGGTCGGAGCGATTGATCGCCCGCACGCACAGCCCTGCCTCTTCGAGGCCGTCGACGAGCGTTCCGATGGTGGTCGGGTGCCGGTCCAGGGCACGAACGATCCGCACCATGGGCAGCGGGCCGTTCGCGGCGACCATCATCGCCAGGACCTCGTACCGCGCGAACGACAGGCCCAGTGGGCGCAACGTGGAGTTGAGGTGATGGGTGATCAGCTTCTGCGTCTGCAGGACGGCGGCGATCAGCGCCGTGGCCGGCGCCGGGTGGGGTGGTTGCGTAGTGGCCACCGGTAGCCTCCTCGTGGTTCGTACTCGGGAATCCAATGAACGACCACTTTCGGGTCACATCCCACTGGCAATTTACATGGATATCCAACTATAGTACTTCCAACTACCCGAACCTGAAAGGGTCGATTTGTATGTTCACCTTGACCGATGACGAGCGGGCGATCAGTGACACGGCCCGTGATTTCGCGGCCGAGCATCTGGCGCCGCATGCTGTGGAGTGGGATCAGACCAAGCATTTCCCGGTGGATGTGCTGCGCAAGGCCGCCTCGCTGGGGATGGGCGGGATCTACGTCCGCGAGGANGTGGGCGGCTCCGAGCTGACCCGCGTCGATGCGGCCCGNATCTTCGAGCAGNTNGCGAAGGGCTGCCCGTCGATCGCCGCCTACATTTCCATCCACAACATGGTCACCTGGATGATCGACAAGTTCGGCACCGACGAGCAGCGGCACACCTGGGTGCCGGGACTGTGTGCGATGGATCAGCTGGGCAGCTACTGCCTCACCGAACCCGGCGCCGGCTCGGATGCGGCGGCGCTGAGCACCAAGGCGGTCCGCGACGGCGACGACTACGTCCTCAACGGGGTCAAGCAGTTCATCTCCGGGGCCGGGACGTCGGAGGTGTATGTGGTGATGGCCCGCACCGGCGACANCGGGCCGCGCGGGATTTCGGCGTTCATCGTNCCGAAGGANTCGGCGGGGCTGTCGTTCGGGCCGAACGAGGTGAAGATGGGCTGGAACGCCCAACCGACCCGGCAGGTGATCTTCGAGGACGTGCGGGTACCGGCGGGCAACCTGCTCGGTGCGGAGGGCGGCGGGTTCCGGATCGCGATGGCCGGCCTGAACGGGGGCCGGTTGAACATCGCCGCCTGCTCGGTCGGCGGGGCGCAGACCGCGCTGGACAAGGCCGTCNCGTATCTGGCGGACCGCAAGGCGTTCGGGGCNTCGTTGCTCGAGTCGCAGGCGTTGCAGTTCCAGCTCGCGGACATGCGCACCGANCTCGAGGCGGCCCGGACCCTGNTGTGGCGGGCGGCGGCCGCGCTGGAGGAGGGCGCCCCGGACGTGGTNGAGTTGTGTGCGATGGCGAANCGGTTCGCCACCGACACCGGNTTCGAGGTCGCGAACAAGGCGCTGCAGTTGCACGGCGGGTACGGCTATCTTGCCGAGTACGGGATCGAGAAGATCGTCCGCGACCTGCGGGTGCATCAGATCCTCGAGGGCAGCAACGAGATCATGCGGGTGGTCATCGCCCGCAGCNTCNTNGCGGGACACGGGAAGCAGGGAGCGGCATGACAGACACGGTGGACGAGGTTCTGATCGAGAAGCGGGACGGNCTGGGCCGGATCGTGCTGAACCGGCCGAAGGCGATCAACGCCCTCAACCACACCATGGTGCGGAGGATCGCCCCGGCNCTGGCGGAGTGGGCNGGGGACGAGGAGGTGCGGGCGGTGCTGATCACCGGCGCCGGGGAACGCGGCCTGTGCGCNGGCGGGGACATCGTNTCGATCTACCACGACGCGAAGGAGGGNGGTACCGGGTCGCGGGAGTTCTGGCGGGACGAGTACATCCTNAACGCGGCGATCGCGAACTACCCGAAGCCGTATGTGGCGATCATGGACGGCATCGTGATGGGCGGCGGGGTCGGGGTGTCGGCGCACGGCAGTGTGCGGATCGTGACCGAGCGGTCGATGATCGGGATGCCCGAGACCGGGATCGGGTTCGTTCCCGACGTCGGCGGCACCTATCTGCTGGCCCGCACCCCGGGGGAGTTGGGCACCCACATCGCGCTGACCACCGCACGGCTGAGTGCCGGGGATGCGATCGCGTGCGGGTTCGCCGACCACTTCATCCCGTCCGCGAAGATCGAGGCGTTCGTCCAGGCGCTGTCGAGCGTGTCGATCGACGAGGCGTTGGCGGAGTTCACCGAACCGGCCCCCGAGTCGGACCTGCTGGCGCAGCAGGGCTGGATCGATGCCGCGTATTCCGCGGACTCGGTGGCGGAGATCGTGGCCCGGCTGCAGGCCAGTGCGGTGCCGGAAGCGCAGAAGGCGGCCGAGCAGGTGCTGTCGAAGTCGCCGACCGCGTGCGCGGTGACCCTGCGGTCGCTGCGCCGGGCCCGCGTCGCGGGCAGCCTGGAGGAGGTGCTGAACGAGGAGTTCCGGGTGTCCGTGGCGTGCCTGGGTTCGGCCGATCTGGTCGAGGGGATCCGGGCGCAGGTCGTCGACAAGGACCGCAACCCGCACTGGTCGCCCGCGACGATCGACGAGGTGACCGACGCCGACGTCGCACAGTTCTTCGCGCCCCTCGGCGACCTCGAACTCGGCCTCACGGCCCCGCAACCGCAACGCTGACCACCAGCCACAAGC
Organism: Rhodococcus sp. NCIMB 12038; assembly: GCF_002165735.1. Classification (NCBI taxonomy): domain Bacteria; kingdom Bacillati; phylum Actinomycetota; class Actinomycetes; order Mycobacteriales; family Nocardiaceae; genus Rhodococcus; species Rhodococcus sp. NCIMB 12038. The sequence goes on from NZ_NHML01000011.1 coordinate 225,925, forward strand.
GTCCAGGAGGGACTGCAATGAGCACTACCGTCGGATTTCTGGGACTCGGTCACATGGGTGGCCCCATGGCGGCCAACCTCGTCAAGGCGGGACACACGGTGGTCGGCTTCGACCTCGCGCCCGCCGCACTCGAGCAGGCAGTGAAAGATGGTGTCACCGTCGCCGATTCGGCCGTCGAGGCCGTGCGTGAGGTGGACGTCGTGATCACGATGCTGCCGAGCGGCAAGCACGTTCTCGGGCTCTATGCGGAGATCCTGCCCGCCGCGAAACCGGGCACCCTGTTCATCGACTCGTCCACCATCGACGTGGCGGACGCCCGCGCGGCGCACGACGAGGCCGTCCAGGCCGGACACCGTTCGGTGGACGCACCCGTCTCCGGTGGCGTCGTCGGCGCGACCGCGGGAACTCTCGCGTTCATGGTCGGCGGCACGGCGGACGACTTCGAATCCGCGAAGCCGCTGCTCGACGTGATGGGCAAGAAGGTCGTCCACTGCGGCGACCCGGGTAACGGTCAGGCCGCGAAGATCTGCAACAACATGATCCTCGGTGTGTCGATGATCGCCGTCAGCGAGGCGTTCGTCCTCGGCGAGAAGCTGGGGCTGAGCAACCAGGCCCTGTTCGACGTCGCATCGAACGCGTCGGGTCAGTGTTGGGCGCTCACCACCAACTGTCCTGTGCCCGGACCGGTTCCGACGAGCCCGGCCAACAATGACTACCAGCCGGGCTTCGCCGCCGCACTGATGGACAAGGATCTCGGTCTCGCCGCGAACGCGCTGAAGACCAACGGCGTCGAGGCCGAACTCGGGCTCCGCGCCGCCGAACTGTACAGCCGGTTCCACGCCGCCGGCGGTGGTGGCCAGGACTTCTCGGCCATCATCAACGACATCCGCGAACGTTCCACCGAGGGAGAGCAGTGACCGACTTCGAGACCATTCTCCTGGAGCGCAAGGGCCGGGTGGGGATCATCACCCTCAACCGTCCGAAAGCCCTCAACGCACTGAACTCCGAACTGATGCGCGAGGTCGTGTCGGCTGTGGAGGAGTTGGAGAAGGATTCGGCGATCGGTGCCATCCTGATCACCGGTTCCGACCGGGCCTTCGCGGCGGGCGCCGACATCAAGGAGATGCAGCCCAAGTCGTACATGGACGTCTACCTGGACGACTTCTTCGCCGCATGGGATCGCCTCGCCGCGGCCCGCAAGCCCACCATCGCTGCTGTCGCGGGCTACGCCCTCGGCGGCGGATGCGAACTGGCGATGCTCTGCGACATCCTGATCGCCGCCGACACCGCGAAGTTCGGTCAGCCGGAGATCAAGCTCGGTGTCATTCCCGGCATCGGCGGCTCGCAGCGGCTGACGCGCGCAGTGGGCAAGGCCAAGGCCATGGAACTGTGCCTGACCGGCCGGAACATGGACGCCGAGGAGGCCGAACGCGCCGGGTTGGTGTCGCGGATCGTGCCCGCCGCCGACCTCCTGGACGAGGCGCTGCAGACGGCGACCACCATCGCCGAGATGTCCCTCCCGGTCGCGATGATGGCGAAGGAGGCGGTGAACCGCTCCTTCGAGACCACGCTCACCGAGGGCGTCCGGTTCGAGCGCCGGGTGTTCCACTCGACGTTCGCCACCGAAGACCAGAAGGAAGGCATGGCGGCGTTCGTCGAGAAGCGTTCGCCCGTCTTCAAGCACCGCTAGACGCCCTGACGACTGTCGCCCCGCACCGGGATCCGGTGCGGGGCGACAGTCGTGGGTCACCACTTGGTGGGCGCGTCTCCGGTGTCGAAATCGCCTGCCTCGCGGCGCAGTTCGGCGAGGATGGCGACCAGTTGTTCCAGCTTGTCACCGGACACGCCGGGGCGTGAGAACACCTGGGCGTTGAGCCGCTCGGTGGACTCGACGGCCAGTTTCCTTCCCGCGTCGGTGATTTCGATCAGCGTCGCGCGTCGGTCGCTCGGATGCGGAACACGCCGCACGAGATTCGCCGTCTCGAGCCGGTCGACGGCGTTGGTGACGCTTGTCGGGTGAACCTGAAGGCGCGCGCTGGCCTTCGCCATCGGGAGCGCACCGGTACGCGTGAACGTCAGCAAGGTCAGCAATTCGTACCGGGCGAAGGTGAGCCCCGACGGTTTGAGCACCTCTTCCACCCGCGCGATCATGATCTGATGGGCGCGCATCACCGAGGTCACCGCGGCCATGCCGTCGGCGACGTCACCCCAGCCGTGCTTGGTCCACTGCCGGTGGGCCTCTTCGATGGGGTCGAGATGAAGTGGTGACGGTGGTGGCATGCGTCGATCATCCCATGTCGGGTGATGGGCCGTGAAAGTCTGCCGAGCGTGTCGTCAGCGGGCTTCCGCCTTCGCTGCGGCGGCCAGCGCCACCAACCCGAGTCCCGTGCACGCGGTCATCGTGACCGCGAGTGCGACGCCGGTGTTACCGAGCACGCCGACCAGGGGAGCGATCAGGGCGCCGACACCGAATTGCAGGGCGCCGAGCAGTGCGGCAGCCGTGCCCGCGGCCTCCCCGTGCCTGCCGAGGGCCAGCGCCGGAGCATTCGGCAGGACGAATCCGACACCGCCGAGGAGGAACCACAGGGGAACGACGAACCCGACGAGCCCGCCGAACTCGAAATGCGCGGTGGTGATCAGCGCCAGCCCGGCCACCGTCGCGAATCCGAGGGCAGACACCGTGATCTGCAGCGGTGACCAGCGTGCGAGGGCGCGGACGTTGAGTTGCGAGGCGCCGATCAGAGCGATCGCGCCGGAGCTGAACAGCAGCGCGAACTGCTGCTCGTCCAGGCCGTACTGGTCCTGGAACACGAACGACGCACCGGAGACGTACGAGAACAGCGATCCCATCGCCACGCTCGATACGAGGGCGAGCACCATGAACGCCCGGTCCCCGAGCAGTCCCCTGTAGGTGCCCAGCACGGCGAGGAGATTGCTCTTGCGGCGACGCTCGGGCGGCAGCGTCTCCGTCAGCCCCCACGCACCGATCAACGCGGTCAGCGTGCCGATCACGGCGAGGACGACGAAGATCCCGCGCCAGTCGAGGGCGATGAGGAGCGCCCCGCCGATACTCGGGGCGAGCACGGGTGCGACGCCGAGGACGAGCATCAGCCGCGACATCACGACGGCGACGGTGTTCCCGGAGAAGAGGTCGCGGACCACGGCGAGCGCGACCACCGCTGCGGCGGCGGCGCCGATGCCCTGGAAGACGCGCAGCACCCCCAGCACTGCGACGGTCGGCGCGAACACCGCGAGTACGGACGCTATGACGTGCACACCGATGCCGGCGATGAGGGGGCGCCTGCGTCCGAGGCTGTCCGCCAGCGGTCCGACGATCAACTGCCCCAGCGCGAGGCCGAGCAGGGTTCCGGTGATGGTCAGCTGGACCGCGGACGAGGATGCGCCGAGGTCGGTTCCGATGTCGGGTAGCGCCGGCAGATACATGTCGATGGTGAAGGGGCCGAGGGCCACCATCGCGCCGAGTACGAGGATCACCCGAAGGCTGGGCCGAGTGGTGGTCCGCTCGCCCGTCGGGGCGGCGCGTTCTTCGGTATCGGTCATGAAGCAACACAGCAACGAGGGCACACGGTTTGTTCCCGCCCCGGCGTGTCGGTTCAGAATCACCGTGAGCACAACTCTCGCGCCCTCGGAGCCGGCCGGGCACAGTGATGATCGATGCGGGTGTGACTGAGTGGTTGAGGTACCGGCCTGCAAAGCCGTTCACACGGGTTCGAATCCCGTCACTCGCTCGACGAGAACCGGCAGGTGATGCACCTGCCGGTTCTCTGTGTGCCTGTCGGTGATTATCCGGTGTAGCCGGAGAGGTCGTACACAGTCGTGCCGCCCACCGTGACGGCGGTGAAATTGGCCGCCACCCACTCCTGGATCGCGCCGGACGTGCTGTCGCCGCCGCGACCACCGCCGCCATCACCTGAGATGTAGTAGTGCACCTGGCCGTTCTCGACGTTGGAGATGAACTGGTCGAGTGTCGGCGTGGGGTCGGAACTCCATCCGCCGATGGCCATCACCGCGGTGTCGGCCGCCAGTTCGTAGGTGGCCGCGCTCTGCGAACCGTTGGTCGCGGCCGACCACGTGGTGCCTGCCTCGGCGAGCAACGTCGTGAGCTCGGAACTCGTCCCACCCTCGTTGCCGGCCATGCCACCGCCGGGTGCCTGGCCGCCGGCCATGTCACCGTCGGGCGCCTGGCCGCCGCCCATGCCACCGTCGGGCGCCTGGCCTCCGGCCGTGTCACCGCCGGGTGCCCGGCCGCCGCCGCCTCCCATTCCGGTATCGGTGACAGCCCCGGACGGGCCGGCCGTGGGGATCGATCCGTTGTGCGCGGTGGCTGCGGTGGCGATCGCGTAGGACGCGGAGCCTCCGATTCCGGCGAGCGAGCCCAGCAGCACGCCGGTGACGGCGAGTTTCCGGAAGCGGTTCCCGTCGCCGAACGCGATCAGGGCGGCGCCGAGAATGGTACCGGCGAGCAGGACCCACTTCAGGGCGGGCATCCACTCGGTGTTGCGGTGCAACAGAACCCAGCTCCACGCACCTGCGGCCACCATCATGAAGGCGAGGCCGGACCGTCCGAGAATGCTGCCGCGCGTTTGCCACAGGGCGTACCCGCCGGTGCCGATCATCCCGGCGATCGCGGGGGCGAGCGCCACCGTGTAGTAGGGGTGGATGGTGCCGGACATGTAGCTGAAGATCAGTCCGGTGACGAGGAACCATCCGCCCCACACGATCAGGGACGCCCGCATGCGGTCCGTGCGCGGAGCGCGTCCGCGGGCGAACAACCCGAAGACCAGGGCGACCAGCGCCGCCGGGATCAGCCACGAGATCTCGATGCCCATCTCGCTGCCGAACAGGCGATCCAGCCCGGTGCTCCCACCGAAGCTCGATCCCGCACTGCCGCCGGACATTCCGCCGCCGCCGGTGTTTCCGAAGATCCGGCCGAGTCCGTTGTAGCCGAGCACCAGATCCATGACGCTGTTGTCGGTGGAACCACCGATGTAGGGGCGGGCGTCCGCGGGCCACAGCCACACGGCGAGAACCCACCATCCGGCCGCGGCGACGACGGCGGCGACACCCCCGGCCAGGTGCAGCAGCCGAACCCGCAATCGGGCGTGCCCGGCCACCAGATACGCCAGACCGAACGCGGGCAGCACCATCAGGCCCTGCAGCATCTTGGTGAGGAACGCGAAGCCGAGCGCGACCCCGGTGAGGGCGATCCACGTCGCGGCGCGGCGGCCGGTCTCCGTCTCGATCGCGCGGACCACGAAGTATCCTGCCGCGGTCATCAGGAGCACGAGCAGCGCGTCGGGGTTGTCGAAGCGAAACATCAAGGCGGCCGCGGGAGTTGCGGCGAGAACGGTGCCGGCAATCAGCCCGGCGCCCCTGTTCGTGACGCGGGTGACGGCCGCGTAGACCAGGGCGACCGAACCGACGCCCATCAGGGCCTGGGGGGCGAGGAGGCTGGCGCTGGAGAACCCGAAGATCCGCCCGGACAGTCCCATCACCCACAGCGACGCGGGCGGTTTGTCGACCGTGATGAAATTCGAGGTGTCGAGTGAGCCGAAGAACCACGCCTTCCAGCTCTGCGAACCGGCCTGTGCCGCTGCGGCGTAGAAACTGTTGGCGTAGCCGCTGGAGGTGAGGTCCCACAGGTACAGCGCCGCGGTGGCGGCGAGTAGCGCGGTGAGGGCGAGTGCGGAACCGCGTCGGCGGATCCACGAATCCGACTCGGCGCGGTGGCCGGGCGATCCTGTTCTCCGTGGCGGCGCCGGAGTGAGAACGGCAGTCATCAGGTGGTCCCTTCGCGAGTTGCTGTCCCGACAACGTTCTCGCGCGGGGGCGTCACCCGGCTGGGAGGCGGCTGGAAGGTTCCTGTGAACCCGGCCCCTCGAGTTCAGCGTGTCGTGTCGAGGGCGTCGACATCGACACCCGCTGCGGGAAGCAGGTGGTAGAAGGCGCGTTCGCACAGGTCGATCATCTCGGTGCGCTCCATGGTCGGCTCGTCGAGCCAGGACAGCACGATCTCCTCCATGAACGCCTGCCAGCCCGAGATCGCGGCCTCGAGCGCGGGCGTCGTCGGCACGCCGAACTCGGCCAGCGACACACCGATCCACCGGGTGAACGTCCGCCGCATGCCGCGGTAGATCTGCCGCATCCTCTCGTCGCCGCTACCGGCCATCCGCATGACCGCGAGGTAGATGGTGGGGTGCTCGATCACCGCGTCCGCGAATGTTTCGACGCCCGCCCGGAGTTGCCCGTACACCGGGAGCGTCGCGTCGGGTGTCATCCGCCGCTGCAGTTCGGACGCCGAGGCTTCGAGGACGGCGTTGCGAAAGCCCTGCTTGTTCTTGAAGTAGTGGAACAGCAGCGGTGCGGAGACGCCTGCCTCGGCCGCCACCTGGTCGATCGACAGGTCGTCGAACGGCACCGCCTCGAGGAGCCGGACGGCCACGTCGAGGATCTGCGCGCGCCGATCTTCGGGAGAGCGGGGTGCGGCGGCCACCCCTGCACTCTATTGAGGAACTCTCGAACCGTCCATTGACTTTTACTCAACAGCATACGTAACCTCGGGTAACACATACTGAGTGTGAGGAGCGCAACAATGTCGGATTTCGATGTGGTCGTCAATGGTGGGCTGTGGTTCGACGGAACCGGATCCGCGCCGCTGCGACGCAATCTCGGCATCCGCGACGGAATCGTCGTCCGGGCATCGACTCGCCCGCTGCCCGTCGGACCCGATACCGAGGTCATCGACGCCGCAGGCAAGTGGGTGCTTCCCGGGTTCGTCGACGTGCACACCCACTACGACGCGGAAGTGCTCGTCAGCCCCGGACTGCCGGAGTCGGTGCGACACGGCGTGACCACCGTCGTTCTCGGAAATTGCTCCCTCTCCACCGTGTATTCGACGCCGCGTGAGTGCGCCGACCTGTTCAGCAGGGTCGAGGCAGTGCCGCACGACTCCGTGCTCGGGATCCTGGAGGAGAACAAGATCTGGCAGAGCCCGGCGGAGTACGTCGAGGCGCTCGAGTCGTTGCCGCTCGGCCCCAACGTCGCCGGGTTCATCGGGCACTCCGACATCCGCACCCACGTCCTCGGCCTCGGCCGGGGCACCGACAAGCGGATCGAGCCGACCGCTCGCGAACTCGAGCAGATGGGTGCGATGCTCACCGACGCCGTCGACGCCGGCTTCCTCGGACTCTCCTCGATGACGAACGCGCTCGACAAGATCGACGGCGACGAATACCGTTCCCGCTCACTGCCGTCCACGTACGCGCGGTGGAAGGAATTCCGCTTCCTCAACCGCATCCTGCGCGAGCGCGGCAAGATCCTGCAGAGCGCGCCCACGATCAACCTGCACCCGAACATCGCCGGATTCTTCGCGGAGAGTTCGGGCCTCGGGCGGCGCAAGCCCCTCAAGACGTCGCTGCTGTCGGCCGCGGACTCGAAGGCGTATCCGCCGATCGTCTACTTCATGCTCGCCGCGGCGCCGCTGCTGAACCGCTTCGCCAAGACCGATTTCAAGTGGCAGCACCTGCCGGTGCCGTTCACCGTGTACGCGGACGGGATCGACCTCGTGGTGTTCGAGGAATTCGGCGCAGGCGCGGCGGCACTGCACCTCAAGAACCAGGTGGAGCGGAACGCCCTGCTGCAGGACGAGTCCTACCGGCGCCGGTTCCGCAAGGACTACGACAACAAGTTCAGCCCCCGCATCTGGCACCGCAACTTCTACGACGCGGTGATCGTCGGGTGCCCCGACGAGACGCTGATCGGCAAGACGTTCGGCGCCGTGGGTGATCTCCGCGGTGTGCACCCGGTCGACGCGTACCTCGATCTCGTCGTCGAGTACGGCACCGATCTGCGGTGGCGGACCACCATCGCCAACCATCGCCCCAGGTTCGCGAAGAAGCTCGCCGCGAGCTCCGGGGTGCAGATGGGATTCGGCGACGCCGGCGCCCACCTGCGCAACATGGCGTTCTACAACTTCCCGATCCGGTTGCTGAAGAAGGTCAAGGACGCGCAGTCCGACCGCAAGCCGTTCCTGACCGTCGAGCGGGCCGTTCACCGGCTGACAGGCGAGCTGGCCGACTGGTACGGCATCGACGCCGGCCACCTCCGCGAAGGTGACCGCGCCGACCTGGTCGTCGTCGACCCGGCGGGCCTCGACGCCTCGGTGGACGGATTGTTCGAGGCGGAGGTCCCCGAATACGGCGGGTTGCGGCGGATGGTGAACCGCAGCGACGGCGCCGCGGTCGCGACGGTGATCAACGGCAGGCTCGTCTACCGCGACGGCGAATTCACCGGTGGATTCGGGGTGACCAAGACGGGACGCTTCATCCGCGCCGGAGAGTCGGCCGCAGACCGCAGCGAGCGTGAGACGAGCGTCGGATGAGTCGCACGGAGCGGATCGGCACGTTCACCCGCGACGGACTGGTGTTCGACGTCCGCGACGAGGGACCGATCGACGGCACACCGGTGGTGCTGTTGCACGGATTTCCGCAGGACTCGCGGTCGTGGGACGCGCTGGCGCCGCTGCTGCACCGGCGCGGGTTCCGCACCCTGGCCCCGGACCAGCGCGGCTATTCGCCCGGTGCCAGGCCCCGCGCCCGCCGCGCGTACCGCAGCACGGAACTGATCGCGGACGTCGTCGCGCTCATCGACCGGGCAGGCCTCGGCCCGGCGCACGTCGTCGGACACGACTGGGGCGCGGCGGTGGCCTGGGGCGTCGCCGTCGAACGTCCGGACCGGGTCCGCACGCTCACGGCGCTGTCGGTGCCGCACCCGGCGGCGTTCGTGCGGGCGCTGCTCACCAGCCGTCAGATCCTGAAGTCCTGGTACATGTTCGCGTTCCAGCTGCCCTGGATCCCGGAGCGAATGATCACCCCGGACGGCTTCGGCTACCGGGCCCTGCTCGCCAGCGGCCAGTCGCCGGACGACGCGAAGCGCGACCTCGGGCCCATGCGCGACCGGACGCGGGCCCGCGGCGCCCTGAACTGGTATCGCGCGATGCCGTTCACCTCGCCCCGATCGGCCTCCCGGAAGGTCCGGGTGCCCACGCTCTTCGTCTGGAGCGACGGCGACACGGCGATCGGGCCGGTGGGGCCAGAGTTGACCTCCCGATTCGTCGACGCCCCGTACACGTTCGAGGTGCTCCGCGGCGTGAGCCACTGGATCCCGGACGAGGCCGCCGAACGCGTCGACGAACTACTCGGCAATCACCTGCTCGATCAGTCGTGATCGGCTGTCCGCTGTCGGTGAACGCCGCGGCGTCCGGGCGCGCCGTCTGGAAGACTCCGGAGGTATGGAAGCTCAGCGCAGACTGACGCTGGTCACGGCCGCCCCCGAGCGTTCGCGGGAGGAGCCGCTGGTGCGCGAGCTCTACGGGCGGGTGCTCCGCGAGGCGCGCCGCGACCAGGACCGGAGTCTCGAGGACGTCGCCGCCGCCGTCGGGATGTCGAAGCAGTACCTCTCCGAGATCGAGCGCGGGAAGAAGGAGCCGTCCTCCGAAATGCTGCGCGCAGTGTGCGGAGCCCTAGGGCTGCCGGTCGAACACCTGCTGTTCCGGTCCGGGCGCCGGCTCGGCGCGGCGAACCGGAACTCGGCGACCGGGATCCCCAACCGGCAGGTGCCCACTCTGCTCGCGGCCTAGCCGTCACTCCGCGACGAGCGTGTCGGCCAGGCCGTAATCGATGGCGTCCTGGGCCGTGAAGATGCGGTCCCGGTCGGTGTCCCGGCGCAGGCGTTCGACGGTCTGCCCGGTGTGTTTGCTCAGGATCGCCTCGGTCTGCGAACGGACCCGCAGGATCTCGGCGGCCTGCAGCGCCAGGTCGGAGATCGTGCCGTTGCCCTGCGTGGAAGGCTGGTGCAGCAGCACCCGGGAATGCGCCAGGACGTGCCGGTGTCCCTTGGTTCCTGCCGCCAGGAGCACCGCCGCGGCGGAGGCGGCCTGCCCCATGCAGTAGGTGGCGATGGTCGGGCGCAGGAACTGCATCGTGTCGTAGATGGCGAGCATCGCGGTCGTGGAGCCGCCGGGGGAGTTGATATACAGCCCGATCTCCTGATCGGAACTGTCCGCCTGCAGATGGAGCAGCTGTGCCATCACGACATTGGCGACGCCGTCGTCGATCTCCGTGCCCAGGAAGACGATTCGCTCGTTCAGCAGCCGACTGAAGATGTCGAACGACCGCTCGCCTGCCGGGGTTCGTTCGATGACGTGGGGAATGGTGTATTGGGACATGGCTTCACAATCCAATTCTCGGGGTGGTGGTGTGCGGCGCTATTTCCGCGAACGAGGACACGACGCGGTCGACGATCCCGTAGTCGCGGGCCTCGTCGGCGGTGAACCACCGATCCCGGTCGCTGTCCTCGGCGATCTGCTCGACCGGATGCCCCGTCTCCGCGGCCAGGATCTCCTGCGACTGTCGTTTCATCCGTTCGAGGCTCTCGGCCTGGATGGCGATGTCGACGGCCGTGCCGCCGATGCCCGCCGAGGGCTGGTGCATCATGATGCGGCTGTGCGCCAGGCTGATCCGCTTGCCGTGGGTTCCCGAGCACAGCAGCACCTGCCCCATGCTGGCGGCGAAACCCATGGCCACGGTCACCACGTCGTTGGGGACGAGTTTCATCGTGTCGTAGATGGCCAGGCCTGCGAAGACGGAACCGCCCGGCGAATTGATGTACAGGACGATGTCGCGTTTGGGATCGGCGGCCGCGAGAAGCACCAGTTCGGAGCAGGCCCGCTCGGCCATGGCGTCGTCGACCTCGCCGGTGAGAAGGATCGTGCGCTGGCGAAACAGTCTGTCCGCCAACAGGTCGCGGTAGTTCAGGTCGGGTAGCGCAGCTGTGGTCATGTCTCCAGTACTACCGCCGCGCCGGCGCCGGACCGCCAATTGTCTGCTGTGGGCAGACGTGGGGGCGCCAGGTGTTCGTCAATCGAGGTGACCGCGAGGAGTCGGGCAGATGAACGACCCGCCACGTGCAGATGAACTGTAAGAACAGACCGCTCGGACAGTGGAATCGGACTCGCTCGTAGGCGAAGTCGCTGGTTAGGGTTGCCTCATGCACGTTCTGTTCGTCTGTAGCGGGAACGTCTGCCGCTCGCCGATCGCAGAGCGGCTGACACACGCGTACGCGCTCGCCCGCGATCTGCCGCACCTGACCGCGGAGAGCGCCGGCGTCCGCGCCCTCGTGGGCTTTCCGATCGAACCCGTCGCCGCCCGCGTCGTCGAGGGTCTCGGCGCCAGCGCCGACGGCTTCCGGGCGCGCCGCCTGCGGCCCGAGATGATCAAACGCGCCGACCTCGTCCTCGCGATGACCGAGCAGATCCGGGACCGTTCGATGGAACTGCTCCTCGGGACGAGCCACTGCACGTTCACCCTGCGGGAAGCACGCAGGATCGCCGCCGCAACCGGGGCCCGCACCGTCGCCGAACTCGCCGTCGCCCGCCGCGACTACGGGACGGTCGACGAGCCGAACATCAGCGACCCGGTGGGTCTGGCCGAGTCGGCGTTCACCGAGGTGGGAGACCGGATCGCCGCCGAGTTGATACCGCTGCTCGACGCCCTCGACCTCGACAGCGGTACGACGTGGTCGCCGGAACCGGAGCCCGAACCGGAACCGGAGCCCGAACCGGAACCGGCACCCGAACAGGATCGCCGACCCGAGCCCCAGCCCGAACTGCCGCCGCCCCCGGTCGTCCACCTGCCGCTCTCGCCCAGGCCGCTGATCGCGGCGCGGGCGGCGTCGTCGATCCTCGACTATCCGGTCAGCTGGTAGCGCTGAACTGGTAGTTGGCGAATCGCTCGTCCACCTGCTCGGCCGTCAGCCCGAACTCCTCGAGCGTGTACTTGTGCGAGGGGCGGCGGTCGCCGCTGCGGCTCTCGGCGTGCATCGCCTCCATCGCCGCCCGGGCGGGCCCGCCGAGATCGAGCCCGAAGTGCGTGTAGACCCCCTCGACGGTGCCGATCGGATCCGCCACGAAATCCCGGTAGTCGACGTCGATGAACTGGGCGGGGTCGTGCCGCGCGCGGGCCGCGGTGAACTGCTCGAGTCCCCGGGCCCACAACTCGAGTTGGCTCTCCCCGATGACGCTGCCGCGGAACTTCTCGGACCAACCGTCCGTCGCCTGTTCCGCCAGGCTGCACACCGACGGGACGATCGTGCGCGGCGGCCGGTGGGTCTGGACGATCAGCGCGTCCGGGTAGACCGCGAGCAGTTCGTCGAGCGCAAACAGGTGGCTGGGGTTCTTCAGCACCCAGCGGCGGTCCCGGTCGGGAAGCCCGATCAGCTGCAGGTTCTTCTTGTGCCGCTGATACGCGTTCGTCCAGTCTTGGCCCTCGAGCCAGCGGGAATACGTCGGGAGAGACGCCAGGCACTCGTAGGAGATCGACTTGAACGTCTGCCGCAGCAGTTGCCAGCACTCCTCGACCTCGCTCGCCGACATGTAGTGCACGCCCATGAATTCGGGGCGTTCGATGTGGTGACGGCTGAAGCCCTCCTCGATCTTCTGGAACACCGGATTCGATTCCCAGGTCTCGCGCGGCGGCCGGGGTTGCGGCATCTCGGTCAGCCACATCTCCAGGCCCTGATGCGACGGGTCCGCGGTGAGCAGCCGGTGCAGCGCGGTCGTCCCCGTGCGGGGAAGACCGGTCACGAAGATGGGTCGCTCGATCCGCACGTCCGCGTGCTCAGGGTTCTGCTTCCACGCCGCCTCGCTCAGCAGCCGGGCCACCAGGGCGCCGCGGAGGAACACCCGGGACACCTTGCTGCCGAGCGGTGTCAGCTGCTCGTCGGTGTGATACGAGTCCAGCAGGACGCCGAGGGCCTCGGTGTAGTCGTCCACCCCGAAGTCGGTGAGACCGGTCAGCCGGGTGGCTGAGGCGTGCAGGTCCTCGACGGTGCCGACCGTGGTGCGCTCGCTCATGATGCTCCGGTTCTGTTCGCTAGTGATGGAATTCGCCGCAGTTGACGTCGAGGCACTGCCCGGTCACGGCGCTCGCCAACGGGGAAGCCAGGAAGATCACGGCGTCGGCGACCTCGTCGGTCGTGGGGAGCCGTTTCAGATCGGTGTTCACGGCGGTGTGCTCGTAGATCTGCTCGACGGTGGTCCCGTATTTCTCGGCCTGGTGCGTGAAATACCGCTTCAACGTGTCTCCCCAGATGTAGCCGGGGGCAACGGAATTGACGCGGATGCCCTGTGGTCCCAGTTCCGTGGCGAGCGACTGCGACGCCGCGAGCAGGGCGGATTTGGCCATCTTGTAGCTGCCGTACCGCTCCTGGGAGTGTCGCAGCACCATCGAGTTGATGTTCACCACCGCGCCGTTCACCTCGGCGAGTGCCGGAGTGAACAGCTGGGTCAACCGCAACGCCCCGAGCACGGTCAGCTCGAAACTGCTACGGATGTGGTCGAACTCGGTGCGGGCCAGCGGTTTCATCGACGGAACCGAGAACGCGTTGTTGATCAGGACGTCGACCTTGCCGTACGCGTCGACGGCCGCGGACACCAGGTTCTCGGCCGATGCCTGGTCGGTGATGTCGGTCGGGACGGTCACCGCGCGCCGCCCGACCGCGACGATCTCCTTGGCCACCTCGTCGAGGCGCGACGCGGTCCGGGCGGCCAGCACCACGTCGGCGCCGGCGGTAGCGCAGCGGACGGCGAGGGTGCGGCCCAGGGCCGGTCCGACGCCGGAGATGACGACGATCTTGTCCTGCAGGAGTTGCGGAGCAGTCATGGCGGTCATCCGAGCATCCGGTCGGCCACCGCGGCCTGGCGTGCGGCGATGCGTGCGGCGAAGTCCTCGGGGGAGATCTTGTTGGAGTCGTAGTACGGCAGGGTTCGATGGATCTCGTCGAACTTCACGACCTCGATCCGGGGACCGTCGTCCGGGGTGAGTTCGCGGGACACCCGCTGCCAGCGGAATTGCAGGTAGCCGCGAAGGTGCCCGACGGTGGCGATCCAGTTGGCGACGCCGGGATTGCGCTCGCTGACGACGAGTCGGATGTGGTCGTCGGGATCCACCTGCGACTGCGCGACGTTCAGCGAGGTCTGGTGGTTGACGTAGTCGAGGGAGATGTACCACATGCTGCCGAGCTGAAAACCCTGGTAGGGCACGTCGGCTCTCGGGACGGTGATGACGACGGCCTCGTCCTCGGCAAGTTCGTAGTGCCCGACGGACGAGTACTGGGTGGCGAGGCCGCCCGGGGTGAGTCGCGGTTCGGTCATCGTGTTCACCGGCAGGTTCAGGTAGAACCACTCCGGGAACTGCAGCCACGTCTTCACCCGCGCGACGAGGGCCCTGCCCGCACGCGCGTACCGCTTCTCCACGGTCTCGCGGGTGAGCGGGCCCGGGGCGGTACCGGCCACATCCGCCCTGGCGATGCGAATGGTGCCGCGCCGCTGACCCCAGTCGCTGTACACCTCCCGGACCACCAGTTGCGACGAACCCGGCGCGAGGGTGAAGTAGTTGCGCCTGCCCGCGCTCTCCCCGGGGCCGAACCGCACCTCGAACGAGCCGTCGGGCGCGATGTCGATCTCCCGGTCGTCGAACGCCGTGACGCTGCCGGGAACGTGTGCGGCCGTGTAGTTTCCGCTCAGCACCTGGAAACTCAGGTCTGCGGTGGTGCCGCGTCGCCCGGTGACCACGTATTCGACGTCGTCGTCGATCCGCGCACCGAAGTAAAGGGTGTCCGGGTTGTCCAGGCCCATCTTCATGTACGGTCCGGTGCCCGAGATGAACGTCGGGTGCGACCGTTCGGTGGCCCAGGCCGCGTGCGTCGTGGCGAGGATTCCGCCTGCGAGGTACTGGTAGCCCTCCAGCAGATCCTGTTCGGTGCGGATGTGGGGGGCGCTCTCGATCAGTTTCTCGGCCTCGGCCATGGCGTCGGCGAATGGGTCGGTCAGCACACCGTGCTCCTCACGAGAGGGTGGTACAAATATGTACCTGCGTGGTAGAACATTGATGAACCGACAATAGAACGTGTTCTAAGGAGTGGTCAATGGGGCCCGAGGACGAGATGCGCGACCGGGCGCAGGGCCGGCGGTCGCCGCCGACCGAACGGGTGGTGCAGGTGCTCGACTTCCTGGTGGCCCGCAAGGAGCACCGGTTCGGGCTGTCCGAACTGGCCCGGCAACTCGACATCAGCAAGCCGACCTGCCTGGGCATCCTCACCGAACTGGCCCGCGGCGGCTACCTCGTCCGGGATCCGGCCACGAAGACGTACGGCCTCGGGCCCGCGCTCATCGCGGCGGGCCGCGCGGCCCAGCAGGGGTTCGCGGCCGGGCCCGTCGCGCGCAGGCATCTCGCCGTGCTCAGTGACGAGTTCCGGACCACGTGCACGGCGTCGGCTGTGGTCGGCGACCGCATCGCAGTCCTCGAACTGACCAGCCCGCCGGGCGTGCGGGCCGCCGCCAAGGTGGGGGAGATGTACCCGTTCGCGCCGCCCGTCGGGTTGATGTACGTGCTGTGGGACGGCGACGACGCGCTGCAGTCGTGGCTGCGGCGGGAACCGACGCTGCCGGTGCGCCTGGACCGCGACCGGTTGCGCACGGTGGTCGAGGAGTGCTCCCGCACCGGATATCTCGTCGAGACGCTCACTCCGGTCGGGCAGCGCCTGCACACGCTCATGGCGGGCGTCGCCGCCCATGATCTGCCGCCGGAACTGCGCGACGTGCTCGGCGAGATGGTGTCGAGCCTGGGGGAGCGGGTGTATCTCGACGCCGAACACTCGGACCCCGCTGCGCCCCACCCCGTCAGCCTCATCGCGGCGCCGACATACGACGCCGAAGGTCACCAGGCCATGGTCCTCACCCTCTACGTGGGGGCCGAACTCGCGCCGTCCGACATCGCGCGACGCGGCAAGGCCCTCGCGGCGGCGGCGGACGCGATCACGACGGAGGTGGGCGGCCGCCGGCCCAGATAACCGGCGGCCAGGGCATTGACCAAAATCTGAAACACGTTCTATTCTCGGAGGTGCATTCATTTTCGACCGGGCTGGTCCAAATATGAACCAGTGACCGGTAAGGCACTCGCGACGAGGAGTCGCCCATGACCGCACCGCCCGTGTACGAGTTGTCCCACCTCGGCGCGCTCGAAGCCGAAGCCGTGCACATCTTCCGAGAAGTGGCCGCGACGTTCGAGCGTCCGGTGCTGCTGTTCTCCGGCGGCAAGGACTCGGTGGTGATGCTCCACGTGGCCGCCAAGGCGTTCTGGCCGGCGCCGCTCCCGTTCGCCGTCATGCACGTCGACACCGGCCACAACTTCGACGAGGTCATCGAGTTCCGCGACCGGACCGTCGAACGCCTCGGCCTGCGGATGGTGGTGTCGAGCGTGCAGGACGACATCGACGCGGGCCGGGTCAGCGAGGAGTCGGGGCCGCGGGCCAGCCGCAACCGGCTCCAGACCACGGCCCTGCTGCGCGGCATCCGCGACAACGGGTTCGACGCCATCTTCGGCGGCGCCCGCCGAGACGAGGAGAAGGCCCGCGCGAAGGAGCGGGTCTTCAGCTTCCGGGACGAGTTCGGGCAGTGGGATCCGCGGGCGCAGCGCCCGGAACTGTGGAGCCTGTACAACGGCAGGCACCGCAAAGGAGAGCACATCCGGGTGTTCCCGCTGTCCAACTGGACCGAACTCGACATCTGGCAGTACATCAGCGAGGAGGAGATCGCACTGCCGCCGCTGTACTACGCGCACCGCAGGGAGGTCGTGCCTCGCGACGGAATGCTGTTGGCGCACACCCGGTTCCTGACACTTCTGCCCGGTGACGAGCCGTACGAGGCCCTCGTCCGCTTCCGGACCGTCGGCGACGCCACGTGCACGGGCTGCGTCGAATCGTCGGCGACGAGCCCCGAGGCCGTCGTCACCGAGGTTGCCGCGAGCAGGGTGACCGAGCGTGGGGCCACCCGCGCCGACGACCGGATCTCCGAGGCGGGCATGGAAGATCGCAAGAAGGAAGGGTACTTCTGATGCCGCAGTTACTCCGGGTCGCGACCGCGGGCAGCGTCGACGACGGCAAGTCCACGCTCATCGGCAGGCTGCTGTACGACTCCAAGGCGATCTTCGAGGATCAACTCGAGGCGGTCGAACGGACCAGCCGCGAACGGGGCGACGAACACGCGAACCTGGCACTGCTCACCGACGGCCTGCGTGCCGAACGCGAGCAGGGCATCACCATCGACGTCGCGCACCGCTATTTCGCCACACCGCACCGCAAGTTCATCATCGCCGACACGCCCGGACACGAGCAGTACACGCGGAACATGGTGACCGGCGCATCGACCGCCGACCTGGCCCTGATCCTCGTCGACGCCCGTAAGGGGATCTTGGAGCAGACGCGTCGGCACGCCTTCATCGCCAGCCTCCTCGGAATTCCGCACCTCGTGCTGTGCGTCAACAAGATGGATCTCGTCGGCTGGTCAGAGGAACGGTTCGAGGAGATCAAGGAGGAATTCCGGCAGTTCGCGATCAAACTCGAGGTCCACGACCTCACGTTCATCCCGGTGTCGGCGCTGCGCGGCGACAACATCGCGCAACGCACCGCCAACATGCCCTGGTACGAGGGGGCGTCGCTGCTGCACTACCTCGAGCAGGTGCACGTGGCGTCCGACCGCAACCTGATCGACGCACGGTTCCCGGTGCAGTACGTGGTCCGGCCGCAGCGCCAGACGGATTCGGCGTTGCACGATTTTCGCGGCTACGCGGGGACGGTCGCCAGTGGGGTGTTCAAGCCGGGCGACGAGGTGGTGGCGCTGCCGTCGGGATTCACCTCCACCGTCAGCGCCATCTGGGGTCCCGGCGGAACCCGCCTCGACGAGGCGTTCGCGCCGTCGGCGGTGTGCGTGCAACTCGCGGACCAGCTGGACGTGAGCCGGGGAGACGTGCTGTGCCGTCCCAACAACCGTCCGCTCGTCGGTCAGGAACTCGACGCGATGGTCTGCTGGTTCATCGAACAGTCCGCGCTGACGCCGGATGCCCGGTACACGCTGCTGCACACCACCCGCGCCACCAGGGCGTCGATCGCGCGGCTCGACTACCGGCTGGACGTGAACACCCTGCACCGCGACGAGTCCGCACAGTCGCTGTCGCTCAACGAGATCGGCCGTGTGCAGCTGAGAACGTCGCAGCCGCTGATGTTCGACCCGTACCGTCGCAACCACGTGACGGGCAGTTTCATCCTCGTCGACGAGTCGACCCACAACACGGTCGCCGCCGGCATGATCACCGGGCCGACGCTGTCGCGGTCGAAGGTGGTGTGGCACGCCGCGGCCGTGGCGCGGGACGAGCGGGCGACGCGCGGTCGCACCGTGTGGCTGACCGGACTGTCGGCGTCGGGGAAGTCGACGGTCGCGGTGGAACTCGAGCGCCGCCTGGTCGCGTCCGGGGTGCCCGCCTACCGGCTCGACGGCGACAACCTGCGGCACGGCCTCAACGCCGACCTCGGGTTCAGCGCGCAGGACCGCGCCGAGAACGTGCGCCGCGTCGGCGCCGTCGCACAACTGCTCGCCGACTCCGGGGTGGTTGCGATCGCGTCGCTGATCAGCCCGTACCGCGAGGACCGGGACCGGGTTCGGGAGCAGCATCGGGCAGCCGGGCTCGACTTCGTCGAGGTGTTCGTGGACACGCCGGTGGACCAGTGCGAGGCACGTGATCCCAAGGGCATGTACGCGAAGGCCCGCGCCGGGGAGATCACGGGATTCACCGGGGTCGACGATCCGTACGAGGCGCCCGAGAACGCCGAACTCGTGCTGCGGCCCGAGGACGGCACGCCGACCGAACAAGCCGCGAGAATTATGGAATTGTTGACACGTGACCACTGACGCACGACTCGCGGCCGACATCGCCTCCGGTGCCGGTGCCCTGCTGCTGGACATCCGCACCGCGGGACTGGGATCGGCCGACGGTCGTGAACTCGGCAGGCGTGGCGACATCGCCGCCGATGCGTTCATCCTCGGCAAACTCGCGGCGGAGCGACCCGAAGACGCGATCCTCTCCGAGGAGTCGGCCGACGACCGGTCCCGGCTGGAGCGGTCACGGGTGTGGATCATCGACCCGCTCGACGGGTCCAAGGAGTACGGACTGCCCGGGCACTCGGACTGGGCGGTGCACGTCGCGCTGTGGGAGCGGGGTCGCGGCATCACGGCGGCCGCGGTCGCGCAACCGGCACTGGGCGCCGTGTACGCCAGCGACGACGACAGCCACGCGGTCCATGCCGAACAGTTGCCTGCCCGCCCGCGGATCGTCGTGTCGGCCAGCAGGCCGCCTGCGTTCGTCGACGCCGTCGCGACGGACATCGGTGCCGAGGTCACCACCATGGGTTCGGCGGGCGCGAAGGCGATGGCGGTGCTCCGCGGAGACGTCGACGCCTACATCCACGCGGGCGGGCAGTGGGAATGGGATTCGGCGGCCCCCGTGGGCGTCGCCGCGGCCGCGGGCCTGCACTGCTCGCGGATCGACGGAACCGCGTTGGAGTACAACGAATCCCACCCCTACCTCCCCGACCTGCTGATCTGCCGGCCGGAACTGGCCGCGCCCCTGCTCGCGGCGATCGCGAGACATGCCACCGACACGGCCGACAGCGGACGCGTCGCGATGGCCAGGGCCTACATCGACGCACTGGTCAGTCACGACGCCACCAAGGTGCGTCTCGCGGACAACGCGTGGCGGGTGGAGAACGGGCAGCATACGGGCGAATCGGGGGAGTTCATCCGGGACGAACTCGAGAACGGACTGCAGTACCAGGCCATCCAGGCCGTGCGCGACCTCTCCTTCCACGAATGGGGCGACAACGTGGTGGCCCGGTTCGTGCTCGACCTCGGGGCCACACCCACCGAGGTGACGTCGGTCCGGATCACGGAACACTTCGACATCCCGGCCGGGGCGATCCAGTCCGTCATGGCCATCATCGAACCGTTCGCGACCGAGAGGGAGAACCGATGACCCCGGACCAGTTGGTCACCCAATTCTGCGCCGAGTGGATCGAGCCGGACCCGGCGAAGATTGCGGAGTACTTCGCGGAAGACGCTGTCTACCACAACATTCCGATGGAACCCGTTACCGGGCGTGACGCGATCCGCGAGTTCGTCGCCGGCTTCACCGCGGCCTTCGGCGGCATCGACTTCCGCGTGCACCGGCAGGTCACCGACGGCGGTCAGAGTCCCAACGCCGAGGAATCGAGCGGGGTGGTGATGAACGAGCGGATCGACGTCTTCACGCTGAACGGCACCGTCGTCGAACTGCCCGTCGTCGGCGTCTTCGAGATCACCGACGGCAAGATCACCACGTGGCGCGACTACTTCGATATGGCGCCGATCCAGGCCGCGGCCGGTGGTGGGTGACCCACACCCCGCAGTAGATGTTGACGTCAGGTTCAAGTTGGCTCTACGCTGAACCCGGGGGTATGACGACGGTCACACCCGGAGAGGCGAATCTGCATGAGTCAGGTCAGCACGGTCCGCGGACCGATCGACAGCGCCGAACTCGGACGCACATACATGCACGAGCACGTGTTCGTGCTGACACCCGACGTGCAGCAGAACTACCCGGACGAGTGGGGGAGCGAGGACGAGCGGGTCGCCGACGCCGTCACCAAGCTGCGCGCACTGGCGGAGCAGGGTGTCCGGACCATCGTCGACCCCACCGTCGTCGGCCTCGGCCGGTACATTCCGCGCATCCAGCGGGTGGCCGAACAGCTTCCCGAGCTGAACATCGTTGCGGCGACAGGGCTGTACACCTATGACGACGTGCCGTTCTTCTTCCACTACCGCGGTCCCGCGCTGGACGCGATGGTGGGGGCCGAGGTGCCCGACCCGATGGTGGACATGTTCGTCAAGGACATCGAAGAGGGGATCGCCGACACAGGGGTGCGCGCCGGCCTGCTCAAGTGCGCGATCGACCACCAGGGGCCGACACCGGGTGTCGAACGGGTGATGCGGGCCGTCGCGAAGGCGCATCGGCGCACCGGAGTGCCGATCACCGTGCACACCCACCCCGGCAGCGAGACCGGTCTGCACGTCCGGCGCGTGATGTGCGACGAGGAAGGGGTGCGGCCCGACCGGATCGTGCTCGGGCACAGCGGAGACAGCACCGACGTCGACCACCTGACCAGCCTCGCCGAGGCCGGTTTCATTCTGGGGATGGACCGGTTCGGGATCAACCTCGAGACCACGTTCGAAGCGCGCGCCGACACGCTCGTCGAGATGTGCCGCCGGGGATTCGCGGGGCAGATGGTTCTGTCGCAGGACGCGTCCTGCTACATCGACTGGATCGACCCGAACCTGATGGCGGCCCTGCCACAGTGGCACTACCTGCACATCGAGAACGACGTGCTGCCCTACGTCCGCGAGCGAGGCGTCACCGAGAAGATGATTACCGAGATGCTGGTCGACGTGCCCCGGCGCTACTTCGAGAATGTCGACGCGTACTGACGTGTCGCGCCCGCGAACCGCACCCACACCACCGGTCACCGCCCGGGGCGTCCGCACCCGCGATCGCCTGGTCGCCGCGGCCCGGGTGGTGTTCGAGCGCGAGGGATACCTCGACGCCCGTCTCGTCGACATCAGCAAGGAGGCCGGACTCTCGACCGGTTCCTTTTACACCTACTTCGCCGGCAAGGAGGAAGTGTTCGCGGCGGTCGTGGAGGTGACGCAGAACGACCTCCTGCATCCCGGGATGGGGCGGGTGGAGGACGAGGACGACGTGCACGCGGTCGTGGAGGCAAGTATCCGGGCGTACCTGCACGCGTGCCGCCGGAATGCGCGTCTGCTGGCCCTGCTCGAGCAGGTTGCGCACGTCGACCCCGCATTCCGTGAACTGGAGCGCTCACGGGACGAGACGTTCTACCGGCGCAACGCGCGGTCGATCGCCGATCTGCAGGCTCGGGGTCTCGCCGACGCGTCGCTCGACCCGATGCTGACGTCGAAGGCGTTGTCCGCCATGGTCGGGAGGATGGCCTACGGCTACTTCGTCGGGCCACCCAGCGAGCGGCGATCGCTCACGTTCGACGAACTGACCGCCGGGCTCGCGCGGATGTGGACGAACGGGCTGCGCATCCCGGACCGCGTCTGAGGGGCAGTCGGTAGCCGGGGGTGTTTGGACGATGCCCACCGCCGGATCTCGGCGGTGGGCATCGTCGTCACCTCGCGCTCAGCTGATCTTCAGCACCAGCTTGCCGGTGTTGGCGCCGTCGAACAGCAGGTTGAGGGTGCGGCCGAACGCCTCGACACCCCCGGTCTCGACCTGTTCGCGGGTCACGATCTCCCCGGCGCGGATCCACTCCGACATCGCCTCCATGCCCTCGGGGAACCGGTCGAGGTAGTCGAACACGATGAACCCCGTCATCGACGCACGGTTGACCAGCAGCGACAGGTACCGCGACGGCCCGGGCTGCGGGTCGGTGGCGTTGTATCCGGAGATCGCGCCGCACAGCGCGACCCGGGCGTTCTTGCGGAGCCGGGCCAGTGCGGCGTCGAGGATCTCGCCGCCGACATTGTCGAAGTAGATGTCGATGCCGTCCGGTGCGGCGGCGCGCAGCGCCTTGCCGACCGATTCGGACTTGTAGTCGATCGCCGCGTCGAAGCCCAGTTCCTCGGTCAGCCACGCGCACTTCTCGGGGCCGCCGGCGACGCCGATCACCGTGGCGCCCTTCAGCTTGGCGATCTGCCCGGCGATGCTCCCGACCGC
The DNA here is from genome assembly GCF_002165735.1 of Rhodococcus sp. NCIMB 12038. Taxonomy (NCBI): domain Bacteria; kingdom Bacillati; phylum Actinomycetota; class Actinomycetes; order Mycobacteriales; family Nocardiaceae; genus Rhodococcus; species Rhodococcus sp. NCIMB 12038. The sequence goes on from NZ_NHML01000011.1 coordinate 248,607, forward strand.
GCCCGCCGCGCCCGAGATGAGCACGGTGTCGCCCTTCTCCAGCCTGCCGACGTCGGTGAGACCGAAATAGGCGGTCATGCCGGGGAATCCGAGCGCGCCCAGCCACGTCGGCGCCGGGGCGAGCGACTCGTCGACGGCGAGAGCGCCGCGGCCGTCGGAGAGCGCGTACTCCTGCACGCCGAACTGCCCGGACACGAGTTGCCCCTCGGGGAACTTCGCGTTCTTCGACGCCACCACCCGGCCGACGGCGTGGGTGCGCATCACCTCGCCGATCGCCACCGGCGGCACGTACGACTTCACGTCGTCGAGCCACCCGCGCATCGCCGGGTCGAGGGACACGTAGTCCACCTTGACGGTGAATTCGCCGTCCGAGGGTTCGGGTATCGGTTCCGACGTGATCTCCCACGTGGAGTCGTCGGGACGGCCGACCGGACGCTTCGCCAGTCGGACCTGCCTGTTCACGGTTGTCACGGTGTTCACCTTTCGGGTACTTCTGCGGTCAGTGCGTCGTTTCTCAGTGCGGTTCTGTCGATCGATCGTTTGAGGATCTTTCCGGTCGACCCCTTCGGGAGGGCATCGACGATCGCGACGATTCGGGGAATCTTGTATGCGGACAGCCGTTCCCGCGCCCAGCCGGTCAGCTGGGCGCCGTCCAGCCCCGAACCGGGGACGGTGGCCACGACCGCGGCCACCTCCTCGCCGTAGTGATCGTCGGGGACGCCCACGACGGCGGCCTCGAGGATGTCGGGGTGCGTGTACAGGACCTCTTCGATTTCACTCGGGTACACGTTGTAGCCGCCCCGGATGATGAGATCCTTCACCCGGTCGACGATGCGCAGATCCCCGTCCGCGTCGATCTCGCCCAGGTCCCCGGTGCGCAGCCAGCCGTCCGGGTCCAGGACCGCGGCGGTGTCGGACGGCCGGTTCCAGTACCCCTTCATCACCGTCACCCCCTTCACGAACACCTCGCCGACGGTCCCGGCAGGGCAGACGAGCCCGTCGTGGTCGCGCACTTCGACCGCCAGCCGGGGAACCGCGCGACCCGTGTAGCCGATCTTCCCGCCGCGGTCGATGTCGTTGAACGTGCCGAACGCGGTGGTCTCGGTGAGCCCGTAGCCCTCGAGGATGGTGCACCCGAAACGGGACTCGAATTCGCGGGCCACCTCGCCCGGAAGCGACGCGCCCCCGGAGATGGCGATGCGGAGTTGCGTGAAGTCCTGCGGGTCGGCGCCGTCCGCGGCGTGCAGCATCGCGTTCCACATCGTCGGCACGCCGGCCATGATCGTGAGACGGTCGCGGCGGAGCAGTGCGAGCATCGCGGCGGGATCGAACCGGGCCAGCAGTGTCAGCGACCCGCCGCCGGTGAACGTCGCCATCATGACCGAGGCCTGGCCGAACACGTGGAACAGCGGAAGTCCGGTGCCCGTCCGGTCGTCACTCGAACCGCGACTGCATTCCGCGCCGATCTCGCCGCCGGACAGCAGGTTCCCCACCGTCAGCTCCGCGCCCTTCGGCCGCCCCGTGGTACCGGACGTGTAGAGGATGGCTGCGGTGTCGTCGCGGTCCCGCCGGGCGACGGGAACAGGCTCGGTGTCCGGAGACGCGCTGTCGGGGGTGAGCGCCCAGACGGGGACGTCCAGTGCGGCGGCCGCATCGGCGATCGCCGGCCCGAGTTCGTGCCACACGATGGCGAGTGCGGCGCCGGCATCGGCGAGGACGTACTCGCTCTCGGGCCGGGTCGACATCGTGTTCACCGGCACCACGACGCACCCCGCCGCCTGAATGCCGAGGTACGCGACCACGAACTCGGGCACCGAGGGTGCGGCCAGCAGGATTCGGTCGCCGGGGGACAGACCCGCCTCCACGATCGCTCCCGCGTACCGGGTGCTCGCGGCCCGCAACTGTCCGTACGTCAGGGTGCTGTCCGCACCCCGCAGCGCGATGTTGCCGGGAGTGGCGTCGGCGTGGCGGGACACCGGGTCGAGCACATTCGCCTGTGAGTACTTATTAACCGCGGGCGGTTCACAAGTGCTCACGGCTGCTAGCCGGCCTCGACGACGCGGGCGACGGACTCGGACACGACCACTGGTTTGTCGGAGCCCTCGCGCTCGACGACCTGGGACATGGTCACCTGGATGCCGCCCCCGACCTGTTCTGCCGATTGGATGGTGGCGCGCATCCGGATGCGCGAACCCACCGGCACCGGCGCGGGGAAGCGGACCTTGTTGTAGCCGTAGTTCAGGCTGTGCGCGAAGCCGTCGAAGCGCAGCAGGGTCGCCGACAGGGCCGGTCCGAGGGACAGGCTGTAGAGGCCGTGCGCGATGGTGCCGCCGAGTGGGCTGGCGGCGGCGCGCTCGGGATCGATGTGGATCCACTGGTGGTCGCCGGTGGCGTCCGCGAAGGCGTTGACGCGTTCCTGGGTGACGTCGTGCCAGTCGGTGGGGCCCAGCTCCTTGCCGATCAGCGCCGTGAGCTCGTCGAAGCTCGCGGGGCGAACGGGCAGTGCGGTGGTGTCGGTCATCTGTCTCCCTCGATTCCGGGTGGTGCAGGGCCTGGATGTGTCACGTTGGCTGTATCGGAAGTCGTGTGTTGTCGACCCCAGACACTTGAACTTGACGACGGATTCAACTATACAAAAGAGAGACGCGAGTCACAACGCACCGCGAAGGAGAGGACACCTCGTGAAGGTTGCACAGAAAGTCGCCATCGTGACCGGCGGTGGAGGCGGAATCGGCGGGGCGATCGCGGACCGTCTGGCCGAACAGGGCGCCAAGGTGCTGGTCGCCGATCTCGACTCGGACGCAGCCGCTGCGGTGGCGGACGGCATCAACGCTCGCCACCCGGGATCCGCGGTCGCCGAAGGTGGCGACGTCGCGGACGCCGATCAGATCCGGCGCATCATCGACCGCGCGGAGACCGAGTTCGGGCCGGTCGATCTGTACTTCGCCAACGCCGGCATCGCGGGAGCGCCCGGCCTCGACGCCGGCGACGCCGACTGGGACCTCGCGTTCGACGTCAACGTCCGCGCCCACATCCGCGCGGCCCGGCAACTCGTGCCGAAGTGGATCGAGCGCGGCGAGGGCTACTTCGTGTCGACGGCCTCCGCGGCCGGGCTCCTCACGCAGATCGGTTCGGCCACCTACGCGGTCACCAAGCATGCGGCCGTCTCGTTCGCCGAATGGCTGTCGGTCACATACGGGGACGACGGGGTCCGCGTCAGCTGCCTCTGCCCGATGGGAGTCGAGACGAAGTTGATGCGCTCCGGCGAGAACTCGGGTGATCCCCTCGGCGTCGCTGCCACGAAGGCCGTCGTCTCGGCGGGAGAGGTGCTGCAGCCCGAACAGGTCGCCGACATCGTGCTCGACGCCGTGGACCGGGAGACGTTCCTGATCCTGCCCCACGAGAGCGTCCTCACCATGTACCGGCAGAAGGGGTCCGACTACGACCGCTGGCTGCGCGGGATGCGCCGCTACCAGAGTTCGCTGCTGGAGCACGCGTGACCGGCGAGCCCGCATACCCCGTCCTCGTCGAGGGCACCCAGAGCCCAACTCGACAAGCACCCACCCATGTTTTCTCACAATCCGTCAGGAGTTCCCATGTCCCTGTTTGACATTTCCGAACGCGCCCAGCAGTTGCAGGTCGATCTGCTCGAGTTCATGGATTCGCACGTGTATCCGGCGGAGGCGGTGTACGAGGAGCAGATGCGCGAGTCGGGGGATCCGCATTTCCAGCCACCGGTTCTGGAGGAGCTCAAGGCGGAGGCGCGGCGCCGGGGGTTGTGGAATCTGTTCCATCCGCACCCGGGCACGGGTGCCGGATTGACCAACCTCGAGTACGCCCCGTTGGCGGAGATCATGGGGCGCAGCCATATTGCGTCGGAGGCGTGCAACTGCAATGCGCCGGACACGGGCAACATGGAGGTGCTCGAGCTGTTCGGCACGGCCGAGCACAAGGAGAAGTACCTGAAGCCGCTTCTCGACGGGACGATGGCCTCGGCGTTCGCGATGACCGAGCCCGCCGTGGCGAGCTCGGACGCCACGAACGTGGAGTTGTCGATGGTGCGTGACGGCGACGAGTACGTGCTGAACGGCCGCAAGTGGTTCGCGTCGAACGCGTTGCACCGCAATTGCAAGGTGCTGATCGTGATGGGCAAGACGGATCCGTCGGCGGCGCCGCACCGGCAGCAGTCGATGATGGTGGTGCCGATCGATGCGCCCGGGGTGACGGTGATGCGGGGGCTGCCGGTGTTCGGGTATCAGGATCGTGAGGGGCACGCGGAGATCGATTTCGCCGATGTGCGGGTGCCGGTGACGGACGTGCTGAAAGGCGAGGGCGAGGGCTTCGCGATCTCGCAGGCGCGGTTGGGTCCGGGCCGGATCCACCACTGCATGCGGGCGATCGGGATGGCGGAGCGGGCACTCGAATTGTTGTGCCGCCGGGCGTCGTCGCGGGTGACGTTCGGGAAACCGGTCAGTGAGAACGCGAACATCCAAGATTGGATCGCGGAGGCGCGCATCGACATCGAGATGATCCGCCTGCTGACGCTGAAGGCGGCGTATCTGATGGACACGGTGGGGAACAAGGAGGCGCGGACGGAGATCGCGGCGATCAAGGTGGCGGCCCCGAACATCGCGCTGAAGATCGTGGACCGGGCCATTCAGGTGCACGGCGGTGCGGGCGTGACCGACGACTTCCCCCTCGCCATGGCCTGGGCGCACCTGCGCACCCTGCGCCTGGCCGACGGTCCCGACGAGGTCCACAAGCGCGCGATCGCGCGGCAGGAACTGCGGCAGTACCGCGACGCCGCCCATGCTTCCACCAACGGTCACAAGGTTGCGGTGAGCTGACATGGCCGGACTCGACCTCACCGGACGCACCGCGATCGTCACCGGCGCCTCGCGGGGCATCGGCCTGGCCGTCGCCCGGGCCCTCGCGGCGGCCGGCGCCAACGTGGTGCTCACGTCGCGTTCCCAGGAATCGGCCGACGCCGCCGCAGCGCAGGTCGGGGGCACCGCGATCGGCGTCGCCGCGCACGCCGTCGACGAGGAGGCCGCCCGGCGCTGTGTCGACACCACCGTCGAACGCTTCGGCAGCCTGGACATCCTGGTCAACAACGCGGGCACCAACCCCGCGTTCGGGCCGGTCATCGACCAGGACCACACACGGTTCGCGAAGACCTTCGATGTGAACCTGTGGGCGCCGGTGCTGTGGACCGGCCTCGCCACGAAGGCGTGGATGGGCGAGCACGGCGGCGCCGTGGTGAACACCGCGTCCATCGGCGGCATGGCGTTCGAGGCGAACATCGGCCTGTACAACGCGTCGAAGGCCGCGCTGATCCACCTCACCAAGCAACTGGCACTGGAACTCTCACCGAAGGTGCGGGTGAACGCCGTCGCCCCCGGTGTGGTGCGGACCAAGCTGGCCGAGGCGCTGTGGAAGGACCACGAGCAGGCCGTGTCGGCGTCCACGGCGCTGGGGCGGATCGGCGAACCCGAGGACATCGCGTCCGCGGTCGCGTTCCTCGTCTCCGATGCCGCGAGCTGGATCACCGGCGAAACCATGGCGATCGACGGCGGGCAACTGCTCGGCGACGCGATCCCGTTCCGGCAGGGGGCCCGGCTCGGTGTCTAGCGTGGACGTCGTCGGCATCGACCCCGAGGCCGTGAGCCGCTGGATCGGCACGCTCGGCATCGACACTGCCGGACCGCTGACCTTCGACCGGATCGGCCTCGGCCAGTCGAACCTCACCTACCTGGTCCAGGACCCGGCGGGTGGCAGATGGGTGCTTCGGCGCCCACCCCTCGGGCACCTGCTCGCGTCGGCCCACGACGTCGCCCGCGAGGCGCGGATCCTCTCCGCCCTCGAGGACACCGCGGTACCCACCCCGCGGGTGTTCGGGCTCACCGACGATCCGGAGGTGACCGAGGTACCGCTGCTGCTGATGGAGTTCGTCGACGGGCAGGTCGTCGATCGGATGTCGATCGCGGAGTCCCTGACCCCGGAACGTCGCCGGGCGATCGGTCTGTCGCTGCCCCGGACGCTGGCGAAGATCCATGCGGTGGACCTCGAGACCACCGGGTTGACCGACCTGGCCAGCCACAAGCCCTACGCGCAGCGTCAGCTCAAGCGGTGGTCGGGTCAGTGGGAGAAGTCGAAGACCCGCGAACTGCCCGCCCTCGACGACCTGACCGGACGGCTCACCGCCTCGGTGCCGGAACAGCGGGAACTGACCCTCGTGCACGGCGACTTCCACCTGCGCAACGTCATCACCTCCCACGAGACCGGGGCGGTGACCGCCGCCCTGGACTGGGAGTTGTGCACGCTCGGCGACCCGCTCGCCGACGTCGGCAGCCTGCTCGCGTACTGGCCGGAGCCGGGCGAGACCACCGGCGGCGACTTCCCGGCGTCCACCCTCGACGGTTTCCCGGACCGGGTGGAGATCGCCGGGGTATACCTCGACGAGACCGGACGCGACCCGAAGGCCCTGGCGTTCTGGCACGTCCTCGGCCTGTGGAAGGTGGCGGTCATCGCGGAGGGCGTCATGCGCCGTGCGCGGGACGAACCGCAGAACAAGGCGGCCGCGGGTACCCCGACCGTCGAGCGCATCGACGACCTCGTGGCCAAGGCGTGCGACGTCGCCGCCCGGGCCGGAATCTGACCGAAAGAGTGAGGACGATGACCACTGACGAACAGGCGATCGCACGCGATCTGAGCGGTCGCATCGCGACCCTCCTGGAACAGAACGACCTGTCGGATCCGGCCCGGTTCCTCGGGGCCCGATTCGACGCCGGCCTCGCGTGGGTCCACTTTCCGCCCGGGCGCGGCGGTCTGGGCCTGCCGCAGAGCTTCCAGGCGCAGGTCGACGCCGAACTCGAGGCCGCAGGGGCGCCCGGCCCGGCGAAGAGCCGCAACGGGATCGGGCTGGGGATGGCCGCGCCGACCATCGCCGCGTTCGGCACCGACGAACAGCGGCAGAAGTACCTTCGGCCGATCTTCACCAGCGAGCACATCTACTGCCAGTTGTTCAGCGAACCGGGGGCGGGGTCCGACCTCGCCGCCGTCGCGACGCGAGCAGTCCGTGAGGGTGACGGCTGGACGGTCAACGGGCAGAAGGTGTGGACGTCCGGTGCGCAGAACGCGCACATGGCCATCCTCGTGGCCCGCACGGATCCGTCGGTGCCCAAGCACGCCGGGCTGACCTACTTCCTGTGCGACATGAGCGATCCCGGAATCGACGTCCGGCCGCTGCGGCAGATCACCGGCGAGGCCGAGTTCAACGAAGTGTTCCTCACCGACGTCCACATTCCCGATTCCGATCGGCTCGGCGGCGAGGGACAGGGCTGGAAGGTGGCCACCGCGACCCTCAACAACGAGCGGGTCGCGATTGGCGGTTCCGCGGCCGCCCGCGAGAGCGGCATGATCGGACCGGTCGCCCGTGCCTGGCGGGAACAACCCGAACTCCGCGACCCCGCGATGCACGACGAACTGCTCCGGCTGTGGGTCGAAGCGGAAGTCGCCCGGCTGACCGGCGAACGGCTGCGGCAGCAACTCGAGGCCGGGCAGCCCGGCCCCGAGGGATCCGGCCTGAAGCTGGCCTTCGCCCGGCTCGCGCAAACCATCTCGGGTTTCGACATCGAACTCCACGGCGAAGCCGGGCTGCGTTACGACGACTGGACCATGCGCCGCCCGGACAAGGTCGACTTCACCGGCCGCGAACCCGGATACCGGTACCTGCGCGCGAAAGGCAACTCGATCGAGGGCGGCACGTCCGAGATCCTCCGCAACGTCATCGCGGAACGCGTCCTCGGCCTCCCGCCGGAGCACCGCGTCGACAAGGACATCGCCTGGAAGGACCTGCCCCGATGAACACCGCAGACCTGCTGTACTCCGACACGGAAGACGCCCTGCGCGACAGCGTCCGCCGGCTGCTCGCCGATCGCTGCCCGCCCGAACTGGTCGTCGGGGCGTACGACGGGACGCCCGCCGACTTCTCCGGCGTGTGGAAATCCCTTGCCGTCGAACTCGGCCTGGCCGGACTGCTCGTCCCCGAGGAACTGGGCGGCGCCGGGGCGAGCGCACGTGAGGCCGCTGTGGTCATGGAGGAGATCGGACGCGCTGTCGCACCCGTCCCGTACCTGTCCAGCTCCGTACTCGCGACGGTCGCGCTGCTGAAGGCGGGCGATACCGAGACGGTCGGCGCACTGGCCGACGGCACCACCACCGGTGCGCTCATGGTCGGGCTCGCGACCGCACCCGGCCGGTTCACCCCGGCCGTGCGCCGGGACGGCGACTCCCTCACCGGGATCGTGACGGGTGTCGCGGGCGCCGCGGAGGCCGACATCCTGGTCGTGCCGGTCGAGGGTCCGGACGGGCTAGAACTGCACACCGTGCCCGCGGGCGCCGCCGGGGTCACCGTCGCCCCCGTGCTCGCACTCGACATGACCCGGCCGTTGTCCGACGTCGCGTTCGACGCCGCAGCGTCCACCCGCATCGACCATGGCAACGCCGCGGACGCGGTCCGGGAGGCCCTCGTTCTCGGCGCCGCACTGCTCGCCTCCGAGCAACTCGGGCTCGCGCAGTGGTGCTTCGAGACGACGCTGGCGTACGTCAAGGAGCGGACCCAGTTCGGCCGGGCCGTCGGGTCGTTCCAGGCGATCAAGCACCGCCTCGCCGACCTGTGGCTCGAAGTGACGTCCGCGGCCGCCGCTGCCCGCTACGCCGCCGACACCGCCGCCCGGGGCGACGCCGACGCCGAGGTCGCGGCAACCATCGCGCAGGCGTACTGCAGCGGGGTCGCCGTCCACGCCGCGGAGGAGTGCGTCCAGCTGCACGGCGGGATCGGCATGACCTGGGAATACCCCGCCCACCTGTACCTGAAGAGGGCGAAGAGCGACCAGCTGGCGTTCGGCACCGCCTACCGGCACCGCGCGCACCTCGCCGGCCTGATCGACCTGCCCGCGTAACCCCGGGCCCCACCACCGACAGTCAGGAAGCAAATCCATGAAGGCATGGCGTGTCCACGAACTCGGCGAGCCGCGCACCGCGCTGCACCTCGAGGAGGTCCCGGACCCCACGGCAGGCCCCGGGCAGGTGCTGGTCCGGGTCCTCGCCGCACCGGCGAACTTCCCCGACGTGCTGCTGTGCCGCGGCGAATACCAGATCAAGCCGCCGCTGCCGTTCACACCCGGAGTCGAGCTGTGCGGTGAGGTGGTCGCGGTCGGTGACGGCGTCACCCGCTTCGGCGTGGGCGACCGGGTGATCGGCAACCCGAACCTGCCCGGCGGCGGATTCGCGGAGATGGCCGTGATGGACGAGGCCAATACGTTCGCGGCCCCGCCCGGGCTCGACGACGCCGAGGCGTCGGCGCTGAGCATCGGCTACCAGACGAGTTGGTTCGCGCTGCACCGGCGGACGCAACTGAAGCCGGGGGAGACGATGCTCGTCCATGCTGCCGCGGGCGGGGTGGGCAGCGCCGCGGTGCAACTGGGGAAGGCGGCGGGAGCGAAGGTCGTCGGCATCGTCGGTGGCGCCGACAAGGCCGACTACTGCAGGCGGCTGGGCGCGGATCTGGTGATCGACCGGCGCACCGAAGACTTCGTGCCGCTGGTCAAGGAATTCACCGGCGGACGCGGAGCGGACGTGGTCTACGACCCGGTCGGCGGCGACGCCTACGCGAAGTCCACCAAGTGCATCGCGTTCGAGGGCCGGATCCTGATCATCGGGTTCGCCGGCGGCACCATCCCGACGCCCGGCCTCAACCACGCCCTGATCAAGAACTACTCCATCATCGGACTGCACTGGGGCCTGTACAAGCAGTACAACCAGCAGGCGATCGCCGACTGCCACGAGGAACTGACCCGCCTCGCGGAGTCCGGGGCGATCACGCCGCTCATCAGCGAGCGGCTCTCGCTCGCGGACGTGGCCGACGGTATCGGCCGGCTCGGGGACGGCAGCACCGTCGGCCGCCTCGTCTTCCAACCCTGAAGGGAACGCACATGGATGCAGGTTCGCTGTTCGACGTCGCAGGCAAGACCGTGGTGGTCACCGGAGGTTCGCGGGGTATCGGCCGGATGATCGCGCAGGGATTCGTCCAGGCCGGGGCGACCGTCGTGATTTCCGCCCGCAAGGCGGAGGCGTGCGAGAAGGCCGCGGCCGAACTGTCCGCCCTCGGCCCGGGCACGTGTCACGCCCACCCCGCCGATCTGTCCACCGACGAGGGGATCGCGGGCCTGGTCGCGCGGGTCGCCGACCTCTCGCCCCGGCTCGACGTGCTCGTGAACAATGCCGGCGCGACGTGGGGTGCACCGATCGACGAGTTCCCCGCCGCCGGATTCGACAAGATCTTCGACATCAATGTCAAGGGCGTGTTCATGCTGACCCAGGCGCTGCTGCCGAGCCTGCGGGCCGCGGCGACGGACACCGACCCCGCCCGGGTGATCAACGTCGGATCGATCGACGGACTCGTGGTGTCGGGCACCGACAACTTCTCGTACGGCGCCAGCAAGGCCGCGGTCCACATGCTCACCCGCAAGCTCGCAGCGACGCTGGCCGCCGAACGGATCACCGTCAATGCCATTGCGCCCGGACCGTTTCCGAGCAAGATGATGGCGTTCATCCTGGACGATCCCGAGCAGAAGACGGCGGTCGAGGGGTCGGTGCCGCTCGGCCGGGTCGGCACACCGGAAGACGTCGCGGGCACCGCGATCTTCCTCTCCTCACGCGCCGGGGCCTACGTCACCGGCACCGTCGTCCCCGTGGACGGCGGGATGTCGGGCACACGCTGAACAGCAGGTCACACCACCGGGAACACGGAACGAGCGAGAGGCGGCACGGCGACGATGAGCTGGTACGACGACAGGCCCTGGATGGACCGGTACGACGAGAACACGCGTTCCGTGGGGGAGATCCCCGCCCGGACGGCGCTCGACATGTTCTCGGCCGCGGTCGCATCCGCCCCGGACGGGCCCGCCGTCCGGTACCTCGGCGGCACCCTGAGCTACCGCGAGGTCGACGAACTCAGCGACGGCGTGGCCGCGTACCTCGCGGAGAACGGGTTCGGGAAGGGGGACCGGCTCGCGATCTATCTGCAGAACGTCCCGCAGTTCGTGCTGGCGCTGATCGGCACGTGGAAGACAGGCGGGGTCGTCGTCCCGCTGAACCCGATGTACCGGGACGAGCTCGCCCACATCCTCACCGACGCCGGAGTCACCGCGATCGTGTGCAGCGAGAACGCGTGGGCCGATCGGGTGGGGGAGCGCGCGTCGGCCGCCGGTGTGCGGATCGCGCTGACCGCCAGCGAACTCGACATCCAGACGTCGGGCGACGCACGCGTATTCGGGGGAGTGACCCGGGTGCGCGCCGAGGGTGTGCCCGACCTGCTCGAGGTGGCCCGGGCACGCGCGGGCACCGGCCTGCCGGACCCCGGACTGGTTCCGGACGACATCGCGCTGGTGTCCTACACGTCCGGAACGAGCGGAGTCCCCAAGGGCGCCACCAACACGCACCGGAACCTCACCGTCAACAGTTCCATCCTGCGCCTGTACGAGAGCAAGCCCGCCGGTTCGCCGATCTTCGCGCTCGCCCCGCTGTTCCACATCACCGGCATGGTGTGCCAGTTGCTCACGGCAATCGACCTGGCGTCGCCGTTGATCCTCGCGTACCGGTTCGACGCCGGCGTGGTGCTCGACGCCCTCGAGCGGGAACGGCCGGTGTTCATGGTCGGCCCGTCCACCGCCTACATGGCGCTGATGGCGCACCCCGACTTCTCCGGTGAGCGCTTCGCCTCACTGGAGGCCGTGATGTCCGGTGGCGCCCCGCTACCGCCCGCCATCGTCGAACGGTTCCGGGACCTGACCGGTAAGTACATCCGCAACGGGTACGGGCTCACTGAGACCAGCGCGCCGTGCGTCGTCGTCCCACCGAATCTGGAGGCGCCCGTCGATCCGTCGTCGGGCACGCTGGCGATCGGCCTGCCGCTGCCGTCCGCCGTGATCCGGATCGTCGGGGAGGACGGCGCCGACCTCGACCCCCTCGAAGTCGGGGAGATCGCCGTCGACGGACCGATGGTGGTGCCCGCGTACTGGAACAAACCGGAAGCCACGGCGCAGTCGCTGCCCGGCGGCCGGTTGCTCACCGGCGACGTGGGATTCATGGACGCCCAGGGCTGGGTGTACGTCGTCGACCGCAAGAAGGACATGATCAACGCGTCCGGGTTCAAGGTGTGGCCGCGCGAGGTCGAGGACGTCCTCTACGGGCATCCCGCCGTCCGGGAGGCGGCCGTCGTCGGCGAACCGGACAGCTACCGCGGCGAGACCGTCGCCGCATTCGTCAGCCTCCGACCCGGGCAGACAGTCGAGACGGCCGACCTCGTCGAGTACTGCCGGGAGCGGCTCGCCAGCTACAAGGCACCGCGGCGCGTCGAGATCGTCGACGAACTGCCCAAGACGGCCAGCGGGAAGATCCTCCGACGCGAGATGCGCCGCAGCACTCAGGCGACGACCGGGTGCGGATAGTCCGCCGCGCGATTCTGGAACGACAGGATCCTCGGGTTCTGCACGACGCCGTCGCGGATCTCGACGGCCCGCCGGATCGTGTCGCTGCCGTCCCAGGCGCCGGGACCGTCGAGAACCGTCCGCAGGTGGGGGAGCAGGGCCTCGCTGATCTCCCACGACGCCGAGTTCCACAGATACGACGGGCTGTGGTCGACCGCGTAGTAGCGCACGTTGTCGCCGATCACGAACGTCGGATCCGCGAACGACGTGGGCCGGGCCCAGCTGAAGCCCATTCCCTCGTCGCAGGACACGTCGACGACGAGACTGCCGGGTAGGAGCGTCTCGGCGTCCGAGTCGATCAGGAACGTCAGCGGCGACTCCGTGTCCTGCAGGACACAGTTGACGATGACGTCGTGCCGGGCGAGAAAGCCGGCGAGCGGCATCCGACCCTCGTCGGTGGTGACATGGCTGCGGCGCGGATCGGCGTCGTCGTGGTCGAACTGCACGATCTCCGCGGAGTGGATGGGCGAGCTCACGGCGGTGACCCCGCGCTGAGTGACGACGTGAACGTCGTGAATGCCCAAGGCGTTCAGCGCCGTCACGGCGCCGCGGGCGGTGGCACCGAACCCGAGGACCACGGCGCGAAGGCGGCGGCCGTAGTCGCCGGTCGATCCCGCGATCGACAAGGCGTGCAGCACCGAGCTGTACCCGGCGAGCTCGTTGTTCTTGTGGAAGACATGGAGCTGGAACGACCCCTCGGCGCTCCAGTGGTTCATGGCCTCGAACGCGATCAATGTGAGGTGGCGATCGACGGCCACCTGGGTGAGCTCCGCGTCCTGGACGCAGTGCGGCCACCCCCACAGGATCTGGCCGTCACGCAGATCCGCCAGATCCTTCGCGAGCGGTTTGGGCAGCAGCAGGACGTCGGAGTGCTCGATCAGCTGTTCCCGGGTGCGCAGACCTCCCACCGAGCGGGCCAGCTGCTCGTCGGAGACCCCGAAAGGCTCGCCGTAGCCGTATTCGAGATGGATGCGACCGCGGAGGTCGGCGTCGATCCGGTCGAAATGGAGCGGGTGGATCGGGAGCCGGCGTTCGTCGGTCTTACTCGAACGCGCGACGACGCCGAGGCTGAGGGGAAGAGAGCGGTGTTGCTGCACAGGGGTGTCCCTTGGTCGACACTGCCGGAGAGAGTCTTCGGCAGAGAGTTGTTGCCGCGAAACCCGCAATGGAGGAGGTCAGCGTTCGATCGATGTGCGCGGCATCTGCCGGCGCGGCTGCAGCTCTCGACGAAGCCCGAGGAGATCACTCGGGGAAGACTGGTAGCACCAGAGAGAAGGACTGCGCCGCGACGGGCGGCGCAGTTTCTCGTGGTGCCCCCGGCAGGATTCGAACCTGCGACCTTTCGCTCCGGAGGCGAACGCTCTATCCCCTGAGCTACGGGGGCGCACCGGAAAACCGGTGTGCCGATTGGGCTGGCCAATGGTAGCGCATAGGTAGGGGGATCGACCAAATCGGTCCCCCTACTTCGTGGACTCGCCCCGGTAGAGGCCCGAACACGCCTAGTGTCGGGAGGACGTGGACGCTCGCGAACTCTCGGGGAGGGGTCGAGAATGACCGATGTACGGCAGCCGGGGTCGCAGGATTCCGACGGGCACTATTCCGATGCCGACCTCGAGTCGGACCTGCGGTGGTGGGCGGCGGCCAACTATCTGACGGTCGCGCAGATCTACCTGCAGGACAACACGCTTCTGCGTGAGCCGCTGCGCCCGGAACACATCAAACCCCGGCTGCTCGGGCACTGGGGAACGAGCCCGGGGCTGTCGATGATCTACGCCCTGCTCAACCGTCTCATCCGCCGGACCGACACCGACTGCCTCTACGTGACCGGTCCCGGGCACGGTGGTCCGGCGCTCGTCGCCGCCACGTACCTCGAGGGAACGTACTCGGAGGTGTATCCGGGCGTGTCCCTCGACGCCGCCGGTATCCACCGGCTCTGCAGACAGTTCTCGACGCCGGGCGGCATCCCGAGTCACGTCAGTGTGCAGACTCCGGGCAGCATCCACGAGGGCGGCGAACTCGGCTATGCGCTCGCGCACGCCGCCGGGGCGGCGTTCGACCACCCGAATCTGTTGGTGGCGTGCGTGATCGGAGACGGGGAGGCGGAGACGGGACCGCTGTCCGCGTCGTGGAAACTGCCCGCATTCCTCAATCCGGAACGCGACGGGGCGGTGTTGCCGATCCTGCACGTCAACGGTGCGAAGATCGCCGGGCCCACCGTCTACGGCCGCAGCAGCGACGCCGACGTCGAGGCGTTCCTCGGCGGTCAGGGGTGGGCGCCGGTCGTCGTCTCCGGCGACGACCCGCGGCAGGTCTTCCCCGCGTTGCATCGCGCCCTGACCGACGCGCACACCACGATCTCCGACCTTCGGCGGGAGGCGCGGGCAGGCAGGCGCAGCGCCGCGAAGTGGCCGGCGATCGTGCTGCGGACCCCCAAGGGCTGGACCGGTCCGCACACCGTCGACGGCGTGCTCGTCGAGGGCACCCACCGGGCGCATCAGGTTCCGCTGTCCGGGGTCCGGACCGACGAGGCGCATCTGCGTCAACTCGAGGAGTGGATGCGGTCGTACCGCCCGGACGAACTGTTCGACTCGTCCGGCGCACTCGTGCCGGACCTCGTGCGGCTGGCGCCGCAGGGCGACAAGAGGATGGGTTCGTCGCCGTACGCGAACGGCGGCCGCCTGCGGGTGGATCTTCCGGTGCCGCGCCTGGAGAAGTACGCGCTCCCCATCGAGAAACCCGGCACCACCCACCACGAAACCACCCGCGTGCTCGGGGAATTGCTCCGCGAC
The DNA here is from genome assembly GCF_002165735.1 of Rhodococcus sp. NCIMB 12038. NCBI lineage: Bacteria > Bacillati > Actinomycetota > Actinomycetes > Mycobacteriales > Nocardiaceae > Rhodococcus > Rhodococcus sp. NCIMB 12038. The sequence goes on from NZ_NHML01000011.1 coordinate 263,947, forward strand.
GTCTACACCGCCACCACCACGCCCGACGGCGGTGGATACTTCCGGCTGTTCTGCCCGGACGAGACGTCCAGCAACCGGTTGGGCGCCGTCTTCGAGGTGACCGACCGGTGCTGGCAACTGCCGGTCACCGACTACGACGACGGACTGTCGGCCCGTGGCCGGGTGATGGAGGTGCTCAGCGAGCACCTGTGCGAGGGCTGGCTGGAGGGGTACCTGCTGTCCGGGCGGCACGGACTGTTCGCCAGCTACGAGGCCTTCGCCATGGTGAGCGTGTCGATGCTCGTCCAGCACACCAAGTGGCTGCAGCATGCAGTGGATCTGCCGTGGCGGGCGCCGGTGGCGTCGCTGAACGTGCTGCTCACCAGCACCTGCTGGCGCAACGACCACAACGGGTTCAGCCACCAGGGGCCGGGCATGATCGACGCCGTCGTCCCGCTCGCACCGGACGTGGTCCGGGTGTGGCTCCCACCGGACTCGAACACGCTGCTCTCGATCGCCGACCACTGCCTCCGCAGCACCGATCACGTCAACCTCATCGTGGTCGACAAGCAGCCGCACCTGCAGTACCTGACCCTCGCGGAGGCGCACGCGCACTGCGCGGCCGGGGCGTCGGTGTGGGAGTGGGCGGGAACGGAGTCTTCTGCGGGTACCGAACCGGACGTCGTGCTCGCCGCCGCCGGGGACGTCCCGACCCAGGAAATTCTCGCCGCCGCGCAGTTGCTGCGCGAACACACCCCGGAACTGGTCACCCGGGTGGTCAATGTCGTCGACCTGATGGGGCTGCTCACACCCACCGAGCACCCGCACGGATTCGACGCGCGCACGTTCCTCGACCTCTTCACCGCGGACACGCACGTGGTGTTCGCGTTCCACGGGTACTCGCGCGCCGTCCACGAGTTGTTGCACGGACGTCCCGCACCGGACCGCTTCCACGTCCGCGGTTTCAGCGAACAGGGCACCACGACCACACCGTTCGACATGGTCGTACTCAACCGGATGAGCCGCTACCACCTCGCGCTCGCCGCGCTGCGCCGCACCAGGCGGGAACCGGCCGGTGCCACGGAGCTGGCCGACTTCTGCCTGCGGCAACTCGAACGGCACGGCGAATACGTCGTCGCGCACCTCGAGGACATGCCCGAGGTGCGCGACTGGACGTGGTCGTGACACCGGACGTCAGTTCATCGGCAGGGGAGTGGCGCCCTTCGCGGTGAGCATGTTCGTCATCACCGTCGCTTCGCTCCGCTGGGTGTCGACCATCGTCTGCGCGAGGCTGCGGACCGCGTCTTCCGACGCGTGCTGGGCCGCGTACTCCATCATCGGGAGCCCGCCCTGGTGGTGCCGCAGCATCAGCTGGAGGTACAGGACGTCGACGGCCGGGCCGGTGGCCTGACGCAATGCGGCCATGTCCTCCGACGACGCCATGCCGGGCATCTTCGACATCGACCCCATATGCGCGTTCTCGGCGGTCCCGTGGCTGTGACCGTCCGAGTGCTCCGATTCCATCCAGCCCATGTAGCCGCCGGACGGCAGACCCGGCTGGTCCCACAGCGCGAGCCAGCCCTGCATCTGTCCGAGCTGGTTCTGCTGCGTGGTGAGGATGTCGTACGCGAGGCTGCGGACCGCCGGGTCGGTGGCGTTGGCCAGCGCAATCGCCGACATCTCCACCGCCTGGCTGTGATGCACGCTCATGTCCTGCGCGAATCCGACATCGACGGAACCGGCCTCGGGAACCGGGGTACCGGAGTCCTCGAGCGGAAGCCGGGCGAGAAACCCGAGCGCGAACCCGAGGGCGATGGCCCCGATCAGCCCGATGACCAGGAGCGCTGTGCGCTGACTGGGCCGGGCCGGGGCCGCGTCGTCGACGGAATCGGTCTCGGGTCCGTGCCCGGTGTCGGCAGAACTAGCCATTGCCGCCCTCGGCCGGGGCCTGCTGCAGATCGGACGGCAGCTGCAGGTCGCTCGGGAGCTGCATGCCGCTCGGCAGCTGCGCTCCCGCGCCGCCGGATTCCGACTGGTCGGGGCTGATTCCGCCACCGTCCATCGGCACCGCGTCCGCGCCCGGCGTGGACGGGTCGAACGGCGGCGGGTTGTCCGGGTCGAAACCGGAGCCCGGGATGGACGAGCAGCTCGCGCCGACCTCGGGATACGTGTTCTTGTTGATCCGCAGTGCGGTGATGAATTGGTCGATGCGCTCGTCGTCGACGCTGTCCACCTTCAACTGGTGACCCCACGACTGCAGGGAGACGGGGCTGTCGAGGCCCGGGTACGGCGACATCAGCGTGTACGTCTCGCCGTCCACCTTGTCCTTCAGCGTCTCGACCTGGTCGGCGGACAGCTCGTCCGGGTTGTAGGCGATCCACACGGCGCCGTGCTCGAGCGAGTGCACCGCGTTCTCGGTGCGGATCGCGTTCGGGTAGACCGTGCCGGTGCACGTCGCCCAGATGGCGTCGTGCGGGCCGCCGAACGGCGGCGACTGGTCGTACGCGACGCGCTGCGTCGGCTGGATGTGAATGCCTGCCGGGTAGTCGACCTTCAGCACGCCGTCGATGTTGACCGACGGGTCGGGGTTCTCGGCGCTCGGCGCGTACTTGGCGGCCTCTTCCTTCGCCTGATACTTGGGAATGAGGTTGATCGCGAGGACCGCCACGAGCGCGAGAACGGCCGCTCCGGCGCCGATCGTCAGCCAGGGGATGTTCCGGGGAGCGGACGCGCCGCCCTTGACTTTCGCTCCGCCGCTCTTCTTCTTGGCGGCCTTGATGGCCTTCGCCGACTTCGCGCCCGAGTTCTTATCGGGACCGCGACTTTCCGAACCGCTTGGCATCGATTGTGATCTTTCGGTGTGTGGGTTACGGGCGCTCGACCCCCGGCGACCGGGAGCTGAGAGCCGGGACTCAGGGCGATCCCACTCTACTTACCCACCCTGAGCGCAACCTGGGAGAGTGGCCGGGGCCACGCTCGCCTGCGGTCGCCGGGACTCGCGGCAAGCCGGATCACCGCTCGGGACGCGTTGGCCATAGGATAGATACCTGTGACTCCAGCTGACCTTGCCGAACTGCTCCGCGGAACCGCCGCGAAAGTGCTCGCCGAACGCGGACTCGACGTGTCCGTACTTCCCGACACTCTCACGGTCGAGCGTCCGCGCAATCCCGAGCACGGCGATTACGCCACCAACGTCGCGATGCAGGTGGCCAAGAAGGTCGGTACCAACCCGCGTGAGCTGGCCGGCTGGCTCGCCGACGCGCTGACCGCGGCCGAGGGTATCGACAGCGCCGACATCGCGGGCCCGGGCTTTCTCAACATCCGCCTGGCCGCCGACGCGCAGGGTGCGATCGTCGCGAAGATCCTCGAGGCTGGTGCCGCGTTCGGGTCCGGCCACACGCTCGACGGCAAGAAGATCAATCTCGAGTTCGTCTCCGCGAACCCCACCGGCCCCATCCACCTCGGCGGAACCCGCTGGGCCGCCGTGGGCGACGCGCTGGGCCGGATCCTGTCCACCCAGGGTGCCGCGGTCACACGTGAGTACTACTTCAACGACCACGGCGCCCAGATCGACCGGTTCTCCCGTTCGCTGATCGCCGCCGCCAAGGGCGAGCCCGCCCCGGAGGACGGATACGCGGGCGCCTACATCGCCGACATCGCCGCCGACGTGCAGCGGCAGCGCCCCGACGTGCTGGACCTGCCTGCGGGGGAGCAGCAGGAGGTCTTCCGCGCCATCGGCGTCGAACTCATGTTCGCGCACATCAAGCGCACCCTGCACGAGTTCGGCGTCGACTTCGACGTCTACTTCCACGAGAACTCGCTGTTCGAGTCCGGCGCGGTGGAGAAGGCCGTCCAGACGCTGAAGGACTCCGGCAACCTCTTCCCGGAGGACGGCGCCTGGTGGCTCAAGAGCACCGACTTCGGCGACGACAAGGACCGGGTCGTCATCAAGAGCGACGGCAACGCGGCGTACATCGCCGGCGACATCGCCTACTTCCAGGACAAGCGCTCCCGCGGCTTCGACCTGTGCATCTACATGCTCGGTGCGGACCACCACGGGTACATCGGCCGGCTGAAGGCGGCCGCGGCCGCGTTCGGCGACGACCCCGACACCGTCGAGGTGCTCATCGGCCAGATGGTGAACCTGGTCCGCGAAGGCGTGGCCGTGAAGATGAGCAAGCGCGCCGGCACCGTCATCACCCTCGACGACCTGGTCGAGGCGATCGGCGTCGACGCGTCGCGGTACGCGATGATCAGGTCGTCGGTGGATTCGAGCATCGACATCGACCTCGAACTGTGGACGAGCACCGGCAACGAGAACCCGGTGTACTACGTGCAGTACGCGCACGCCCGGCTGTCGGCCATCGCCCGCAACGCCGCCGACCTCGGCATCGCCGTCACGGATCCCGACTTCTCGCTGCTGGTCTCGGAGCAGGAGGGCGATCTGATCCGCACCCTCGGCGAGTACCCGCGGGTCGTGACCAGCGCCGCGAATCTGCGTGAGCCGCACCGTATTGCGCGCTATCTCGAGGAGCTGGCCGGCGCCTACCACCGGTTCTACGGTGCCTGCCGCATCCTGCCCCAGGGCGACGAAGAGGTCGGCCCGCTGCACATCGCGCGACTGGCGCTGTGCGACGCGTCCCGTCAGGTCCTGGCCAACGGACTCGCCCTGCTCGGCGTCAGCGCACCGGAGCAGATGTGAGCGCGCACCCCGCCGGTCCCAAGCACGCCGAGCAAGTGCACGCGCCCGGTCTGCCCGAACGTCCCGCCGACGCGGCCGCATTCGCCGCACTCTCTCCCGAGGTGTGGCCCCGCAACGCCCGCCGCGCCGCGGACGGGGTGGTCAGCCTCGCGGGCATCCCGGTCACCGAACTGGCCGAGAAGTACGGCACCCCACTGTTCGTCGTCGACGAGGACGACTTCCGGTCCCGCTGCCGCGACATGGCCCGCGCCTTCGGGCCGACGGCCAAGGTGCACTACGCGTCGAAGGCGTTCCTGTGCGGCGAGATCGCCCGCTGGGTCGCCGACGAGGGCCTGTCCCTGGACGTCGCGTCGGGCGGCGAACTCGCGGTCGCGCTGCACGCCGGATTCCCGGCGGAGCGAATTGCCATGCACGGCAACAACAAGTCGGTCGCCGAGCTGACCGCCGCGATGTCGGCCCGGGTCGGGCACATCGTGCTCGACTCCGCCACGGAGATCGACCGCCTCGACAAGGTGGCCGCCGAAGCCGGTGTGGTGCAGGACGTTCTGATTCGCGTGACCGTCGGAGTCGAGGCGCACACCCACGAGTTCATCTCCACCGCCCACGAGGATCAGAAGTTCGGGTTCTCGCTGGCCGGCGGAAAGGCGATCGACGCGGTCCGGCGGGTCTTCGCCGCCGACAACCTTCGCCTCGTCGGCCTCCACAGCCACATCGGCTCGCAGATCTTCGACGTCGACGGCTTCGAGGTGGCCGCGCACCGCGTGATCGGCCTCCTGCGGGACGTCGTCGCGGAGTTCGGCGTCGAGAAGACCGCCCAGATCTCGATCATCGATCTCGGCGGCGGCATGGGCATCTCCTACGTCCCCACCGACGACCCGCCGCCGGTCGACCAGCTCGCCGCCAAACTCGGCGACATCGTGCGCCACGAGTCGGCGCTCGCCGGTCTGCCCGAGCCGACGCTGGCCGTCGAACCCGGCCGCGCGATCGCCGGACCCGGAACGGTCACGCTGTACGAGGTCGGCACCATCAAGGACGTCACCGTCGGCAGCAACCTCACCCGCCGGTACGTCAGCGTCGACGGCGGAATGAGCGACAACATCCGCACCGCGCTGTACCAGGCGGAGTACGAGGCCAAACTGGTCTCGCGGGTCAGCGACGCGGCGCCGGTGGTGTCCCGCGTCGTCGGCAAGCACTGCGAGTCCGGTGACATCGTTATCCGCGATACCTGGATGCCGGAGGACATCGACGCCGGCGATTTGCTCGCCGTCGCGGCCACCGGTGCATACTGCTATTCGATGTCGAGCAGGTACAACCTGCTCGCCCGCCCTGCCGTGGTGGCTGTGCGCGACGGACAGTCGCGCGTGATCCTCCGGAGGGAAACCGTGGAAGACCTGTTGAGCTTGGAGGTACAAGAGTGACGAGCGAATCGGCGCATCGCGCTATCGGTGTGGCCGTCCTCGGCCTCGGCAACGTCGGGAGCGAGGTCGTGCGCATCCTGCGGGAGCACAGCGAAGACCTCGAGGCTCGCGTCGGCGCCCCGCTGGAACTGCGTGGAGTGGCTGTCCGCCGCCCCGGCAAGGACCGCGGAATTCCCGAGGAGTTGCAGACCACCGACGCGGAGTCCCTCGTGGCCCGCGACGACGTCGACCTGGTCGTCGAGGTGATCGGGGGCATGGATCTGCCCCGCAAGCTGATTCTCTCGGCGCTGAACTCCGGCAAGTCCGTCGTCACCGCCAACAAGGCGCTCCTCGCCGATCACACCGGTGAACTGGCCGAGGCCGCGGAACTGCACAACGTCGACCTCTACTTCGAGGCCGCCGTTGCCGGTGCGATCCCCGTGATCCGCCCGCTCATCCAGTCGCTTGCCGGCGACCGGGTGAACAAGGTCGCCGGAATCGTGAACGGAACCACCAACTTCATCCTGTCGGCGATGGACGAGACCGGTGCGGACTACGCCGCGACCCTCGCCGAGGCCGGACGCCTGGGATACGCCGAGGCAGATCCGACCGCCGACGTGGAGGGCTACGACGCCGCGGCCAAGGCCGCCATCCTCGCGTCGATCGCGTTCCACACCCGGGTCACCGCCGCCGACGTGTACCGCGAGGGGATCTCCAAGATCACCGCGGCCGACCTGACGTCGGCCCGCGCCCTCGACTGCACGATCAAGCTGCTGTCCATCTGCGAGCGGATCACCACCCCCGAGGGCAAGGAGCGGATCTCCGCTCGGGTCTACCCGGCTCTCGTGCCGGTGGAGCACCCGCTGGCCGCGGTCAACGGTGCGTTCAACGCCGTCGTCGTCGAGGCGGAGAACGCCGGACGCCTGATGTTCTACGGTCAGGGCGCCGGCGGCGCCCCCACCGCGTCGGCCGTGATGGGCGACCTGGTGATGGCCGCGCGCAACAAGGTGAACGGTGGCCGCGGACCCCGCGAGTCCAAGTACGCCAAGCTGAAGATCGCGCCGATCGGCGACATCCCCACCCGCTACTACGTCAACATGCAGGTAGCGGACAAGGCCGGGGTCCTGTCGGCGGTGGCTGCCGAATTCTCGCAGCACGGCGTCAGCATCTCCACCGTGCGGCAGGAAGGTGCCGGCGACGGCGCCCGCCTCGTCGTCGTGACCCACGTCGCGACGGATTCTGCCCTGTCGGAAACCGTTGAGGCCCTGAGCAAACTCGAATTCGTCACCGCTGTGACCAGCGTGCTGCGACTGGAAGGCACCGAACAATGACCGGCACCCGTAACCCCGTTCACACCCCCTGGCCGGGGCTGATCGAGGCTTACCGCGACCGCCTCGCCATCGGACCGAACTGGAAGACGGTCACCCTCCGCGAGGGCGGCACCCCGCTGCTGCCCGCCGGGCACCTGTCGGAGATCACCGGTTGCGACGTCTACCTGAAGGTCGAGGGGCTCAACCCCACCGGTTCGTTCAAGGACCGCGGCATGACGATGGCCGTCACCGATGCGCTGGCCCGCGGTCAGCAGGCCGTCCTGTGCGCGTCCACGGGTAACACCTCTGCCTCCGCCGCCGCGTACGCCGCCAAGGCGAAGATGACCTGCGCCGTGCTGGTGCCGCAGGGCAAGATCGCCATGGGCAAGCTCGCGCAGGCCGTCATGCACGGTGCGCGGATCATCCAGGTGCAGGGCAACTTCGACGACTGTCTCGAACTGGCCCGCAAGACCACCGCGGAATTCCCCACGATCGGGCTCGTGAACTCGGTCAACCCGGTCCGCATCGAGGGTCAGAAGACCGCGGCGTTCGAGATCTGCGACGCCCTCGGCAAGGCCCCCGACGTGCACGCCCTCCCGGTCGGCAACGCAGGCAACATCACCGCCTACTGGCGCGGGTACTCCGAGTACTACGCGGACGGGCTCACCAGTGTGAAGCCCCGCATGCTCGGCGTGCAGGCCGCGGGTGCGGCGCCGCTCGTCCTCGGTGCGCCGGTGAAGGACCCGGAGACCATCGCGACCGCGATCCGCATCGGCTCGCCGGCATCCTGGAACGGCGCGGTCACCGCGAAGGAAGAGTCGCACGGCGCGTTCCGGGCCGCCACCGACGACGAGATCCTCGAGGCGTACCGGCTGATCGCCAGGACCGAAGGGGTCTTCGTCGAACCCGCCTCCGCCGCGAGCGTTGCGGGCCTGCTCGCCGCCCGCAAGGAGGGCTGGCTGGACTCCGGGCTGACCGTCGTCTGCACGGTCACCGGTAACGGCCTCAAGGACCCCGACACGGCGCTGGCGGGTATGCCTGAGGTCCAACCGATCCCGGTCGACCCTGTCGCTGTCGCCTCGGCCCTCGAGCTGGCGTAGTGGGGGCGCCCACGCCCACCACGCCGCAGGACCAGACCGCCGCCATGACACAGACCCTCCCAGCGGGCCTCACCGTGACCGCCCGCGTTCCTGCGTCGAGCGCCAATCTCGGCCCGGGTTTCGACACGCTGGGTATCGCGCTCGGGCTGTACGACGAGATCACCGTGACGACCACGGCTTCGGGGCTGAACATCCGGGTCGAGGGCGAGGGCGCCGACGACGTGCCGTGGGGTCCGTCCCATCTCGTGGTCCGGGCGATCGAACGCGGCCTGGAATCGGCCGGGGTGTGGGCCGATGGCCTGGATGTGGTGTGCCGCAACGTGATACCCCATTCGCGGGGTCTGGGATCCTCCGCCTCCGCCGTCGTCGGGGGACTGGCGGCCGCCAATGGTCTGGCGATCAAGCTCGACCCCGAACTCGGGCTGTCGCCCGATCAGCTCGTCCAGCTGTCGTCCGAATTCGAAGGGCATCCCGACAACGCGTCGGCGAGCGTGCTCGGCGGTGCCGTCGTGTCGTGGAGCTGCGCGGGTGAGCAGGCCGACGGAGCCCCCGCGGCCACCGACATCTACTCGGCCGTCGCGCTGAAGGTGCACCCCGCGATCCGGGTCGTCGCGCTGGTTCCGGGGGAGCGTTCGTCGACGGCGCACACGCGGGGTCTGTTGCCGGAGACGGTTCCCCACCGGGACGCCGCGTTCAATGTCAGTCGTGGGGCCCTCGCTGTGGTGGCGCTCACAGAGCGTCCCGACCTTCTCATGGCGGCCACCGAGGACCGGCTGCATCAGACGCAGCGCGCTCCGGCCCTCCCGCTGACGACGCGATGGATCGCCGTCCTCCGGAAGGCGGGTATCGCCGCCACCGTCTCGGGAGCCGGACCGACCGTCCTCGCATTGACCACGGAGCCTTTCCCTGTGGATCTTCGAGCACAGGCCGAGGCCGAGGGGTTGCAGGTTCTCGAACTGGACGTAGCAGACGGCGTCCGGACCAGCTGACACGCCGTAGGGGCGTCTCCTTGCCCCTACGGGCGTTCACAGCTATCCTGGGCAATGTCCGTACATCGTGCGCATCAGACGCCGGTGCTTCACCAGGGCAATTACTCCAGGTCAATCGGGGTTGACGGCTCCTGGCACGATCCTCCGCACTATCTGTCGTGTAGGGATTGCGAGTACGCGCCTGTTTCAAGGGTGATGTGATGGCGGGCAAGCCGGCAGTTCTTCACATGCAACTACGTACGGCACATCCGAATTCGGTATTCGAAACCGAATTACGGGACGAACCCTCGACTCTGCGCAGCGCGAGTGAGGGAAGGAAAGGACCTCCGTGACCGATACGGACCTCATCGCCGCTCCTGTGCGCGCCTCCTCGGTGGATACCGTTGGCGCGCAGGCAGGCGACTCTTCACAGGCGTCATCAGTGACGGCCTCCACAAAGCGCGCCGACGCGCGCCGAGGTGCCGGGCTGTCCGGAATGGTGCTCACCGAGCTCCGCTCTCTCGCAGGTGAGCTGGGCATCAAGGGCATTTCGGGGATGCGCAAGGGTGACCTGATCGCCGCGATCAAGGAGCGTCAGGGCGGCTCTGCAGCCCCGGCCGCTGCCGCGACCGAAACCGCTCCCCGGACTCGGGCGACGCGCGCAAAGCGCGAACAGTCCGCTCAGACCGAACTCGAAGTGACTCCGCAGACGGAGCCCGCCGAGAAGGCCGCCGAGCCCAAGACGGCCGAACCTGCGACGGCCGAGGGCGCAGCCGGCGACACCGACACCGCCGAAGGCGGACGTCGTGGCCGCCAGCGCCGCGGATCCGCGCGTCGGGCAGGCGCTCCCGAGCAGGGTGACCAGGGCGGCAACGCTCAGGACACCGCCTCGGCGACTGCCACAGACACGCAGCAGGCCGAGCGCAAGCAGGCCGAAGACCGTCAGGATTCCGCCGAGAAGCCTGCAAAGCAGGACGGCTCCGGCGAGCAGGGCGGCGACCGCAACCGACGTGAGCGCGGCGGCGACCGTGGCGACACCCGTGGTGATCGCGGCGAGACCCGCAGTGACCGGGGCGAACGCGGTGACCGGGGCGATCGCGACAACCGCGGCGACCGCGGCCAGGGCAACAACGGCCCGCGCACCAACGACAACCGCCCCGGCGACGACGAGGAAGGCGGTCGCGGACGCCGCGGACGTCGCTTCCGCGAACGTCGTCGTGGACGCGACCGCGGTGAAGGCGGCGGCGGCGACGTCCGCGAGACCGAGATCCGCGAGGACGACGTCCTGCAGCCGGTCGCGGGCATCTTGGACGTCCTCGACAACTACGCGTTCGTGCGGACCTCCGGCTACCTGGCCGGACCGAACGACGTCTACGTGTCGATGAACCTGATCCGCAAGAACGGTCTCCGTCGCGGTGACGCCATCACCGGCGCCGTCCGGGTGGGACGCGAGGGCGATCAGGCCAACCAGCGGCAGAAGTTCAACCCGCTGGTCCGCATCGACACCGTCAACGGCGGCGACATCGAAGCGGCCAAGAAGCGCCCCGAGTTCGGCAAGCTCACCCCGCTGTACCCGAATCAGCGGCTGCGGCTGGAGACGACGCCGAACATCCTGACGACGCGTGTCATCGACCTGGTGATGCCGATCGGCAAGGGACAGCGTGCGCTGATCGTGAGTCCGCCGAAGGCCGGTAAGACCAGCGTTCTGCAGGCCATCGCGAACGCCATCGCGACCAACAACCCCGAGTGCTACCTCATGGTCGTGCTGGTCGACGAGCGTCCCGAAGAGGTCACCGACATGCAGCGTTCGGTGAAGGGCGAGGTCATCTCCTCGACCTTCGACCGCCCGCCGGGAGACCACACGTCGGTCGCCGAGCTCGCCATCGAGCGTGCGAAGCGCCTGGTGGAGGCGGGTAAGGACGTCGTCGTCCTGCTCGACTCGATCACCCGCCTCGGCCGTGCGTACAACAACTCGTCGCCGGCGTCGGGACGCATCCTCTCCGGTGGTGTCGACTCGACCGCGCTGTACCCGCCGAAGCGTTTCCTCGGTGCTGCGCGCAACATCGAGAACGGCGGTTCGCTCACGATCATCGCGACGGCCATGGTCGAGACCGGTTCCACCGGCGACACCGTGATCTTCGAGGAGTTCAAGGGCACCGGTAACGCCGAGCTGAAGCTCGACCGCAAGATCGCGGAACGTCGCGTGTTCCCGGCCGTGGACGTGAACCCCTCGGGCACACGTAAGGACGAGCTGCTGCTCAGCCCGGACGAGGCGGCGGTGCTGCACAAGCTTCGGCGCGTGCTCTCCGGACTCGATTCGCACCAGGCCATCGATCTGCTGATCGACCGGCTCAAGAAGAGCAAGAGCAACCTCGAATTCCTCATGCAGGTGTCGAAGACTGCTCCGGGCGCGATCGACGACTGATCATCGACCCGAAGCGGGGCCCGGCGACTTTTGTCGCCGGGCCCCGCTGTTTTCCGCTCCGGAATCACCGTGGAACAAAACGCGGACCACCCGCGTTGACCACACCGCAAGCAGAAATGCCGATTGGGATCGCGAACCTGCGATCTGGCATACTGAGCGGCTGAGTCCGGTTCCGGTTCACGTCTTCGAATGGCGAAGGCGACCCGGCGACCATTGAAAGGGACACCATGAAGTCAGGCATTCACCCCAATTACGTGGCCACCACCGTGGTCTGTGGTTGCGGCAACACCTTCGAGACCCACAGCACCAAGGAGTCCGGGCGTATCAACGTCGAGGTCTGCTCGCAGTGCCACCCGTTCTACACCGGCAAGCAGAAGATCCTCGACACCGGTGGACGTGTCGCCCGCTTCGAGGCTCGCTACGGCAAGCGTGCCGGCAAGGGCGCAGCCAAGGAATCTGCAGAGTCCTAGCTGTTCCGCCGACGCCCGTCCTGCGATAATTGCAGGCCGGGCGTCGGCTTTTTTGTGCCTACTCCCGAACGAACGCAGAGCGGAGCGAATCATGGCAGGGACCACCCAGCCTTCGGCCATCGACGACATCCTGGCCGAACATGCCGGCCTGGAGCAGCAGTTGTCGGACCCGGCCCTGCACAACGACGCTTCCGCGGCCCGCAAGGCGGGCAAGCGATTCGCCGAACTCGCGCCGATCATGGCGACGTACACCAGGCTCAAGTCGGCGCAGGACGATCTGGACGCGGCGCGTGAACTCGCCGCGGACGACTCCAGCTTCGCCGCCGAGGTGCCCGCACTCGAGGAGCAGGTCCTCGAACTGGACAAGGCCCTCACCGATCTGCTGGCCCCCCGCGACCCGCACGACGGTGACGACGTGGTGCTCGAGGTGAAGTCGGGGGAGGGCGGTGAGGAATCCGCGCTGTTCGCCTCCGACCTGGCCCGGATGTACGTCCGGTACGCCGAGCGTCACGGTTGGCGCGTCGAGATCCTCGACGCGACGGTCTCCGACCTCGGTGGATACAAGGACGCGACGCTGTCGATCAAGTCGAAGGGCGATGTGCGTGACGGGGTCTGGGCGCGGCTGAAGTTCGAGGGCGGCGTCCACCGTGTGCAGCGCGTGCCGGTGACGGAATCGCAGGGGCGTGTCCACACGTCCGCCGCCGGTGTCCTCATCTACCCGGAACCGGAAGAGGTGGAGGAGGTGCAGATCGACGAAACCGATCTGCGCATCGACGTCTACCGCTCCTCGGGCAAGGGCGGTCAGGGTGTCAACACCACCGACTCCGCGGTCCGGATCACGCACCTGCCCACCGGCATCGTCGTGACCTGTCAGAACGAACGCTCGCAGCTGCAGAACAAGGCCCGCGCCATGCAGGTGCTCGCCGCCCGGCTGCAGGCCGCGGCGGAGGAGGCCGCGGACGCGGAGGCGTCGGCGGGCAGACAGAGCCAGGTGCGCACCGTCGACCGTTCGGAGCGGATCCGCACATACAACTTCCCGGAGAACCGCATCACCGATCACCGGATCGGGTTCAAGTCCCACAACCTGGATGCGGTCCTGGACGGCGAACTCGACGCCCTCCTCGACGCGCTCGGCAAGTCGGACCGCGAGGCGAGGCTCGCCGCGGAGTAACCGCGAAGGCGGGACCGCGCCACCGGACGCTGGGCCGCGTGGCAGTCTGTACCTGTGAGTCGCCTTCCTCTTCGCCTGGCCCTGATCGACGCAACCGCGCAACTCGACGAGGCCGGGGTGCGTAGCTCCCGTGCGGACGCCGAACTGCTCGCCGCACACCTGCTGGGGGTGGAGCGGACCCGGCTCGGGCTCGTCCCGCTCGTCGACGAGTCGGTGATCGATGCCTACAAGAAGATGGTGGACCAACGGGCCAAGCGGATTCCGTTGCAGTACATCCTCGGTACGGCCGCCATGGGAGACATCGACATCGAGGTCGGCCCCGGCGTTTTCGTGCCGCGCCCGGAGACCGAACTGCTGCTCGGGTGGGCGCTCGCGTTCCTCGGAAGCTGCGATCAGCATCCGCCGGTGGTCCTCGACCTGTGCACCGGTTCGGGCGCGCTCGCGCTGGCGATCGCCAACGCCCGCCCCGACGCCGTCGTGCACGCCGTCGAATTGGAACCGCATGCCCTCGCCTGGGCTCGGCGCAACGCCGACGCCCGCGAACAGGCAGGTGACGCGCCGATCCGGCTGTATCAGGGCGACGTGACCGACCGGACGTTGCTCGCCGGGCTCGAGGGCGGGGTCGACCTGATCGTCGCGAATCCGCCGTACATCCCGGAGGGTGTCGAACTCGAACCCGAGGTAGCCGACCACGATCCGCACAGCGCGCTGTTCGCCGGACCGGACGGTCTGTCCGTCATCAAGCCGATGATCTCGAACGTCGCGCGCTGGCTGCGGATCGGGGGAGCGGTCGGCATCGAGCACGACGACTCGAACGGCTCCGACGTGGCGGCACTGTTCGCGTCCCGCCGCGTGTTCGGCGAGGTCGCGGAGCACCCGGATCTGGCCGGCAAGCCGCGCTTCGTCGTGGCCCGGCGCGTCGCAACGGATATCGAGGCGCAGCGTGCAGGGGCCGACGCCGAGGGTGAAAGAATGAACCGGTGAGTACCGTTTACGACTGTGGCCTTCCCGATTCACGCTCCGCCGGACTGAGTGCCGCCAAGAATGCGCTGAAGGCCGGGCGTCTCGTCGTGCTCCCCACGGACACGCTGTACGGAATCGGCGCGGACGCCTTCGACAGCGAGGCTGTCGCCGCCCTCCTGCGGGCCAAGGGTCGCGGTCGCGACATGCCGGTGCCCGTGCTCGTCGGCTCGTGGAACACGATCGACGGCCTGGTGTACAGCGTGCGCCCGCAGGCGCGCGACCTCATCCGGGCGTTCTGGCCCGGCGGACTGAGTCTCGTTGTGGAACAAGCGCCTTCGCTGGCATGGGATCTCGGCGACACCCGGGGCACGGTCATGCTCCGCATGCCGCTGCACCCGGTCGCCCTCGAACTGCTGCGTGAGGTCGGGCCGCTCGCGGTGTCGAGCGCGAACGTCTCCGGGCGCCCGCCCGCGACGACGGTGGAGGAGGCCCGCGAGCAACTCGGCGGATCGGCGAGCGTGTATCTCGACGGCGGCCGGGCGGAACAGGGGCAGGCATCGACCATCGTCGACCTCACCGGCGCGACGCCGCGGATCCTGCGTGAAGGCGCGGTGCCCACCGGCGATGTCGCCGACGTGCTCGGAGTGACGGCGGAGAGTCTGTCCGCCCAGTGAGTGCTGCCGAATCGGCCGGCACGGTGCTGGCCCAAGCAGGTGGGGGCGCGGGTGTCCCGCTGCGCGAACTCCTGCTCGTCCTCTTCACCGCCGCGGTGGTCACCTACCTCGCCACCGGCGCCGTGCGGCTGTTCGCGCTGCGGTTCGGGGCGGTGGCGGTGCCGCGGGACCGGGACGTCCACGTCACCCCGACGCCTCGCCTCGGCGGGGTCGGTATGTATCTCGGCATGCTCGTCGCGTTGTTGTTCGCGCAACAGCTACCCGCGCTCACCAGGGGATTCGAATTCACCTCCGACATTCCCGCGGCCCTGGTCTCGGGGTTCGTGATCGTGCTGGTGGGCGTGGTCGACGACCGCTGGGGCCTGGACGCGCTCACGAAGTTCGTCGGCCAGGTCACGGCGGCCGGGATCCTCGTCGTGATGGGGGTGAGCTGGTTCATCGTCTACATGCCGTTCGGGGACGGCAGCACGGTCATCCTCGACCAGCTGCAAGCCGGACTCGTCACCGTGGGCGTTGCGGTGGTGATGGTCAACGCCATGAACTTCGTCGACGGCCTCGACGGCCTCGCTGCGGGCCTCGGCCTGATCTCCTCGCTCGCGATCTGCGTGTTCTCGGTCGGACTTCTGCACGATCAGGGCGGCGACGTCAGCGCCTATCCGCCCGCTCTGATCGCCGCCGCGCTGGCAGGTGCGTGTCTCGGTTTCCTTCCGCACAACTTCCAGCCCGCCAAGATCTTCATGGGCGACTCCGGCTCCATGCTGATCGGGCTGATGCTCGCGGCCATCTCCACCAGCGCGTCCGGTCGCATCCCGTTGACCGCGTACGGCACCCGTGACCTGCTCGGTCTGCTCTCGCCGCTGTTGCTGGTCGGCGCCGTCATGTTCATTCCGATCCTCGACCTGTTGCTGGCCATCGTCCGGCGCACCCGCGCCGGGGTGAGCCCATTCAGCCCCGACAAGATGCACCTCCACCACCGGCTCCTCCAGATCGGGCACTCGCACCGCCGCGTCGTGCTGCTCATCTACTTGTGGGTCGGTGTGCTGGCGTTCGGCGCGGTCGGTTCGGCCCTGTTCGACCGTCGCGTCGTCGTGCTCCTGGTGGCGGGCGGGCTCGTCTTCGCGCTGGTCGTGACTGCCGTCCCGTCGATTCGCGGACAGCAGCACGACCGCCGGGGCTGACGGGAGGGTTGCCGCGGACCGGCGAGGATCCACTACCCTTGGCGACCGTGACGTTCACCCCCGCCTCTGCCCCTGATCACACCGCGTCGTTGCGGGCTGCCGTCCGCTACGGAGTTCTCGGTCTGATCGTGCTGGCAGTCGTCGGTTCGATCATCGCGTTTCTCGTCGCGGGCAAGCCCGGCCTGTACGGGGCACTTCTCGGTGCGGCCGTCGGGGGAGGGTTCATCCTGTGCACCGCACTCGGTGTGCTGTTCACCGCGAAGCTTCCGGCCCTGACGGCGGGAGCGGTACTGCTCGGTACGTGGTTGCTGAAGATGATCCTCGCGATCACGGTCCTCGCGATCCTCAAACCGCTCGACTTCTACGACAAGACGGCATTGGTGCTGGTCATGGTGCTTTCGCTGGTCATCGTGCTGGGGGCGGAAACGTTCGGAGTTCTCGGGACCAAGGCGCCGTATGTCGAACCCACGCCGTCGGACGACACAGGATCGTCCGATTCGGACGATAAGTAGTACTACGAGATGTAGTAAAATTGAATCGACCCCGACCCCGTCTACACAACGTCGTAGATGACTTGCTAAGGTCTGGGTCAAGCGAGAGCAATGAGAGTGCGAGTCAGTTACTCGCCGGTATTGCATGCTTGTAGGTGGCCGCACATCCAGGGCCGCCGAGTCGACGAGAGTCGCCGACACCGACAGACGCTGGACTCGAACAGTCCTCAGCAGCTGACGAATACGCGAGTCGAGCTTGTCGACTTGTTTGATCGTCAATGTCCGATCGAACCGCAGTCAACGAAGGCTGCGGACCGACTACGGGAGAGAACGCTGAGCGTCATCAACGTGGCCGCGGAAGAATTCCACGCGCCTTCCCTGAACGACTTCTTCCCGCCCGCGGTCCTGTTCGAAGGGACTCCGTTCGAACTCGACCGCCTGATGCTGGTTCGCATCCTGCTGTCCGCCCTGATGATGCTCTTCTTCGTCATCGCGATGCGCAGCCCGAAGATCATTCCTCGCGGTGTCCAGAACATCGGTGAGATCGCGCTCGACTTCGTCCGGATCAACATCGCGGAAGAGATTCTCGGCAAGGAGCAGGGCAAGCGCTTCCTGCCGGTCATCACGACCATCTTCTTCCTGGTGCTCGCCAGCAACCTCGGCAGCATCATCCCCTTCATCAACATCTCGCCGAACGCGCGAATCGGCATGCCGCTCGTGCTCGCCGCCCTGGCGTACATCGTGTTCAACTACGTCGGCATCAAGAAATACGGCTTCTTCAAGTACGTGAAGAGCAGCATCGTCGTTCCGGGTGTGCCGCTTCCGCTGCACTTCCTGCTCGTGCCGATCGAGTTCATCTCGACGTTCGTCCTCCGGCCGTTCACGCTCATGGTTCGTCTCATGGCCAACATGCTGGCCGGCCACATCCTGCTGGTGCTGTTCTTCAGCGCCACTCAGTACTTCTTCTTCGTCTCCGGTGGGTTCCAGGCCGTGTTCGGTGTGGCCTCGCTTGCCGCCGGCATTGCATTCACCTTCTTCGAACTGCTGGTGATCTTCCTGCAGGCCTACGTCTTCGCGCTGCTCACGTCGGTGTACATCGACCTGGCACTGCACGCGGATTCGCACTGAGCACCACCAAGCTTCACGACCAGCTACACCAAGAACTGAGCCTCGCCGAACACGGTGGAGGTCAACAGAAAGGGAACGAAACACCATGAGCCTCGCGTACCTGGCACAGGAAGCGGTCGAGACCACCACCACGGCGAAGGGCTTCGGAGCCATCGGCTACGGCCTCGCCGCGATCGGCCCCGGCATCGGCGTGGGTATCGTCGTCGGTAAGGCAATCGAGGGCATGGTTCGCCAGCCCGAGATGGCCGGACAGGTTCGTACCACGATGTTCCTCGGTATCGCCTTCACCGAAGCCCTCGCGCTGATCGGCCTCGTCGCCGGCTTCATTTTCTAAGACCGTCATGGCAGCCAACATCGCATTGCTCGCGGCAGAGGAAGAGAGCCACAACCCTCTCCTCCCCGCGACGTATGACATCGTTTGGTCGATCGTCTGCCTGGTCATCGTTGGTTTCGTCTTCTGGAAGTACGTCCTTCCGATGTTCCAGAAGGTCCTTGCCGAGCGAACCGAGCAGATCGACGGCGGCATCAAGCGGGCCGAAGAGGCCCAGGCCGAAGCGAAGGCGGCACTCGAGCAGTACCGCGCCCAGCTGGCCGAAGCTCGCACCGAGGCTGCGCAGATCCGTGAGGACGCGCGCACCCAGGGGCAGCAGATCATCGCCGAAATGAAGGCACAGGCTCAGGAAGAAAGCGACCGCATCGTGGCCGCCGGGAACAACCAGTTGGTTGCCCAGCGTCAGCAGATCGTCGCCGAACTGCGCGGCGATCTCGGCCGCACCGCCGTCGACCTCGCTGAGAAGCTCATCGGTGAGTCCCTCGCCGACGACGTGAAGCGGGCAGGCACGGTCGATCGATTCCTGAACGAGCTCGACTCCATCGGCGCAAATTCCGCAGCAGGGAAGTGAGCACCATGTACGCAGCGAGCCGTGAGGCCTTGACGCAGACCCGTGCTGCGTTGTCTTCGGCCTTGGGATCCGTCTCTGCCGGAGCAGCCACAGCGGCCGCGGCCCAGATCGGGGCCGAGCTGTTCTCGGTCGTCGAGATCCTGGACGAGCAGCGCACTCTCCGGAGCGCGCTGTCGGACACCTCGACGACCGGGAGCGTTCGCGAAGGTCTGGCCCAGCAGGTGTTCGGCGGCAAGGTCTCGGCCGAGACCCTCGCCGTCCTGAAGGCGGCGGTGGGCCAGGACTGGTCCGCCACCTCCGACCTGCTCAACTCGCTGGTGCTCCTCGGTCGGGAATCGCTGCTGAAGGCAGCGGCCGATCAGGGACAGCTCGACGCCGTCGAGGACGAACTCTTCCGCCTCGGCCGCATCGTTGCCGGTGATCCGAAGCTCGAGCAGTCACTGTCCGACCGTTCCGTACCGGCGAAGGGCAAGCGTGACCTGCTCTCCAAGCTGCTGTACGGCAAGGTCACCGCGGTCTCCGAGGCATTGGCGACCCAGGCAGTGGGCCGGTTGAAGAACTCCGCACCCGCGGATGCCTTCGACGCACTGTCGAATCTGGCAGCAGCACAGCGGAAGGCCGTTGTCGCCAAGGTGCGCAGCGCTGCTCCGCTGTCCAGTGAGCAGTCGGATCGGCTGACCGCCACCCTCACCCGTACCTACGGGAAGCCGGTGACGGTTCACGTGGAGGTCGATCCTGAACTCCTCAGCGGCTTGGTCGTCCGGGTGGGCGACGAGGTGATCGACGGCAGCGGAGCGGGACGTCTCGCAGCGTTGCGGAAGTCCCTCAAGTAGTCCGCAACCGAACCCCATACCCCAGATCTTTTCGAAGACCAGACACCGAGAGCAGGAAAAACATGGCGGAGCTGACGATCTCCTCCGACGAGATCCGTAGCGCGATCGAGAACTACACCGCGAGCTACTCCCCGGAGGCCTCCCGCGAAGAGGTCGGCGTCGTGACCGACACCAGCGACGGCATCGCGCACGTCAGTGGCCTGCCTTCGGCGATGGCCAACGAACTGCTGGAGTTTCCCGGCGGAATTCTGGGCGTCGCGCTCAACCTGGATGCCACCGAGATCGGTGCCGTCATCCTGGGCGATTACGAGAACATCCAGGAAGGCCAGGAAGTCAAGCGGACCGGCGACGTGCTGTCGGTACCCGTCGGCGACGCCTTCCTCGGCCGCGTCATCAACCCGCTCGGCCAGCCGATCGACGGCCTGGGCGAGATCGCGAGCGACGAGACCCGCGCCCTCGAGCTGCAGGCTGCCTCGGTGCTCGAGCGTCAGCCCGTCGAGGAGCCGCTGCAGACCGGCATCAAGGCCATCGACGCGATGACCCCGATCGGCCGCGGACAGCGTCAGCTCGTCATCGGCGACCGTAAGACGGGCAAGACCGCCGTCTGCATCGACGCGATCCTGAACCAGAAGGCCAACTGGGAGACCGGCGACGAGAAGCAGCAGGTTCGCTGCATCTACGTCGCGATCGGCCAGAAGGGCTCCACCATCGCGGGCGTCAAGGCTGCTCTCGAGGAGCAGGGCGCGATGGAGTACACCACCATCGTCGCGGCCCCGGCCTCCGACTCCGCCGGTTTCAAGTGGCTCGCGCCCTACACCGGCTCCGCCATCGGTCAGCACTGGATGTACCAGGGCAAGCACGTCCTGGTCGTGTTCGACGACCTGACCAAGCAGGCCGAGGCGTACCGCGCCATCTCGCTGCTGCTGCGTCGCCCGCCGGGACGTGAGGCATACCCCGGTGACGTCTTCTACCTGCACTCCCGCCTGCTGGAGCGTTCGGCCAAGCTGTCCGACGCCCTGGGTGGAGGTTCGCTGACCGCGCTGCCGATCATCGAGACCAAGGCCAACGACGTCTCGGCCTACATCCCGACCAACGTCATCTCCATCACCGACGGTCAGGTGTTCCTCGAGTCGGACCTCTTCAACAAGGGTGTCCGTCCCGCCATCAACGTCGGCATCTCGGTGTCCCGTGTCGGTGGCGCCGCGCAGACCAAGGGCATGAAGAAGGTTTCCGGCTCGCTGCGTCTGGAGCTGGCCCAGTTCCGTGAGCTCGAGGCGTTCTCCGCCTTCGCCTCCGACCTGGACGCCGCCTCGAAGGCACAGCTCGAGCGTGGTGCCCGCCTGGTCGAGCTGCTCAAGCAGGATCAGTACAGCCCGATCCCCGTCGAGGACCAGATCGTGTCGATCTACCTCGCCGGTGAAGGTGTCTTCGACAGCGTGCCCGTCGGCGACGTCCGTCGCTTCGAGGCCGAGCTGCTCGACGAGCTGCACCGCACCGCCTCCGGCGTGTACGAGAGCATCAAGGGCGGCAAGGCCCTCGACGCCGACAACGCCAAGGCGCTGGTCGAGGCCACCGACAAGTTCAAGGAAACCTTCCTCGCGTCCGACGGAAGCCGGGTCGTGAACGAGGCCGAGGCTGAAGCTCTGGACGCCGGCGAGGTCGGCCACGAGCAGATCAACGTCAAGCGCACCACCGTCAGCAAGTGAGCGGCCTGCCCATGATGCTGCGAAACATGAAGGGAGAGTGATCGATCGATGGCAAGCATTCTCGAACTGAGGTCTCGCATCAAGTCGGTCAACTCGACCAAGAAGATCACCAAGGCCCAGGAACTGATCGCCACCTCGCGGATCACGAAGGCACAGTCGCGCGTCGCCGCGGCGAAGCCGTACGCCGAGGAGATCACGAAGGTTCTCTCGGAGCTGGCGAGCGCGTCCGCTTCGCTGGACCACCCGTTGCTCAACGAGCGCACCGATCCCAAGCGTGCGGCCGTCCTGGTCGTCACCAGCGACCGCGGTATGTGCGGCGGATACAACTCCAACGTCCTCAAAGAGGCAGAGGAGCTGTTCCAGCTGCTGCGCAGCGAGGGCAAGGATCCGGTCATCTACGTGCTCGGATCCAAGGGTCTGGGCTACTACACGTTCCGTGGCCGCGATCTGGGAGGTGCGTGGACCGGGTTCTCCCAGGATCCGGGCTACTCCGACGCTGCCAAGGCGAGCCGGCACCTGGTCGACCTGTTCATGGCCGGATCCGGCTCCGAGGTTCCCGCGCCGAACGGCGAGGGCACCATCGAAGGCGTCGACGAGCTGCACATCGTCTACACCCGTTTCGTGTCGATGCTGACCCAGTCTCCCGAGGTTCGCCGGATGGCTCCCCTCGAGGTGATGGTCTCCGAGGAGCACGTCGAACTCGGCGAAGACATGCTGACGAACGGTCACGGGTCCAGCAACTCGGAACCGGTCGCCGGATACAACTTCGAGCCGGAACCCGACAAGCTGCTCGGTGCCCTGCTGCCGAAGTACATCAGCACCCGCATCTACTCCTCGCTGCTGGATGCTGCGGCGTCGGAGTCGGCTGCCCGTCGTACGGCCATGAAGGCCGCGACGGACAACGCAAACGAACTGGTGAACACGTTGAGCCGTCAGGCAAACCAGGCTCGCCAGGCCCAGATCACCCAGGAAATCAGCGAGATCGTCGGCGGCGCGAATGCGCTCGCCTCGAGCGCAGGAAGTGACTAAGCAATGACCGCAGCAGTAACCGAAAACAACGGGGCAGGCTCGGGTTCGTCCGTCGCCGGCCGCGTCGTGCGGGTCATCGGTCCCGTCGTGGACGTTGAATTCCCGCGTGGCGCCATTCCTGAACTGTTCAACGCCCTGCACGCCGAGATCACGCTCCCCTCGGTCGCCAAGACGCTGACCCTCGAGGTCGCACAGCACCTCGGCGACAACCTGGTGCGCACCGTCTCGATGCAGCCCACCGACGGTCTGATCCGCGGCACCTCGGTGTCCGATACGGGCAAGCCGATCTCGGTTCCCGTCGGCGACGTCGTCAAGGGCCACGTCTTCAACGCGCTGGGCGACTGCCTCGACGCTCCCGGTACGGGTCGCGACGGCGAGCAGTGGGGCATCCACCGCAAGCCACCGGCCTTCGACCAGCTCGAGGGCAAGACGGAGATCCTCGAGACCGGCATCAAGGTCATCGACCTCCTCACCCCGTACGTCAAGGGTGGAAAGATCGGTCTGTTCGGTGGTGCCGGTGTCGGCAAGACCGTTCTGATCCAGGAAATGATCACCCGTATCGCCCGCGAGTTCTCCGGAACCTCGGTGTTCGCAGGCGTCGGTGAGCGCACCCGTGAGGGCACCGACCTTCACCTCGAGATGGAAGAGATGGGCGTCCTCCAGGACACCGCCCTTGTCTTCGGCCAGATGGACGAGCCGCCGGGAACGCGTATGCGCGTCGCCCTGTCCGCACTGACCATGGCGGAGTACTTCCGCGATGTCCAGGGCCAGGACGTGCTGCTGTTCATCGACAACATCTTCCGTTTCACCCAGGCCGGTTCCGAGGTGTCGACCCTGCTCGGTCGTATGCCTTCGGCCGTGGGTTACCAGCCGACCCTGGCTGACGAGATGGGTGAGCTGCAGGAGCGGATCACCTCGACGCGAGGCCGCTCCATCACCTCGCTGCAGGCGATCTACGTGCCCGCCGACGACTACACCGACCCGGCGCCGGCCACGACGTTCGCGCACCTCGATGCCACCACCGAGCTGTCGCGTCCGATCTCGCAGATGGGTATCTACCCCGCTGTGGACCCGCTGACCTCCACCTCCCGCATCCTGGAGCCCGGCATCGTCGGTGCCGAGCACTTCCGGGTCGCCAACGAGGTCAAGCGCATCCTGCAGAAGTACAAGGAACTGCAGGACATCATCGCCATCCTCGGTATGGACGAGCTGCAGGAAGAGGACAAGGTGCTCGTCGGCCGTGCCCGTCGCCTGCAGAAGTTCCTCGGCCAGAACTTCATCGTCGCCGAGAAGTTCACCGGTGAGCCCGGCTCCGTGGTGCCGCTCCGCGACACCATCGAGGCGTTCGACCGCATCTGCAAGGGCGAGTTCGATCACCTGCCCGAGCAGGCGTTCAACAGCTGTGGTGGACTCGACGACGTCGAGGCTGCAGCCAAGAAGATCGCCGGGAAGTAGTCGACGATGGCTGAGATGACCGTGGAACTCGTCGCCGTGGAGCGACGGTTGTGGTCTGGTTCGGCGACTCTCGTCAGCGCACAGACGACCGAGGGCGAGATCGGTGTCATGCCTGGGCATGAGCCGGTTCTCGGACAGCTGGTCGAGGGCGGAGTGGTTGCGATCACGACGGCCGACGGTGAGCGTATCGTCGCTGCTGTGCACGGCGGATTCCTGTCCGTGACCGCGAAGACAGTCACGATCCTCGCCGAGTCAGCCGACTTGGCCGAGGACATCGATGTGGAAGCGGCCAAGGCCGTGCTTGCAGAGAGTGGAGACGACCTCGAGGCGATTGCTGTCGCCAAGGGTCGGGTCCGCGCTGTAGAGCGCGCCTAGGCTGCACGAGAAAGACCGCGACGGAGCCGACGAACAGTGACAATCGGAATGACTGTGTTGATCATTCTGGTTGTGCTGCTCGCGGCCTTCGTCGCGGTTTTTCTGTATCGGCTTGCAGTTCTGCGCCGCGGGGGCACCGCGGCGATCCTCCGGGTGACGCCTGCCCCGGGGGACACCGGGTGGCGTCACGGCGTCATCCGCTACGGCGAGGGTTCCCTCGTCTTCTTCAAACTGTCGAGTCTGCGACCCGGCCCCGATTCGCGCATCGAGCGCCAGGGCGTCGAGGTCGCAGGTCGTCGCAGCCCGGAGGGCTCCGAATTCGACATCATGTCCGAGGAGATCATGATCCTGTCGGTCAAGGACCGCGGGAGCTCGTACGAGATCGCATTGGACGGGGGAGCATTGACCGCGTTCCTGTCCTGGGTCGAATCGCGACCGTCCGGCCGATCGGTTCGCGGTCGCCGGCTCTGATCAGGACTTCCCGGCTCCCGGCTTCCACAGGACGTCGCCCTCGGGGTTCGCGAGCCTGCTGACGATGAACAGCAGATCCGACAGCCGGTTGAGGTACTTCGCCGGCAGAGCGTTGGTGGTCTCCGGGTTCGCGTCGACGGCCGCCCACGCGGACCGCTCGGCGCGACGGGTCACCGTCCGCGCCACGTGCAGCAGCGCTCCCAGCGCTGTCCCGCCCGGGAGAATGAACGAGTTCAGCGGTTCCAGGCGTTCGTTCAGTTCGTCGCACCAGCCTTCGAGGCGATCGACGTACTCGCCGGTGATGCGCAGCGGCGGGTACTTCGGTTCCGCTTCCACCGGGGTGGAGAGGTCGGCGCCCGCATCGAACAGGTCGTTCTGGATCTGCCGCAGTATCGACCGGATCTCCTCCGGCGGGTCGCCCAGCGCGACCGCAACCCCGATCGAGGCGTTCGCCTCGTCGCAGTCGGCGTACGCGATCAGCCGCGGATCGTTCTTCGACACACGGGAGAAATCGCTGAGTCCGGTGGTCCCGTCGTCGCCGGTCCGGGTGTAGATCTTGGTGAGGTGTACGGCCATAGCGTTACGGTACCGGCCTCCGGTGTCGGCATCCCTGGCTCTAGGCTGTGTTCTGTGAGCGAACGCTTCCTTGTCACCGGCGGTAGCCGCCTCGTAGGTGAAGTGTCTGTCGGGGGCGCGAAGAACAGCGTTCTCAAGCTGATGGCGGCAGCGCTGTTGGCTGAGGGCACCACAACTGTCACCAATTGTCCGGACATCCTGGATGTTCCCTTGATGGCCGACGTCCTGCGCGGCCTCGGCTGCGAGGTGGACCTCGACGATTCCGTCGTCCGGATCACGACACCCGCCGAACCCAAACATCACGCCGATTTCGCGGCGGTACGTCAGTTCCGCGCGTCCGTGTGTGTTCTCGGACCGCTCGTCGCGCGCTGCCGTCGCGCCGTGGTCGCGCTGCCCGGTGGCGATGCCATCGGTTCGCGGCCCCTCGACATGCATCAGTCGGGGCTGCGGTTGCTTGGTGCGCACAGCACGATCGAGCACGGCTGCGTGGTCGCCCAGGCCGAGGACCTGCACGGTGCGAACATCCGACTCGCGTTCCCGTCGGTCGGGGCGACCGAGAACATCCTGATGGCGGCTGTCCTCGCCAAGGGCGAGACGGTGATCGACAATGCGGCCCGCGAACCCGAGATCGTCGACCTGTGCAACATGCTGATCCAGATGGGCGCGAAGATCCTCGGTGCCGGCACGTCCACGCTGACCATCCAGGGCGTTCCCGCGCTCGAGCCGACCACGCACCGGGTCATCGGCGATCGGATCGTCGCGGCGACGTGGGGGATCGCCGCGTCGATGACCCGCGGCGACGTGCGCGTCCGCGGGGTCAACCCGAAGCACCTCGGCCTGGTGCTCGACAAACTGCGGGTGGCCGGCGCCGAGGTCACGGCCGAGGCAGACGGATTCCGGGTGGTCCAGGAAGCGCGGCCCACCGCCGTCAACTTCGCGACACTGCCCTACCCGGGATTCCCCACCGACCTGCAGCCGATGGCCATCGGGCTCGCGGCGGTCGCGGAGGGAACGTCGATGATCACGGAGAACGTCTTCGAGGCGCGGTTCCGCTTCGTCGAAGAGATGATCCGGTTGGGCGCCGACGCACGGACGGACGGCCATCACGCGGTGATCCGGGGAATCGCCCAGCTGTCGAGTGCGCCGGTGTGGTCCTCGGACATCCGGGCAGGCGCCGGCCTCGTGCTTGCGGGTCTCGTCGCCGATGGGGTGACTGAAGTGCACGACGTCTTCCACATCGACCGCGGGTATCCCCGCTTCGTCGAGATCCTCCAGGAACTCGGTGGCTTCATCGAACGAGTAGACGCAGATCCCGGTTCTTCACGGTGAGTCCGGCGTCACAGCGACCGGTATGAGCGGCAAAGCCCCGGACCCGTAGGGGCACACCAGCTCTGACCAGCGGAATCCGTAACTGTAAACACCGTGACCTGGCGATTTGGCAAGCAGTTTCCCTTCGCGTAACTTATTCCAGGTCAGAGCGACACGGACACCGACCCCGGCCGGAAGGCGGGGGACACGAGGTTGGACGCAGGCGCCTGGTAAATCGGAAGTTCACTACCGTGTATGGTGGTGCTTCAACCCCGGTTTGATCTTGATCAGCGTCACGGCTTGCGCCGGTGAAGCTGGTAGGATAAGATGGAACGGTTGCCCCGGAGCGGCTGGCGAGTGTGTCAGTGGTGATGGTGTGCGCGTGTTCTTTGAGAACTCAACAGTGTGTCGATGAATGTCAGTGCCAAATGTTTTTGGTACTCCACATCACGAATGTTCAACCGCCTCTTGGGGTTTGGTTGNCGTGTGTGGTGTGGGTATTTTGCTGGCTTCCCTTCCTTCTTCCGTCGGATGGGGGGTCAGTGTTTGATTGAAGCTAGTTTGAGTTTTTTTGCTAGTGATTTGACTCGATGTCTATGACTGATTGNCGGTTCTGCCGGCCAATCTAGAGTCTTCAACGGAGAGTTTGATCCTGGCTCAGGACGAACGCTGGCGGCGTGCTTAACACATGCAAGTCGAGCGGTAAGGCCCTTCGGGGTACACGAGCGGCGAACGGGTGAGTAACACGTGGGTGATCTGCCCTGCACTTCGGGATAAGCCTGGGAAACTGGGTCTAATACCGGATATGACCAAAGGCTGCATGGTTTTTGGTGGAAAGGTTTACTGGTGCAGGATGGGCCCGCGGCCTATCAGCTTGTTGGTGGGGTAATGGCCTACCAAGGCGACGACGGGTAGCCGACCTGAGAGGGTGACCGGCCACACTGGGACTGAGACACGGCCCAGACTCCTACGGGAGGCAGCAGTGGGGAATATTGCACAATGGGCGAAAGCCTGATGCAGCGACGCCGCGTGAGGGATGACGGCCTTCGGGTTGTAAACCTCTTTCAGCAGGGACGAAGCGAAAGTGACGGTACCTGCAGAAGAAGCACCGGCCAACTACGTGCCAGCAGCCGCGGTAATACGTAGGGTGCAAGCGTTGTCCGGAATTACTGGGCGTAAAGAGCTCGTAGGCGGTTTGTCGCGTCGTCTGTGAAAACTCGAGGCTCAACCTCGAGCTTGCAGGCGATACGGGCAGACTTGAGTACTGCAGGGGAGACTGGAATTCCTGGTGTAGCGGTGAAATGCGCAGATATCAGGAGGAACACCGGTGGCGAAGGCGGGTCTCTGGGCAGTAACTGACGCTGAGGAGCGAAAGCGTGGGTAGCGAACAGGATTAGATACCCTGGTAGTCCACGCCGTAAACGGTGGGCGCTAGGTGTGGGTTTCCTTCCACGGGATCCGTGCCGTAGCTAACGCATTAAGCGCCCCGCCTGGGGAGTACGGCCGCAAGGCTAAAACTCAAAGGAATTGACGGGGGCCCGCACAAGCGGCGGAGCATGTGGATTAATTCGATGCAACGCGAAGAACCTTACCTGGGTTTGACATATACCGGAAAGCCGTAGAGATACGGCCCCCCTTGTGGTCGGTATACAGGTGGTGCATGGCTGTCGTCAGCTCGTGTCGTGAGATGTTGGGTTAAGTCCCGCAACGAGCGCAACCCTTGTCTTATGTTGCCAGCACGTAATGGTGGGGACTCGTAAGAGACTGCCGGGGTCAACTCGGAGGAAGGTGGGGACGACGTCAAGTCATCATGCCCCTTATGTCCAGGGCTTCACACATGCTACAATGGCCGGTACAGAGGGCTGCGATACCGTGAGGTGGAGCGAATCCCTTAAAGCCGGTCTCAGTTCGGATCGGGGTCTGCAACTCGACCCCGTGAAGTCGGAGTCGCTAGTAATCGCAGATCAGCAACGCTGCGGTGAATACGTTCCCGGGCCTTGTACACACCGCCCGTCACGTCATGAAAGTCGGTAACACCCGAAGCCGGTGGCCTAACCCCTCGTGGGAGGGAGCCGTCGAAGGTGGGATCGGCGATTGGGACGAAGTCGTAACAAGGTAGCCGTACCGGAAGGTGCGGCTGGATCACCTCCTTTCTAAGGAGCACATCTCCAATGCNNNTGNCANNCAGGTGGNNANGNNNTGGCAGAGACNGTTNNGTNCTCNNCAGTNGNACNGCNGACGCTCATGGGTGGAACACTGACAACCNTTCNCNCANNACNGNCGNCCNGANNGNCGGCCGGCGGGNGATATATCGNNGCACTGTTGGGTCCTGAGAGAACACGCAAGTGTTTCCTCTACAGGAAAGTGACGACANACAATTGTGGTGGTCATACCGGCCGGGTTTTTCCCGGTGTTCGGTGGCGACGTGAACATGGTTGGTTGTGTGTTGTTTGAGAACTGCACAGTGGACGCGAGCATCTTTGTTGTAAGTAATGAAGAGCGTACGGTGGATGCCTTGGCACCAGGAGCCGATGAAGGACGTAGGAGGCTGCGATAAGCCTCGGGGAGCTGTCAACCG